>NZ_OY787469.1:0-308750 GCF_963678835.1 uncultured Desulfuromonas sp.
GTGATGACGACGGCATTGACAATCATATTTCCAAAATCGGCCAACTGTTTGCCGACTTTCAAGTGACCCGCAATGGTCATGTAAAGGTAGGAGCCCAGAAGGTCAAAACCATGCTGCTCAGAAGTTCATCAACCCGTGCCATTCCCAACACCTTCCGCGGTATCACCGCAGACTACAGCTTCGATCAATTTAAATTTTACGGCTATGCCTTTGATGAGTGGAGCTCGCGCCATGATGACAGCTGGGATAAGTTCACCACCGAGTTGGGCGAAGAGATTGATATCGTCTGGGGCCTGGGCGCCACCTACAAAAAGGCGGGTTTTAAAGCAGAGCTTGAATATCTGGTATCACAAGACTACCTGGCCAAGCTCGGTATCCGCGCAGGCTACAGCTGGAAACTCCCCAGCAGCAAGGTGCAGCTTTCCGCCGGCTATTTCACGGCCAAGGACAATGGTGATCTGTTCAAGCCGGGAGCCGAAAAAGACCTGGATGGCAATGAGGATCTCGACGGATCGGCCTACTACGTCGATCTCAATTGGAACGTTGGGATGTTCACCCTCGGTGCCGCCTACACTCAGGTATTCGATATGTGGCTTGAGGACAACTTCGCCGGTGATCACGGCACCAATCCCTTCCCGACCCGTGCTCCCATCGGACCGGATTTCACGAACACCGAAGAGAAGGCCTGGCAGGCCCGGGTCGGATTTGACCTCAGCAATTTTGTCCCCGGCTTAACCACTAAAGTCAGTTACACCCGCGGTACGGATGCCGAAAACTCACTGACCGGCAAAGCGGGTGGTACAGCCGATGAAGACTACTTTGCGGTCGATACCCGGTGGAAAATCCCCTATCTCAAAGGTTTGAGCTGCCGCTGGTACTTCGCCGACTACGATTCGGATGAAAAGGGGAAAATCGGCGGCGTCAAAGGGGATGAAACCGACCATCGCGTCTACCTGGATTACGTTGTCAAATTCTAGCCAGAGCTTCCACGCAATATTTTAAAAGAAAAAAACAGCACAACAACCACTGAAGGAGACCGATATGAAAACACGCTTCGTAACCCTCTTATTTGCCTTTGCTCTGCTCAGTGCCAGCAGTGTCCAGGCCGTTTCCCAGAAGTCAAATAATGCTCCCCCGACCCTCGCCGAGGCACACGCCGAAATGGCCGACTGTAACGGTTGCCATGCCGAAAACGGCAAGATATCGGACAGCGAAACCTATGAAAACCAGCAATGCATAACCTGCCATGGCGGCTATGCAGAGTTGGCCAACGATTCTCTTGAATTTGACCCGCACACCTCGCATCTGGGCAACATCAATTGCACCAGCTGCCATAAGGGGCACGATGCGCCCCAGTTCCAGTGCAACAACTGCCACTCGTTCAAGCACAGCCAGATGCCGTTTGACGATGTGATCAAGAAACAGGCGTGGGATAAGAACTGGGATCAACAGGCCATTCAGCAAGCGATTGCCGCCGGTCCTGTTGAATCGACGGATGTGATCGTCGTGGGTGCTGGCAGCGCCGGTTTCAATGCCGCCATTTCGGCCAAGCGCGCCGGGGCCAACGTCATTCTGTACGAAAAAGCCCCCTACAGCGGTGGCAACTCGATGCTGGCAGCCGGTGGTTTCAATGCCGTCGGCACTCCGCAACAGGCTAAAAAAGGGATTGAAGACAGAATCGACTGGTTTATTGAAGACGCCATGAAGGGCGGGCGCTATCAAAACGATGAAGCCCTGGTTCGTATCATGGCTGAACAATCCGCTGATGGCATCAAATGGCTGGAGTCCCTGGGCGCCAACATGGATGACCTCAAACGTTCCGGTGGTGCCCGGGTTCAACGCACCCATCGCCCGTCTGGCGGTGCCAGTGTCGGTCCGCACATCATTCATGTGCTGCGTGCTGCCGCCAAGCTGGAGCAGGTTGATCTGCGCCTGAACTCACGGGTCGAAAAACTGGTCCTGAACGAGGACAAGAGCATCGCCGGTGTCGTGGTTCACGGAAAGCACAGCGGCTACAACATGATCGCCGCCGATGCTGTCGTGCTGGCGACCGGAGGCTACGGCATGAACAAAGAGATGATCGCCTACTACCGTCCGACCTTCGCCGACATGACCAGTTCCAACAACATCACCGCTACCGGTGACGGCATCCGCCTGGCCAAAGACATCGGTGCCAGCATGACCGATATCGACTGGGTTCAGGCCCACCCGACCATCGGCAAGGACAGCCGCATCCTGATCTCCGAAACCGTGCGTGGCGTCGGCGCCATCATGGTCAACACCGATGGTCAACGCTTCATCAACGAGTTGACCACTCGCGACCGGGCCTCGGATGCCATCCTCAAGCAAAAAGATCAGTACGCCTGGCTGGTGTTCGACAAGCAACTGGTGGAAAAGAAAAAGATGGTGCGAGGCTATGACCACCTCGGCATGCTGAGTAAAGCCAACACCATCGAGGAACTGGCCAAGATCACCGGCATGTCAGCTCTGCCGCAAACCGTTAAAGCCTACAACCACTACCAGAAAAGCGGTAAAGATGAGGACTTCGGCCGCGACGGAATGCCTCTCAACATCACCCAACCGCCCTTCTATGCCGTCCGCGTTGCCCCCGGCATCCACCACACCATGGGTGGCGTCGCCATCAGCACCGAATCGGAAGTGCTGAACCTGCAAAGCTGGCCGATGGCCGGGCTCTATGCCGCAGGTGAAGTCACCGGTGGCGTCCACGGCTACAACCGCCTGGGTGGTAACGCCATCGCCGACACCGTGGTGTTCGGTCGCCGCGCCGGTGCCAACGCGGCGAAATACGCTCTCAGCAAGTAGCATTCCCCAAGCCCCCGAGGAAGAAACAACCTCTTCCTCGGGGGTACACCTCTAGCATCAGGTGAACGGAATGACACGATCAACACAACATGTTGCGCACAAAGAACTTGGCTCAGCACCGATTCCCGGCTTGTTGTTCAAGCTGTCTGTTCCTTCTATTCTTGGACTGATGGCGCTGACACTCTGCCAACTCATCGATACCATTTTTATCGGCCGCTGTATCGGCGTACAGGGGATCGGCGGCATCGCCGTGTTGATGCCGGTCATCTTGCTGTTCAGCTCGGTGGGACGAGGGCTGGGAGTCGGAGGCTCATCGATAATCACCCGCAGCAACGGTGCCAACGATCATGCCCGGGCTAACACCACCCTCAGCCTGCTGGTGCTCCTCTGCGTAATCTTCTCTGTGGTTCTGGCGACCGCCGGGTTACTGCTGACCAAGCCACTGCTGCATTTTTTTGGTAGCCAGGCCCAACTCTTCAGCCACAGTCAAGACTATTTTCAGCTGCTGTTACCCGGCTTGCCGTTTCTCTGTTTCGCCATGCTCAGCAATAATGTAATCCGCGCGGAGGGCAACGCCCGCACAGCCATGTTGGTGATGGTGATCCCTGCCGTGATCAATGTGGTGCTTGATCCGCTGTTCATCCTCTGGTGTGGTTGGGGGATGAAGGGAGCCGCAGCAGCAACCAGCATCGCCTATCTCTGCAGCGGTTGTTTTGCCTGCCACTATTTCTGTAGCCACAAGAGCTCATTAAAGTTCGAATTCGGCCCATCCGTTATCAACGGTCCATTACTCAAAAAAATTCTTACCCTCGCCCTCACCCCCATCGCCTGCCAGTGCTCGACGGCAGTTCTAACCATCGTGATGAACAAAACTCTGTTCGCCTTCGGTGGCGAGGTGGCCATGGCCACTAACGGGATTGTTCAGCGGTTGCACATCTTTATCATGTTCCCAGTTATCGGCCTGAGCCAGGGTTTTATACCGATCTGCGGCTACAATCATGGCGCTGGGGCTACCAGCCGGGTACGGATATTAATTCAGCATGCCCTCAAGGCAGCGGTGGCCACCGGTTCGTTCATCGCTCTACTCCTGCTGCTTTTTAATCAACAGTTGGCGTCTATCTTTACCCTCGACCCATCGCTGATCCACCAAAGCGGTTTTGCCATCTGTATGGTGGTGTTGATGCTGCCATTGGTGGCCATCCAGTTGATTTGCTCGGCCTATTTCCAAACTCTGGGCCAAGCGCTACCGACCCTGCTGCTGAACCTGCTGCGCCAGGGTCTGGTTCTGATCCCGCTGGTGCTGATTCTCCCCCATTTCCTCGGGCTGAGGGGGGTGTGGTACGCGTTTCCCATCTCCAATTTTCTGGCCTGCGGCATATCGCTGCTGCTGGTTCTTCCTCACTGGCGACAACTGGAAACGCCAGCCGCCCTGACCAACTAATACTGAATCGCCGCGAAAATTCTAGACACTCCAGCCATTCAGAATCTCTGGATCTTCTGGCAGGAGTTGGCCAAAGGGAAGAACCACAACGAATGCAGAAAACTAGTACGTGAGCGCTTAGACAAAGTTGAACGGTTAAAAGAGAGTCCATTTCGTCCGATGAGAACTCTCGGCAAAAGCATTATAAATCCTGATTAGCGCTAATCTTCAGCCAAGGGGTGACATAATTTGTCATGAGCCCCCCGTTATAATCTTCAGGAACCCCAAAAAAGAGGTCACCATGAAGATGAATCGCATACAGTTTCAAGCAGGCTTGAGCCTGAAGGAATTTCTAAGCAAATTCGGAACCGAAGAGCAATGTCAATCCGCCCTCGATCTGAGCGCTGGCTCAGACGGGCTGACAATTAGCGCTAATCAGGTTATAAATTGGCTTGATGCCATTGCCCGTATGTTTCGTTATTACCACGGTAACGACATCGTCGAGGGTTTCCATCGAACGATGAAGCTGATTCAACGCAGAGCATACGGATTCAGGAATTTTGAAAATTATCGATTACGAGTTTGACTGAAGTTTAGAGTTACACCCCTCCCCAAGCCGGCCTGATTCGGCGCTGGAAGCGTTCATTAATAACTGAAAATTGTCGAAGTTAAGCTGTTTTGTGTGGATCAGGCGGCCGATCCGGTTTTTTGCCCCGGTTTTGAGGGCTGAATTTTCCCGACTTCGGGTTCCAGTGGCTGCGGATATCGACATGACCAAAAATCCTTTGCAACCCTTGGCGCACACGCCCGGCCGTGATCGGCTGTTTGTCTCTCCAAGGGCAGAGAGAGGCGAGGTCTTTCACCTGTTCACTGTTCTGTTGAGCCAACAACTGTGGCAGCGCATAGCTGGTTGAAAGAATCTGTGTCCAGCGGTGCAGCACCTGACGCGTTTGCTGCCACGTGTCCTTCCAGCCCCAACGGTTCTTAAGCTGATTGAACAGGTCCTCGATGGACCACCTGCGGTTATACGCCAGCAGGATGCGTGCGGCTGACAAGCTTAGATCGGTGCTCAAGATGAGCCGGGGCTGACGCAAGGTTCCATCTTTGTTTTCAATCTGAGACCAGACCGCGCGAACCTGTTGTCCGTCAAGGAAGCGGGCTCGGGCAACGCAACTGCGATAATGAACCGTCTGCCATTGCCCGTAGAGAAAAAGGTTCTGGCTGATCATGGGCAATTCAGCGACACGCTCAGCTGTCAGCTTATCGCCATATTTACGGGGCCGCCCGCGTTTGCCGTTGTGGCATGGCGGCGGTCGATAGAGCGCTGTGTCCTTGCGCACCTGGCCGATGACCTGGTAACCCAGAGTCTGGGCTGGAAGCAGCAGCGACTTGCGCATGTACCAGGAATCGACCAGCAGCGTCACAAGGCGTCCATGGAACAGAGGCCGAGTCACCCGGAGCAAAGTCTTGGCCGCGACCAGTTTGCCGCTGTTGCCTGTGCTTCTGGATAAACGGGAAAGAATCGGCAAGGCCAGAGAACGCCACCCCTGTGGCAACACCAGAGCCATGGTCACCCAGTTCTGTCCCCGGACATAAACGGGTCGGTTGACCTTGCAACCATGCTGATGGTGGATGCGTGATTCTGGAGCCTTGCGCGAACAGCGGAAAACCACCGTATCGTCTATGGCGACATAGCAGCGCGAACCTTCTGTTCGTTGCAAAGCGAGTCGAGCCGTTTGTAATCCAAGCGCAACCCAGGACCAGCGGCCCTTCTGCAACCATTTGAAATAACTCGTCCAATGACGCTTAGGTCTGATCGCCAACCAGGCTTCGGTGACAAAACCATTCTGGGTCAGCATCGCGCCGAACAGCAGTTCCAGAAAAGTCGGAACCGAACGTTTGGTCAGCGCCTGGACCAGAAATGTGATAGCGTCGTACAGGGACTGGGGGATATTGCCGTATCCCTTGGTATCCATAGCGGCCTCCGGAAGAAAGGGGGAACTTTCTTCTAGAGGCCGCGCCTTCAAAGCTTTCCAATATGACAATCGGCTTTGAAGGCGCGGCCACACACAGTGGCCGTGGTGTCAACGCCTTTTTTTCAACTTCGACAAATTTTCAAAGATCACGAAACTCTAAACTTCAGGAGTTTGAGTGATGTGCGGATAAAACAGAATGGAAAGTTGATCGGCTTTCATACGGGATAAAGAGCCATCCCCTTGCTTTGACACAGACCCGAGACACCCGGATCAAATCTAGAAAAGAGAAACAAAAAAGGTTTCAGCTAATCAGCTGAAACCTTTTGATTTTAAATGGCGCGCCAGGGAAGATTCGAACTCCCGACCTTCTGATCCGTAGTCAGACGCTCTATCCAGCTGAGCTACTGGCGCAACGGGTGATGGTTATCTCGCATTTGGGCGAGGTTGTCAACACTCTTTTTTGCTTTACTAAAAATAAATGGCGAAGAGGGAGGAATTCGCCCACTTCGTCGCCAACATCACGTTGACTCCTGCGTCGGCTCACCTACGCTCGCTGCCGCGGACATCCTGCCCGCTCTTCCGACATTAAGTCGGCGCTCACTCCGCTTCGAATCCCAAAAGGAGTTTGCTTTTAATAAATGGCGGAGAGGGAGGGATTCGAACCCTCGGTACAGGTTTCCCCGTACACTCGCTTAGCAGGCGAGCGCCTTCAGCCGACTCGGCCACCTCTCCGTACTTCTTTTCTTTGTTCGCTCTGCTTCAAATCCTGCTCAGCAGAAACTTTAACTAAATGGCGCAGGAGGTAGGATTTGCCCACTTCGTCGCCAACATCATGTTGGCTCCTGCGTCGGCTCCCCTGCGCTCTCTGCCGCGGACATCCTGTCCGCTCTTCCGACATTAAGTCGGCGTTCGCTCCGCTTCAAATCCTATCCAGCGGATGCTTTAACTAAATGGCGGAGGAGGTAGGATTTGAACCCACGGTACTTTCGTACAACGGTTTTCAAGACCGCCGCCTTAAGCCACTCGGCCACTCCTCCGTACTTAACTTATTTTCCGGTGATCCGCTCCAGGCCACCCATGTAGGGGCGTAATACTTCCGGAACGATCACGCTGCCGTCCTGTTGCTGGTAGTTCTCGAGAATCGCCAGCAAGGTGCGACCAACGGCCAGTCCTGAACCGTTGAGGGTATGTACGAACTCCGGCTTGGCACCTTCTTCGCGGCGATAACGAATCGCGGCGCGACGGGCCTGAAAATCCCGAAAGTTCGAACACGATGAAATTTCACGGTACACGGATTGTCCCGGCAACCAAACCTCAATATCAAAGGTGCGTGCCGCGGAAAAACCAATGTCACCGGTACACAGATCAACAACGCGATAAGGCAACTCAAGAAGCTGGAGAACCTTTTCGGCGTTAGCCAGCAATTTGTCCAGTTCAGCATCCGAATTCTCGGGAGCAACGAACTTGACCAGCTCAACCTTGTTGAACTGATGCTGGCGGATCAACCCACGGGTATCACGACCATGTGCTCCGGCTTCCTTGCGGAAGCAAGGAGTGTACGCGGTATAACACAATGGCAGCTGTTCTGCACCTAAAATTTCATCTCGATGAATATTGGTTACAGGAACTTCCGCAGTGGGGATCAGAAAGTAATCCGGTCCTTCAACGTGGAACAGGTCTTCCTCAAACTTGGGCAGTTGGCCCGTCCCCGTCATGGAGTCTCTGTTTACCATAAAGGGCGGAAGCATTTCAACATATTTGTGCTGCTCGGTATGCAGGTCGAGCATGAAGTTAATCAGAGCGCGTTCAAGACGGGCACCCGCGCCTTTATACAAGGCAAATCGGGCACCTGTGAGCTTTCCCGCCCGTTCGAAATCGAGGATATCCAGATCTTCACCGATGTCCCAATGGGCCTTGGCTTCAAAAGCAAATTCACGCGGCGTTCCCCAACGACGGATCTCGATATTATCGTCTTCACTGGTGCCGACGGGAATGCTCTCATCGGGCAGATTGGGAATCGTCATCAAGATGGCCGACAGCTTATCGGAGATCTCGCGTAATTCCTCATCCATCCGCTTGGTCTGAGCCGACACCTCTTTCATGCGGGCGATCTCACCCTGCACCTGGCTCTTATCCTTGGTCTGGCCAATCACTGCCGAGACCCGATTCTTTTCAGCCTTGAGGGTTTCCACTTCGCCAAGCAGCTCACGCCGCTGTGTGTCGAGTTGACGAAACTCATCGAGGCGAATTTCCGAACCACGGGTGGCCAGACGTTGTTCAACCTGTTTGAGATTTTCACGGATAAACTTGATATCCAGCATGACCTGCTCTCCTTATCGCTTGCCCGGCAGGACAGCGCTTGTCGTCAAAAAACCCACACTTCCTAACACTTCTGTCCGCTATCGTCAACTCCCTTTGCATTTTTTCCATGAACCCACCAGTCACTGTTGTCATCAAACCACCAGCGGCTGGAATCCGTTGTCCAGATGGCTTCCGCCAATTCACGGGCTACATCGGTCTGCAAACGACGTACGGCAAAGGGATACCACTCGTCCGCATAACGGTTACCGAGGTCCTTGTATTCTTTGAGCGCCAGAATCATTTCCAGCTGATCGGCATCATGCGCCAAACAGGCTTCCGGGGTTTCCTTGTCGACAAATTCACCGAGGGTCTGCTTATACTGTTCACCAAACGGCAGCGTGGCAGCCAGATCGTCAATGGCTTTTTGTTCATCGGCCTGGACATACTTCTTATTGACGTAGTTCAAGTCGCCAATGCGCGCTTCCGGAACATCGTGAAACAGACACAGCATCACCACCCGCCCACAGTCGACCCCTTCGGACAATTGCGCCAGAGTGTAACCGATCATTGCCGTACGAAAGGAATGCTCAGCGACCGATTGCGCCCCGGAACCGAGAAATTGAAACCCACTGCGAGGAGTTCGCTTGAGCATCCCCACTTCAAACAGAAAATTGGCCAGATTTTTCATCCTTACCCTCCAAGATGAATTGTGAGAACACCAAGCAGAATCAGACAGGCTGCTGTCAAGCGCATACGACCACACGATTCGTGCAGGAACAGCACTCCTATCAAGACACCAAACAGCACATTCACCTGCCGCACCGGTACCGCATAACTGACTGGAGCCAGACTCAGGCCGTAACGAAAGGTGAGAAACGACCCTAGCATAACCGGCCCCGAAGATAAAATGAGTCGTTTATGCTGACGCCATTCCGGCAGAATGCGGCCACGATATCGGTTCCGGCTCAGGTTAAGCGACATGATCACCACCATCAACATCACCAGAATATAGGTAAAATAGAAGGGCGAGTACCCCATGACACCGCTTTTATCGGCAACGGATCCAATTGAGTAGATAAATCCGGCGGCCAACGCCGCACGGACGGACGAATTGGACAAATTACGTAGCGGGCGCAAAATCGAGTGTAATGAGAAGTCCGGCAACTGGACGCAATACGCACCAGCGACCACACACAATACGCCGAGAATGCCACCGACAGTGAGCTGCTCATGCAGGAAGAAGGCGCCCCATAACGGCACGTAGATCATTGATGTCTGGGCCAGCGGGTAGGTCAGGGACAAATCACCCTGACGGTAGGCAATGCCGTTACACAGATGATAGAGAACAAAGCATATGGCGCCGATGATCGCCCACAACCACGTCAGCCCATGAGGAACAGGGAATGACCCCGGAAGAAACACCAGCACCACATTCAACAAAAACCCAGAGGTGATAAACATCCACCAGATAAAGACGGTTTTGTCACGACTCTGTTTAACCTGAAGGTTCCATAGCGCATGCATCAAAGCTGAGAAAACGATAAAAAATAGCGCGATGGCATCCATATGCTATCCTTATTACATGAAGTCTACCAGAGAACAGATTTTAATGGCTGACAAGCGACAGTAGCAAATGTTAAAAATCGTAACTGCTGATAAATATAAGCCAAATGTAATACAAATGCGCGAATCGATAAAAAGGAGACGCCATCATGAGTGCGCTCAATGGTAGCCTCAGCACCACCTCGCTGCCTGAAATTCTCCGCCAGTGCTCCGTACAACAGAAAACCGGTACGTTGAACCTATCCCAGGCGGAGATCGATAAAAAACTATATTTCAACAAGGGCCAACTGATTTACATCACGTCCAACAAGCCGGGCGAGCGGGTTGGCGAATATCTGATTCAACGCGGCGATCTAACCCGCTCCTGGGCCGGTTTTCTGCTCAAAGACAGTAAACGTAACGGAGTGGCATTTACCCGCAGCCTGTTGCAAAAAAATATCTTCGACAAGGACAAACTGCAAAAAGCCCTGTCAGACCTAGCCAACGAGGCCTTAGCCGATGTCATGAACTGGACGGTCGGCAATTATGAATTCACCAACCTTCTTCCCAAACAGGCCCTCGAGGGCCCGATTCAAATCAGTGAAGCTGACGCCCTGAAGCGGGTTCTACAGAGCGGCAAGCCGGAGGAAGCGTCCGCCAGTACGGAGGACATTCTTCGCGACTTGGCTCGAACCATTGTTGCCGAGGACTTCACCCTGCCCCTGTTGGCAACAACCGCCTCAAAACTGGAAGAATGCTGGGAAGAGGACGAAAAAAGCGCCGAACAGGTTCTTGATCTGGTTCATAAAGACCAGATCCTTACCATCAACCTGCTGCGGGTCGTCAATGCGTCGGTGGCCCATCCGCCCCAACAGTGCATGACAGTGAAACAGGCCATGGAACTCTATCCTCACGAACGCCTGGTGGGCATTGTCCTGGCGCAGGCGGCCAATGCCCACTCGCCAAAACAACCGGACACCGTTTCGCTGCTGTTGCAGCACGCTCTGAGTTGCGCCTGCCTGGCCGAACAGATCGCTGCCCAATTGGGGGAAGATATCGAAGAAGCCTACACCTGCGGCTTACTCCATAACATTGGTAAAGTTTTGCTGTTGCAGATCCTTCCCGACAACAACATTCCGGAAGCACAACTGCCGAAACTGGTGCAGGATTTCCACCAGAATTCGGGGGCCCTACTGTCACGGCGCTGGAACCTGTCGCCCAAACTCCATGACTGTATTAAAAACTACTCGGCTCCGGAAAAAGCCAAGGAGTCACAGATCCACGTAGAGATCGTCTGCCTGAGTCACAATCTGCTGCAGAATGAAGGCGACCTGGACAGTTACCAGAAGCAGTGCCCAACCATCGATTTCGACCAACTCGACATGGACAGTTTACATGACAGCCTGGAACTGATTGACGAACTGGCGACTTCGACCTATTAAGCAATTACACGTGCAAGCGGGCAATCAACTCCGGTCCGAGCACTTTGCGTTGCCACTCTTTCATGCCATCAATCGCCATCAGATCCTGAACATTGCGCGGCTGGCTGTGCGCCACCGCCTCGAGCAATGCATTGTTGATCACAATTCCCGGATCCATCTCCAACTGTTTGGCTTTATCGGTCCGCCAGCTTTTCAGACGGTTAAAACGCTCTTCAGCGGCAACATCACGCACTCGACGTTCGCGACGCGGGAAGTGGGGCAACTGGTCTTTGTCCACCGCCTGTCCCGTTTCGATCTGTTTGAGGACCGCTCGGCCATAACGATCAGCCAGACGCGCCGGAAATTCTTCGAGATCTTTCAACGCCTCCATGGTGGTCGGCATGTGGCGCGCGGCACTGAGCAACGGCTTGTTACCCACGACTTTATACGCGGGGCAATCGCGCCGCTGCGCCTCTTTCTCACGCCACTCCAGCAGGCATTCGAGAATTGCCAGGGCTCGCGGTGGCATGGTCCCAGCACCCTTGATGCGCAGAAAAGCCGGGCCATCATGCACTCTGAATTTCGCCTGCTCCAACAGGCGAAATTCCTCTTCCACCCACCAGAGACGATCTTTTTCCTTTAGTGCCGGTTCAAGTACCGCCACAAGTTTTTCCAGATGACGGGTATCTTCAGCTGCGTAGTGACACATCTCCGGGGACAAGGGTCGCTTCGACCAATCAGCCCGTTGAAAACGCTTGTCGAGAGTCACATCAAAGTACTTGCCGAGCACATCCGCCAGACCAACCTTTTCCTCGCCAAGAAACTGGCTGGCAATCATGGTGTCAAACAGGCCTCTGATTTCAATATCAAAATCGCGCGCCAGACAACGGATATCGTAATCTGCGGCATGAAATATCTTGCGGATGGAAGAGTCAGCCAGCACCGGCTTAAGCGGCGCAAGATCACCTGCTGCGAGAGGATCGAGCAAGACCGTGGTGTCGTGATAAGTAAACTGCAGCAGACACACTTTTTCCTGATAGGAATGCATCGAATCCGCTTCCAGATCAACGGCAAAGACCGCGCAGGTTTCAAGGTCTTTTGCCAAAGCGACAACAGCATCATCCGTGGTCAGGATCGGTGGTAACGTCATTCAGTTAAACTCCTTATTTCTCACGCTGCTTCAGCAGCATTTCGACAATTTTTTTATGGCTGCCATGCAGCGGCCAGTCTGTCAACTCGGCTTCTGTCAGCCAGCGACAGGAAGAAAAAGACTCCGCCAGCGGAACATCCGCTTGCAGATAAAACGTGGTCACATCGACACGAAAGTGGCTGTAGACATGACGAACAACCCCCAGCGTCTGCAACGGTTGATCTTCGTTTCCAATCAAGATTCGGGCCTGATTCACCTGTTGCTGCGCAGATTGCGGCTGTTTAAAACTCTGTGAAGGAAACTCCCACAAACCGGCCAGCATACCGGTCAGAGGCCGTTGTCTGACGGCAAAACGACCATTGTGCTCCACCAGGACAGCCACTTCCTGACGCAACGGCACTGTTTTACGTTGCCGTTTACGCGGCAACTGGTCTTGAATCCCCTGTTGATAGCCCTGACACAAAGAGATCATGGGACACGCCACACAATTCGGCTGGCGCGGTGTGCACAATGTGGCGCCAAAATCCATGATCGCCTGCGCATAATCGTGACAGTGCTGTTGTGGTGTCAACTGAGCGGCCCACTGCCACAACTGCTTTTCCGCAGCGCTACTACGTGGATCATCCTGCCAGGCAAACAAGCGACACAACACCCGCCGGACATTGCCGTCAAGGATCACACCGTGGCGATCAAAGGCGATAGCACGAATCGCCCCCGCAGTTGAACGTCCCACACCCGGCAGAGTCATCAGCGCATCAACGCTGTGCGGAAACTGCCCCTGAAACGCTTCACACACCTTTTGTGCTGCCGCATGAAGATTGCGCGCCCGTGAATAATAACCGAGACCGGCCCACAGTTCGATCACCGCATCAAGCGGTGCGCTGGCCAGACTCTCGACATCGGGGAATTGGTCAACGAAACGTTCAAAATAGGGGATGACTGCCTGCACTCCGGTCTGCTGAAGCATCACTTCAGACAGCCAGATCCGATACGGATCACGGCTCAGGCGCCATGGCAACTCTCGGCCGCAACGGTCGTACCACGCCAGCAATCGCTGCTGAAACACTGCCGCATTGACGGGATCAGTCATCAGCCCTGCTGCAAAACCTTGAGTGTGGCTTCCATTTCTTCACGAGTGCCGATGGAGATGCGCAGACCATGCTTGAGCAGTGGATCACTGAAATGACGCACCAGAATCTTGTGGCTCTTGAGCAGTTCATAGACTCGCTCGCCATCACCATCGCCCGGGCTGGCAAAGACAAAATTACCCTGTGAGGGGATGACGCTGAAACCAATCTTTTCCAATTCTGCCGCAAACCAGTCGCGGGTTTCACAAATCTGGGCCACCCTTTTTTTCAGATAGTCCTGATCCAGCAATGCGGCTTCGGCAGCCACCAGAGCCAGACGGTCCAGGTGGTAGTGATCGCGAATCTTATCCAACGCTGCCACCACCCCGGGTCGCGCCACGGCCAAGCCAAGACGCATACCGGCCAGGGCATAGCTCTTGGACAGGGTACGTGTCACCACCACGTTATCGTACTTTTTCACCAGCGGCATGGCCGTCTGATCAGAAAAATCGGTATAGGCTTCATCGACCACCAGCATACCGTCACACCGTTGCGCCAGATCTTCGATCTCTTCCAGGCTGAAGGTAAAACCAAGCGGTGCGTTAGGGCAGGCGAGAAAAAAGATCTTGCCGCTATATCGCTCCGGGAAGTCCACCAGTTTGTGATGGGCGTCAAGAGCAAACGTTTTTACTTTGGCGCCCTGGATATCGATCAGGGTGCCGTAATACGAATAGGACGGATGGACAAACGCCACTTCATCCCCGTCATCGGCAAAGGCGCGTATCAGGTTGTTGAGCAGTTCGTCGGAACCATTGGCCATGATCAGCCAGTCGGCGTCGAAACCGTACAGATCCGCAGCAATCTGCCGCGCTCGACGACTTCCGGCATCGGGATATTGACGCAGACTGGCACCATCTTCGCCCAACTCGGCGCGAATCGCTTCAGCCACCTTCGGCGAAGGTGGGTAGGGATTTTCGTTGGTGTTCAACTTGATCCACTGGTCGGCATCCGCCGGTTGAAACCCCGGCACATAACCGGCCATATCGGCAATCGCTTTTCGTAACACAATCATGCCTCATCCTTTTTCAAAGGGCCTTCGTACACTTCCAGCACATCGTAGCCGGTGGTCCGGCGCACCGGAGTGAACCCGGCCTGACGGGCCAGTTCAACCAGCTCCTGTTGCGTCATGCGAAAGGACACACCCGCAGCAGCAACGACATTCTCCTCGAGCATGGTGCCCCCGAGATCGTTGGCACCGAAACGCAATGCGACCTGAGCCATATGTGCGCCTTGAGTCACCCAGCTGGCCTGAATGTTATCGATATTATCGAGCACCAACCGTGACAGTGCCAAAATCTTCAGATAGTCCTGACCGGTGGCGGTTTCACCGCCCAACTCGGTGTTGGTGGGTTGAAACGACCAACTGATAAATGCGCTGAAGCCACCATGTTTTTCCTGAATCTCGCGCACCCGAAACAGATGCTCAACCCGCTGCTCTTCCGTATCGCAGGAACCGAACATCATGGTTGCCGTGGTCTTCATCCCCAGCTCATGGGCGACTTCCATCACCTCGGCCCACTGCCGCCAGCCAATCTTGTTGGGCGAAATCGCTTTGCGTACCTCATCGACCAAGACCTCGGCGCCGCCGCCGGGGATCGATTTCAATCCAGCCTGCTGCAAACGCTGCAGACACTCGCGCAAGGTCAAGCCCGACAAATGGGCGACCTGGGTGATCTCCGCCGGAGACAGCGAATGGATCTGCACCATGGGAAAACGTTCGGTGAGCTGACGGAACAACTCCTCAAACCAGTCGATGGTCAGGCTGGGATGGACACCGCCCTGCATGAGCAACTGAGTGCCGCCATGATCAACCAACTCTTGAACCTTAGCGAAGATCTCATCGTAACTAAGCAGATACGCCTGGTCATCGTCTTCATCGCAATAAAACGCGCAAAAGCGGCATTTACAACAACACACATTGCTGTAATTGACATTACGATCAACCACAAAGCTGACCTGGCCGTCGGGATGGCGTCGTTTGCGCACCTCGTCGGCCAACCGACCGAGGGTAAGCAGATCGACCTCACGCAGCAGAAACAGCGCCTCTTCACGCGTCAGGGCCTGGCCCTGGTCGATTTTTTGTTCAATCGTCGGCAACATCGTCATACACCCGCACCTGCTGATAGAGGGTATCGCGCTCCACGGGCAATTTTCCGGCGCCACGGATCTGACGCAGCAGTTCGGCTTTGCTCAGCTCCTGGGGTGAATCTGCGCCAGCATCGTGTCCGATCTTCTCCTCAATCACGGTACCGTCGAGATCGTTAACGCCAAAAGCCAACGCCACCTGGGCGATCTTCAGACCGAGCATGACCCAGTAGGCCTTGATATGCTGAAAGTTATCCAGATAGATACGGCTGATGGCCAGGGTTTTCAGGCAATCAATCCCGTCCGGCCCCTTGGCATTGGGAATACGCGTATTGTCCGGCTGGAATGCCAGCGGAATAAACGACTGGAAACCACCGGTTCGATCCTGAAGTTCACGCAATTTTGCCATGTGGTCGACGCGATCAGCATACCCTTCGACATGGCCAAACAGCATGGTGGCGTTGCTTTTCAAGCCACCTTCATGGATCTTTTGCGTCACTTCCAACCAGCGCTCCCCGGAGATTTTTTCCGGACAGATTTGTTGACGCACCTCGGCACCGAGAATTTCCGCACCACCGCCCGGAGTAGAATCAAGCCCGAGACGTTTCATCTCGGAAATAACGGTTTCCACCGGCAACTTGGAGATCTTGGAAAAATAATCGACCTCGACAGCCGTAAACGCCTTGATCTTCAGATTGGGGTTATTGGCCTTGATCGTGGTGATCATGCGCAGATAAAATTCAAATGGCAGTTCTGGATGCAGCCCGCCCACCATATGTAATTCGGTGGCACCGGCAGCACTGGCTTCAGCGGCTTTTTCAAGAATTTCACTGAGATGATAGGCATAGCCGCCCGGCTGGCCCGGCTCATGACAAAACGCACAAAAGCGGCACTGATTTACACAAAAGTTGGTGTAGTTCAAATGGCGATTGACATTGAAAAACACCCGGTTGCCGTTCTTCTTTTCGTTAATTTCAGCGGCAAGCTGGCCAATACCGAACAGATCGTCACTGTTGAACAAATCCAAGGCATCCTGATCACTGATCCGTTCGCCGCGCGCCACTTTGTCGCGCACGCGAACGACACATTCACTTGATTCCATCATGAGTCTTCTCCCCAGCGGGTAAACAGGGCATGGGAGATTCCAAGACTGTCGAGCACTTTGCCGACAACAAAATCCACCAGATCGTCCATGCTCTGCGGCTGGCTGTAAAAGGCCGGCATGGCAGGCAGAATCACCGCCCCGGCTTGAGATAAAGTTAAAAGGTTCTGCAGATGCAGGGTATTTAACGGAGTTTCGCGCGGCACCATAATCAAAGGACGACGCTCTTTGAGCATCACATCAGCCACCCGTTCAATCAGGTTGCTGCTCAGCGCACAGGCAATACGCCCGACACTGCCCATGGACGCCGGAATCACCACCATGGCATCGGCTGCGGCTGAACCACTGGCCACCGGTGCGGTAAAATCCTGCTCCGCGTAACAATGCAGTAACGCGGGATCGGCATGGAAATAGCGGCGGGCCTGCTGTTCCAGTTCAGCCCCATCGTCAGACCAGTCCAACTGTTGTTCCAAAGCCAGCACCTGTCTGCCGGCACCGGATACCAGCAGCGACACCCGGCAGCGCTGTTTGAGCAGCTCATCCACCAGACGCAGTCCATACACAGCCCCCGAGGCCCCGGTAATGGCGACAGCAACGTGTTTCATAAGATCACCACATCGAGCAGTACGAAGACAAACAGCGTGACACTAATGTAGCCGTTCATGGTAAAAAAAGCCGCGTCCACCTTACTCAGATCCCCCGGTTTGACCAGAGTGTGCTCATAGAGCAACATAGCCGCCACCACGGCGACACCGAGCAGGTAGATCCATCCCAGACCACTGCCGGGAAACGCCAGCAACAGAAGCACAATCATGCCGATGTGAAATCCACGCACCAGTTTGAACGAGCCCTCTTCGCCAAGTTTTACCGGAATGGAATGTAAGCCCTGCTCGCGATCAAACTCCACATCCTGCAGAGCGTAGAACACATCGAATCCGGCCACCCACAGCAGAACAGCCAGTCCGATCATAACAATCGACCAACTGATATCACCGCGCAGGGCAATCCAGGCTCCAACCGGCGCCGCCCCCAGACATAAACCCAAAATAACATGGGCATAGGCGGTAAAGCGTTTGGCAAAGGAATAGAGCACCAGAAAAAACAGGGCGACAAACGACAGGTAAAAACACAGCGGGTTGAGCATCCAAGCCGACAGGACCAGTAGGCCATAAGCGACAAGAACAAACAGCCAGGCTTCCCAGCGCGACACCTTACCCGCCGGGATGTGGCGATCGGCTGTACGCGGATTGAGTCCATCGATATGGGCATCAAGCAAACGGTTGAGACCCATGGCTCCGGAACGCGCTCCGATCATGGACATACAGATCCAGAACACCTGACCGAACCCCGGCAACGCGCCATTGGCCTGCGAAGCCATCACCACGCCGATCAAGGCAAAGGGGAAGGCAAAAATCGTGTGGGAAAATTTAATCATCTCCAGTAAGGAGCGGACTTTTTGCGAGACGACCGACGCCATGATCGTTCTCCTTTCCGTTGTTACAGTGCAAAACCGTGACACTGTACACCCGAAAACAAGGGAGGATCAAGGGCTTTAGCTCGCTGGCGGGACAAGGGTGCGGATACGGGGTGTCAGAATGGCGAAAACGCAGAATACGGTGCGCTCTGGGGCGGGACATTGAGTGGAGAATTCAGGCGCAACTCCAAGTCCGGAAAGTGAGAGAGCAATAAAGAGCGCAATTGCCCCTGATCACAGTCGGCTTCGGTCACCACGACCACCGGAATCTTCACCCCCGGAATCAGATCATCCGCAGGAGGTGCCGGAGTTTCGTGGGCCGGACAAAAATCAATCACGGCCAGCAACGAAAAGGTTTCGTAATCACAAATCACACAGGTAAATTTGCGTTCATTCAATTGGGCCATTTTTTCCGGATTTTCCCAATCACTCCCGCAACCAATACGCAACAGATCCTTCAGGCTGATATGCCAGAACAGCCGACAGCTCGAATCAAGCATCTGCTCCAGCTGAACCAGCAGAGCCTGCTCCGCCATCGGCACAAGAATTTTCTTCACCTGGGGTGTCGTTTCACCACTAACGTCGACGCGTAAAACATGCCGCAGATACATGGTCAACAGAGCCGCCAGAAGCAATAACACGGATGGAATAAGCAGAACGTCCAAGGTTTCCTCGAAATGCGATAGCACATAAACAATTTATCAATAGTAAAAACTAATGTTAAGCTAGCATAATCGCATGCGGCAATCAATATTTATAATATTTGCTCATGGAGTTGAACTTAGTCAGATTAAAAAACGACCCTTCCCTTTAAAAAAAACAGTGTTATATTATTCAACAGCATCAGGCAAAAAAGGGGGGGGCACCATCATGATTAAACATCTCATTTACCTTGCTTCGGCTTTGGGGTTGTTCTGGCTGATGCTGTCCGGCCACTATACCGGCTTCATGTTCGGCTGTGCTGCGGCATCCCTGGCATTGACCCTGTTTGTCGCCTGGCGCATGGACGTGGTGGACGATGAAGCGGAACCGATCTACCTGACGGGCGCAATCTTTGTCTATTGGTTGTGGCTGACTAAAGAAGTTGCCAAAGCCAACCTGGACGTGTGTCGGCGCATCTGGTCTGTGCACCTCGATATCAGTCCAACCATGGTCTGCCTGACCGCCAACCAGAAAACGCCACTCGGCGTCATGCTGTACGCCAATTCCATCACAGTCACGCCCGGCACGGTGTGTGTCAATGTGGAAGGGGATAAGCTCGAGGTCCACGCCCTGACCTGGAGTGCCGCTGAAGACCTGCTCGAAGGTGAAATGGACCGCCGCGTCTGCAAACTGGAGATCTGACCGATGTATGCTGCCACCTGTGTTGCTATTTTGATCGTCATGGGCCTGGCCCTGATTCGTGCCATTGTCGGTCCCAGCGCTTTCGACCGCCTGCTGGCCGTCAACATGTTCGGCACCAAGACGGTTTTATTCATTGCCGTATTCGGATTTCTCACTGAAAGACCCGATTTTCTCGACATCGCCCTGGTCTATGCCCTGGTCAACTTCCTCGGCACCATCGCCGTGTTGCGTTTTTTTGAACGCAAGCAGCGCGATGCCACCCAAACAAAAGCACAGGAGCCCTCATGACGATTGTTATCGATATCCTTTCTATGATCAGTCTGGCTTTGGGCTGTTTTCTCGGCATCACCGGCGGCATCGGCATCTACCGCTTACCCGATTTTTTCACTCGTTTGCATGCCAGCAGTGTTACAGATTCAGCGTGTGCTTTTCTCATTCTGTTCGGGCTGGCATTGCAGGCGGGCTGGTCTCTGATCACTGTCAAACTGGGTCTGGTGTTCTTTTTTCTGGTATTGAGCAGTCCGACTGCCAGTCATGCTCTGGCGAAAACCGCGCTGAACAACAACCAGCAACCGCTTCTGGGTCGCAAGGATAAACGCTGATGGACGTTTTTATTGACATTATCCTGCTGACATTTTTGTCCATTGCGGCTCTGGCCATTGCCCGGATCCGCAAACTGTTTTGCGCCATTATGCTGTTCGGCATCTTCAGCTTGGTCAGCGCTTGTCTGTTTGTCACCATGGACGCCGTGGATGTGGCCTTTACCGAAGCGGCGGTCGGCACCGGCATCTCGACCATTTTGATGCTGGCCACCATGGCGCTAACCAGCACTGAAGAAAAACGCCCACCTTACCAGCCCTTCATCGCGCTGTTGGTTGTGGTGGTCACCGGCTCGGTACTGGTGTACGGCACGATGGACTTGCCCGATTACGGCGACCCTACGGCACCGATCCACCAACATGTGGCGCCACGCTACATTCAGCAGTCTCCCGCAGAAGTGGGTCCGCCCAACATGGTCACCTCAGTGCTGGCCAGCTATCGCGGTTTTGACACCCTGGGCGAAACTGCGGTGATTTTTACCGCAGGCATCAGTATCTACGCCCTGCTCGGCATGCGCCGCCGTGAAGACGCTGATTACCATCAGGAGGATGACAATGTCTGATCATCTGATTTTGCGCATCATTGCCAAGATGTTCATTCCATTCATTCTGCTGTTTGCACTTTATGTCCAATTCCATGGTGACTACGGTCCGGGCGGCGGCTTTCAGGCTGGGGTGATTTTCGCCAGTGCCCTGATCCTTTATACGTTGATTTTCGGCCTGAAAACGGCCATGCGTGTGATCAGCCCCGCCGCTTTACGTATCCTCGCGGCCAGCGGTGTCTTACTCTATGGCGGCACCGGCGTGGCGTGTATGGTGCGCGGCGGCAATTTCCTTAATTACTCGATGCTGTCCGACACACCTCTGGCCGGACAGCACCTGGGCATCTTCCTGATTGAGCTGGGAGTCGGCACCACGGTGTTTGCCGTGATGGTGATGTTATTTTATGCCTTCAGCGGCAGAAAGGGGCCGGAAGTATGAACCTGATCGGCCACTACAACTACCTTGTATCCATCTTTCTGATGATGGTCGGCTTTTTTGTCGTCATCTGTCGCGGCAACCTGATCAAAAAGCTCATCGGTCTCAACATCTTCTCCACCTCGGTGTTCATCCTCTACATCACCATGGGCAAGGTGGCCGGCGGCAGCGCCCCCATCGTTATCGATGGCCCTGGTCCGCATATCTACTCCAATCCGCTGCCCCATGTGCTGATCCTGACTGCCATCGTCGTCGGTGTCGCTACCACGGCTGTTGGCCTAGCGCTGACCGTGCGCATCAAGGAACGCTACGGTACCATTGAGGAGGATGAAATCCGCCTGAAGGATGAATCCCTATGAGTATGTCATGGACCCATCACCTTCCCGTTCTTCAGGTGATCCTGCCACTGCTGGGTGCGCCGCTGTGCATGCTGACCCGTTCCAGCCGTCTCAACTGGCTGATTACCGTGGTCATTTCGTGGTCGGCACTTATCATCAGCATACTATTGGCGCGCCAGGTGTGGGTGCACGGCCCCATCACCTACAACATGGGTGGCTGGCCTGCCCCGTGGGGCATTACCTACCACATTGATGTACTCAACGCCTTTGTGCTGCCGATTGTCACGACTATTGCCGCTCTGGTCGCACCCTATGCGCGCAAAAGCGTGCAAAAGGAGGTCGAAACGCATCGCCAGGCAGTGTTTTATGCCTTGCTGTTGCTGTGTCAGGCCGGACTGCTCGGCATTGTCATCACCGGCGACGCTTTTAATATGTATGTATTTCTTGAGCTGTCATCGTTGTCTTCCTATGCTCTGATCGGCATCGGCAAGCGGCGGCGCGGGCTGACCGCCGCATTTCAATACCTGATCATGGGCACTATCGGGGCAACTTTTATCCTCATCGGCATCGGCCTCTTGTACAATCTGACCGGCACTTTGAACATTCTCGACCTGGCTGAACAGCTCAATCGACACAACCTGATCACCACCGGCAATCGCACTCTGATCACGGCTTTCGCCTTTCTCACCGTCGGTTTGAGTCTCAAGCTGGCCCTGTTTCCGCTGCACCTGTGGCTGCCGAACGCTTACAGCTATGCGCCATCGGTGGTCACGATTTTCCTGGCGGCCACGGCCACCAAAGTGGCGGTGTACATGCTGCTGCGTTTCTGCTTCACCATTCTCGGCCATGGGGCATTGTTCCAGATGACATTGGGTAAGATCGTCCTGCTGCCGTCGTTGTGCGCTATTTTTATCGGCTCCATCGTCGCCATCTTTCAGTACGATATTAAGCGAATGCTGGCCTACTCAAGTATTGCCCAGATCGGTTACATGACCCTTGGCATCACCATGGCGACACCATTGGGCCTCACAGCCGGTATTGTCCACCTGTTCAACCACGCCCTGATGAAAGGGCTGCTATTCATGACCATGGGCGCGGTGATCTATCGGGTTGATTCTGTCTACCTGAGCGACTTTCGCGGACTGGGAAAACGGATGCCATGGACCATGGCCGCGTTTGTCGTCGGCGGACTCAGCCTGATGGGGGTTCCGCTGACTGCCGGTTTTATCAGCAAATGGTACCTGGTGCAATCCGCTCTGGAGTGCGGCTGGTGGCCGGTGGCCGGACTGATTCTCATCGGCTCGCTACTGGCCGTGATCTACGTGTGGCGGGTCGTGGAAACCGCCTACTTCAATCCCGACCACGAGCTGGAGCAGCGCAGCCATGAAGCGCCGTTATCACTGCTGATTCCGATGTGGGTTCTGGCACTGGCCAACATCTACTTCGGCATCAACAGTGATCTGCCGCTGAGCATGGCGAGCCGAGCCGCCCATCTTCTTCTGGGGGTAGCGGTATGACAATAGCCACCCTGATGCAGTTATGCCTGATCATTCCGGCTGCTGGTGCGCTGTTTATCATCCTCAGCCACCGCCTGCGCGACCTGCGTGAGGGGGTGACTCTGTTCAGTGCCGCGGCCCTGTTTGCTGTGGTTTGTCAGCTGTTCCGTCGGCCTGAAGCTCTGGATGCCGCACCCGTCATTCTGGCCACACCATTACCGGGGTTGGAACTGTCCCTACATTTGGAACCTTTGGGCTTGCTGTTTGCCGGTATCGCCAGCCTGCTGTGGATGATCACATCGCTGTACACCATCGGCTACATGCGCGGTAACCGCGAACAGCAGCAAACCGTCCTCTATGCCTGTTTTGCTTTGGCTCTGGCCAGCACCATGGGCATTGCCCTGGCCGGCAACCTGCTAACCCTGTTTGTATTTTACGAAATGCTTACCCTGTCGACCTACCCACTGGTCACCCACAAGCGGGATCACGATGCCTTGACCGGCGGCCGTTTTTATCTCGGCATTCTGGTCGGCAGTTCCATTGGCCTGCTGCTCCCCGCCATTATCTGGACCTGGCACCTGACCGGGTCGACCGCGTTTCAATTTGGCGGCATTCTGCCCCCAGACACCTCGAAAACCGTGGTGACCGCCCTGTTGCTTCTCTACGCCTTCGGCATCGGCAAGGCGGCGCTGATGCCTCTGCATCGCTGGCTACCCGAAGCCATGGTCGCGCCGACACCGGTCAGCGCCCTGCTGCATGCTGTGGCCGTGGTCAAAGCCGGAGTCTTTTGTATTGTCAAAGTTGTGCTTTACGTGTTTGGCACCGAAATACTCATCGGCAGCGACGGCCTGTTTATTCTCCAGGTGATTGCGGCGTTTACGTTGCTGTGCGCTTCGCTCATCGCGTTGCAGCAGGACAACTTGAAACGACGTCTGGCCTATTCCACCATCAGCCAGCTGTCCTACATCACGCTGGCTACGGCGATTCTGGCACCACTGTCCATCACCGGAGCGGTGGTCCACATTGCCGCCCATGCCGTCGGGAAGATCACCCTGTTTTTTGCTGCCGGTGCCATCTATACAGCGGCCCATAAAACCCGGGTCAGTGAACTGAATGGCATCGGTAAACGCATGCCATGGACCATGGGCGCGTTTGCCGTCGCCACATTATCAATGATTGGACTGCCACCAGCCGCAGGATTTCTCTCCAAGTGGTTTATGTTGCAAGGGGCGTTTCAATCCGGCCAGCTCTGGGTTATTGCCGTGTTGCTCCTCAGCACCTTGCTTAACGCTGGATATTTTATCCCCATTGTCTATGCCGCTTTTTTCAAAGCCGAAGACCATGTCCCTGATCATGCCCACGGTGAAGCCCCGCTGAGCATGGTTGTTGCTTTGTCGGCAACCGCAGGCCTGACTCTGGTGCTGTTTTTCTGGCCGGATCTGATTGTTACCATCGCCTCACGTCTGGGGCAGGGAGGTGTATTATGAAACGGATCATGACGCCTTTGCTGCTCACCGCTCTCGCCATTGTTGTGCTGATCGACCCGTGGCTCCATCATCATACGCCGTTGTCAACTCAGCCTGTCGGTCTGTTTGTCCTGGTCAGCCTTGGTGGCTGTCTGCTGTGTGTTGCCATTGCTGTGGTTCTGGCTCCACTGCTTTCACGCCGGGAGGATTATTATGACTGATCTGCTCCTGCCCCCCGGCGTGTTGCTGCTGTGTGTTGTTCCGGCGCTGGCCTTGTTACCACGAATCCTGTGCCGCTGGATTCTCGCATTAAGTCCACCGCTGGTACTGCTTTATCTGTGGATGTTGCCCGAAAACGCTGCGTTGTCCGTCCATCTGGCCGGATTTGACCTGCACCTGGTGCAGCTCAGTGCTATGGGCCGCCTGTTTGCCAGTGCGTTTCTGCTCGCGACCTGGGCCGGGAGTCTGTTCGCATTTCCGGCCCAGCGCCGCGAGTGGTGTGCCGCCTATCTCTACGCCGGCAGTGCGGTGGCCATCAGCCACTGCGGTGATTGGATCAGTCTGTTTTTGTTCTGGGAAGTGATGGCCGTTGCTTCAACGGTTCTGGTGTGGACGGGTGGGTTCAAACAGAGCGCGGCTTCCGGTATGCGCTATCTGCTGGTTCATTTGACCGGAGGCGTTCTTCTGATGAGCGGAATTGCAGCCCACCTGCTGGCACAGGACTCTACCCTGATAACACCTCTGACCGACGGCACCGTTGGATCGGTGCTGATACTCGCCGGTTTCCTCGTCAATGCCGGAGCCCCGCCACTGTCGTTCTGGGTGGCTGATGCCTATCCGCAGTCGAGTCCCAGCGCCATGGTGTTTTTGTCGGCACTGACGACCAAGACAGCGGTCTTTGTGCTGGCCAGTTGCTTCGCCGGGTGGTCGATATTGATCCCCATCGGCGCCTACATGGCCATATACGGCATCGTCTATGCCCTACGGGAAAACGATGTCCGACGTATCCTTGCCTACAGCATCGTCAACCAGGTTGGTTTTATGGTGGTGGCCATTGGCATTGGCGGCGAAACTGCCATCAACGGTGCCACTCTCCATGCTCTGGCCCACATTTTTTACAAAACAGTTCTGGTTATTGCGGCGGGTGTCATATTACGGGAGACCGGTGCACGCCATGCCACTCAACTGGGTGGACTGGCGCGCCGCTATCCGCTGGTGACGGCTTGTACCCTGATCGGCGCTGCCGCAAGCATGGGCGTGCCGCTCACCTCCAGCTTCATCAGCAAGGGGGTGATTCTCCAGGCCGCCGTGGAACACCACGTACTGTGGATATGGGTGCTATTGCTCGCTTGTTCAGCTGCAGTGGCCTTTAATGCCGGTATCCGTTTCCCCTGGCTGGTTTTTTTTCGTACACAACAGAAGCCTTTGCCGGAAAAACCGTTCCAGCTTTGCCCTTCCTCTTTATCGGCGATTCTGCTGCCAACGCTGCTGTGTCTGGCGATCGGCATGTTCCCCCAAAAGCTTTTCGCTTTGTTGCCGTTTTCAGCGGTCTATCACCCCTATACCGTTCTTCACTTGGCCGAGCAATTTCAGATTCTGGTGCCGGCCATCGCTCTGTTCTGGTGGTTACGACCGTTAATGGTTCCACGACCGTTGACCCAGCTCGATCTCGACTGGATCTTGCGACGCTTGTTGTTTTTTGCCTGGGAGGAGGGCGTTCTGCGGTTGCTCTATCTCAGTGTTAATGTACGAGATGTGTTGCTGACATCGTCGGTGCGTGGTTTCAAGTTTCTGTTCCGCCACTACGGCCCTCGCGGCATCCTGGCTCGCTCCTGGCCGACCGGCAGCATCGCCCTGTGGGTTGCGCTGATTCTCGCCAGCTATGTGGTTCTGTATAGCCTGCAAAGTCGCTCATTGTGGCAATTCATCCACTCAAGCTTCAGTTGATTTTTTATCCGCGCGCATAAAAAAGGGCAGGCTGCTTAAAGCAACCTGCCCTTGAATGTTGTCGCAATCGCCAACGATCAGTATTTGAGAATAATACTGTCCAGGCTCCGCTTAGGCAGATGGTAATTGCCCTGGTCATCGTGCCAGCCATAGGCATCGGCCCCAGGCTCCTGATGTTCGAGAACAATCTCCTCGCCCGGCTTACCGATGGCAATAACCAGCAGAATCTCATAACGGGTCGGCAAATCGAGCGCTTCACGCAACTTACGCCGCTGAACCTTGGCAGCAATGCACCCGCCCAACCCTTTATTTGTAGCGCCAAGCAAGATCGACTGAGCGGCAATACCCTGATCGGCAACATAACTGCTGCACACGGTTTTATCACCAAGTACGATGATATAGCCGGTCGGCTTGACCCCTTTGATCGGGCCGCCCCAACCACGCAGATACCCCTGCCAGGACAACGTTTCAAAAATCTTTTCATTGCGCTCTTCTTCACAGGCGATCAGATAGCGCAACGGCTGAAGATTCAAGTTGCTGGTTGATGGTGCCAGACGGGCGTAATCCACCAGCTCGCGCAACATCTCTTCGGTGACTTTCTCCGACTCGACAAAATAGTGATAGTTTCGTGTCTTTTCGATCAACCCTCTGAAATCACAGTTGTTCAAAGTGCAATCGCTCATAATGTGTTCCTTTTCTGCCAGCGTGAACCGTCTCCTTCCCCCACATGGATGGAAAACGATTCGACCCATACCAAACCACGATACGAGATATTTTTTCTTTGGTGATTCTTTCGCTGGCAACCTGAATCCAGCCCAAATAAAACACCTCGTTCTAATTACCCACGTAAATAAAATACCGTTTGTTTTTTATTGTTGCAAGTCTTTTTTCCACATGTCGCATTGCTTTACCGTTAATCTCATAGGCCTTCCTCATCTTTACCCATGGCATTTTCTGAAGAAATGAGTCCAATTAACCTTCAAAATACAGCAGATTACCTACAGAAAGACTAGCTGATGCCGTATACGTTTTCGGGATGCTTGCACGTGTCTTTCTTAATAGATTAAAGCGGACTTTTTGAATGTCAATGGCGGGAGGCAATTTACTGAGAAAGGAACATTTGTCTTTCAGAGCCTTTATAACAGTGTTTACAGCTCTTGTTCAGACATCACACTAACAGGCAGTTGAAAAACTGCCTGCGGAGCCCATGGACGGGCGACCAACATCAAGGACTGTTTTTCAGATCCTTGATGTTGGTCGAAAGATGGAAATCGCATTTTCGGCATGCGCCGTTAAAAAGCCCCCGAATAGGACTTTTTCTACCCCCAGCTAAAACGGGCTTAGCCGAGCCACAGCACTGGTCATAGCAGCTTCAACTTTAAGGATACGCGAGCCCAACACAAGTGGGACCATCCCCTGATCCAGCAGCAGGTTAACTTCATAGGGAATAAAGCCACCTTCAGGACCAATCGCCAGCACATACCTGTTTGAGGCTGGCGCTGTGTGCGGCGCTTCGACATGAGGATGGGCGACAACACCTTGCTTTCCCACCAGTTGCCCAGGCAGGACATCTTCAGCATAGGGTTTAAACAATGGATAACAATCCACCTGCGGAAGGACCGTATCACAGCACTGTTCCAGCCCTTCAACCAAAAACTCGCGAATTCTCTCCTGGGCAAGCAGCGGGGTCTGCCAAAAGCTCTTTTCTACCCGCCAGGAGTTAATCAGTGCAATTCGCTTAATCCCTAATGTGGTCGCCGTGATCAGCGTTCGTTTCAAGACTTTTGGCCGTGGCAGCGCCAAGACCAGCTCGACACAACTGGGCGAAGGAGCGGTCTGGTCACAGCACACCTTCATCACCAGCTTTTGGTCGGTCAATTCAGTAATGGTTCCGGTACCAAGCTGTCCGTTCAATTGCCCGACCCGCAACCGGTCACCAACAGATGCCCGGTGAACCTGATCGACATGGCGACGACGGCGCCCTGTCAGGCAAACCATATCGGGCTTGAAATAATCATTCTCAAACAGCAGAATCAGGTTCATTGCAGCCCTCTATGCATATCGAGATTCCACCGCTTTAAACGCTGTTCAACCCGACGACGAACGTGGCTATCCGGCTCGAGCCTCTGCCGACTGCCGATCTGTGTTGCATCAACAACGAGCGTCTCTTTATGATAATAAACCACTTCTCTCCAAGACACGTTGAAGCACTGCCATACAATCTGCTCAGGACAGCTCAAATCGGCGCTCTGATCCACCAGAACTACCATGGATGCACCCTGCATCAATTGATGGTCAAATAGGACGTCTCGGCCATTCTCGTTGCAATAATCTTTTATCTGAACAATCAGCGCATTGTGATATTCCGCTGTCTCAATCCATTTCACATCCGTCACCCATTCAAAGTCACGGGTCATCCGCCACTTGACATAGGGAAGCCGCGCACGTGCCAAGCAATAACTCTCAGCCGGAGGAGGACCAACCACGGTCACCGGACAGATCGCATCTTCACGCCCCCATATCTGGTCAACCGTCATAACCGGACACAAGACTGGCGTGGTGTAGGTCCCGCAGAAATTTCCATGAGGCCCATCCATTTTTGGATCATCGCGACCAACAACACCCTCCAGCACCATTTCACAGTGGCTGGGCATCGGCAATCCATGCATAGGACTGGCACAACAAGTGATTGCTTCGCCCTGCACCCAACCGGCAAAGCCGATGGAGTCGACATCTACGTCAAGCGGCAGCAACGCGCTCAACAGCACGGCAGGGTCAATACCCATAACCACGACCATCGGCATCTCCTGTCCCGCCTGTTGATAGTCCCGATAAATCTGTTGAGTTCGCGACCCTGGAAGACAATGCACAGTTAATTGCCGTGGCCCCTGGACCTGCAGACGATACACTCCGCAGTGAATTGTCCCATCCAATGCGCGAACAATGGCAACCGACAACGAAAGGTACGGACCCGCATCACCCGGCCAATAGCGCAACAAGGGCAGATCGTAGAGCGTCTCGACCTTTTTGAGATCAGAATGCAACTGATCCTGCAACAGATAAGCATAGTCGGATTGTGTGTTGAGCCATGCCGCCAGAGATAACGTGCCAGGAACAGCATCGGGGATTGCCGCCAACGCCTCGCAAAAACCATCATGTGTCCCAAAAAACACATCATCTGATCCACGTGGAAAAAACAGGTTGGCGACAACAGAAAACCGTGAGCAGTCCAAATTCTGTAGGTGAATGGCAGAGGCCAGGGATTGGTGACTGAGCTGTCGGACAATTTCCGCAGCTTCAAGGTGACAATCGACCTGTTGATCAATGGTGAGCAGTTGATGGCGGCTTTTAAGCCAGGCAAGGTGTTGTCGAAAGTTCATAAAAAAAGCCCCGGTTAAAGAACCGGGGCTTTTTGTTCATCATTACAGGATCGCCTGTCGCGCCAACGACATGATACCGCTGGGTACGATTCCCATGTAAAGAACCGCAATGACCGACAGGACAATGCAGATGGTCGCCCCGGGCTTAAGCTGAATCCAGGCGAAATCTTCCTCCGGATCCTTGAAGTACATGAATACCATAACCCGCAGGTAGTAGTACAGGGATACTGCCGAGTTGAGAACACCCAGTACCGCCAGCCAGACATACCCAGCATTCAAGGCACCGGCAAAGATATAGAACTTGCCACTGAAACCGGCAGAAGGAGGGATCCCCATCAGAGAGAACAGGCAGATGGACAACAAAACCGCCAACAGAGGCCGTTTATAACCGAATCCGGCCACCCCCTGCAGTGTCAGATTTTCCTCACCCTGCTTGCCAATCAGAACAAGAACGGCAAAAGCGCCGATGTTCATGAAGGTATAGGCCAGCATGTAATAAAGAACACCGGAAATCCCAATTTCGTTAGCCGCAACCAAACCGACAAGAGCGTAACCAGCATGAGCGATGGACGAGTACGCCAGCATTCGCTTCAGATTGGTCTGATTGAGGGCAATGAAGTTACCGAAAATCATGGTCAGAACGGCCAGAACCCACAACAGAGAGGTCCAAGTACCCTGCATACCGATCAGGCTGACCATAAAAATGCGCATAAACGCAGCGAATGCTGCAGCCTTGGGACCGGCGCTCATGAACGCTGTAATCGGTGTCGGTGCGCCCTGGTAAACATCGGGTGTCCACATATGGAACGGTGCGATAGCGATCTTAAACAGGAAACCGGTTCCCATCAACAACATACCGGCAACCGCAACAGGGTTGCTCAGTGCCGTCGGGAAAGCTTGGAAATAAGCGGCAATATCAACGAGGTTGGTTGTGGCGGCCACACCATAAATCAACGCCATTCCATACAACAAGAAGCCGGTGGAAAAGGCACCAAGAAGGAAATACTTCAGACCTGCTTCATTGGATTGACGCTGATGACGGAAGAATCCAGCCAGAACATACAGTGAGACCGACAGAACCTCAAGACCGAGGAAAATGGTCATCAAGTCGGTTCCGGAAGCCATCAGCATGGCACCAACGGTACTGAACAGAATCAGAGAATAGTATTCTCCAACAGGATAGCCTTCCCGTTTCAGGTAATTGTCCGACATCAGGATCGTCAGAGCTGCCGAGATCAGAAAGACGACCGTGAAGAAGATCGAAAAGTTATCCAGAACAACGTGTCCGGCAAAACCGGCCTGGGCATTGTTCCAGCTACCAACAGCAACAATCCCGGTCGCCAAAAGAGCCACAAGACTCATTCCGGCAACATGTGCCGTGGCGCCGCGCTTGGAGAATGCATTCACAAGCAACATCACCATCGCAAAGCATGCCAGAACAATGGACGGCATGAGTGCGGCAAAGTTGATGTTTTGCATGGCTGTTTGCACCAGATTTTCCATGAAGATGCTCCTTTAGAAGCGGTTTAACGCAAGTTACTTAAATTCAGCTCAACGCTTAATGACCGTGTCCATGATGCGCGGCAGGAGCCTCAACGGACTCGTGAACCGCAGCTGGTACAGCCGACGGCATCGGGATCGGTTGTTTCCCGGACACTTGTTCGATCATTTGATCAATCGCCGGAGTCATTTTTTCCAAGAACGTGTTGGGATAGACACCGATCCAGAAGACAAACACCAGCAGTGGCAGGATCACACACAGCTCACGCAGGTTGAGATCTTTGAGAACCTGATTTTTGGGGTTATCCAGTTTCCCGAACATAACACGCTGAAACATCCACAGCATGTAAACCGCTGCGAGAATAACACCGGAAGTCGCCACAACAGCAAACCAGCGCAGTTCACTCTGAAAAGCACCGAGCAGGATCATAAACTCACCGACAAAACCATTTGTAGCTGGCAGGCCAATGGAAGAGAGCGTCACAATCATAAAGATCGTGGCAAACACCGGCATCTGCTTGGAGAGACCACCAAATTCACTGATCAAACGGGTATGGCGACGCTCGTAGATAAAGCCGACAATAAGGAACAGCGCACCGGTTGAAATACCATGGTTAATCATCTGCAGTACAGCACCACTGACACCGACGGTGTTCAGAGCAAAGATACCGAGCATGACAAAACCAAGGTGAGACACTGAGGAGTAGGCAACCAGTTTTTTGACATCCTTCTGCATCATGGCGACCAAGGCACCGTAAACGATACCAATCACTGCCAGAGCTGTCATATAAGGCAAAAAGGTGTGAGTTGCTTCTGGAAACAACGGCATGGCGAAACGCACATAACCATAGGTCCCCATCTTCAACATGACAGCGGCAAGAATAACCGAGCCGGCCGTCGGCGCTTCAGTATGGGCATCAGGCAACCAGGTATGAACCGGAAACATAGGAACCTTAATGGCGAAACTGAACGCAAATGCCAGGAACAACCATTTTTGCAGTGCCGGATCAAGAGACAGGTTATAAAAGTCAGCAATGCTGAAACCGGAGATGTCCATACCGGAGTTCACAGCGGCGTAGTAGATAAAAAGAATTGCTACCAGCATCAGCAGTGAACCGACTGCCGTATAGATAAAGAATTTGACTGCTGCGTAGATGCGGTTAGCACCACCCCAGATCCCGATCATGAAATACATCGGTATCAGCATCAGTTCCCAGAAGATATAGAACAGGAACAGATCAAGAGCGATGAACGCGCCAAGCATGGCTGTTTCAAGCAGCAACATCAGAGCCATATAACCCTTGACGTTTTTCGTCACAGCCTGCCAGGTTGACAGAACGGCAATCGGCATGATGAATGTCGTCAACATGACCAGCCACAGACTGATACCATCAATCCCGACACTGTAATTCATCTGAAAATAGTTCGTGACACTGATCCATTCAGCGAACTCAGTATAGTGCATGCCACCCGACGTTTTAAAGACAGGGTCAAGGGCCAGGGGCAAGCTGATCACAAACGTGATCAAAGTAAAAACCAGTGTCGCACCTTTAAGCAATCCACCATTATTCTTGGGCAGCATCAGGACGATGAACATACCCAGAAGGGGGAAGAATGTCATCAGGCTGAGAAGATGTTCTGACATTAGAAGTTGCTCCTTGTATATGAGATTCCAGTCACAGCCGTCATTAGTTGAAAACGTAGATGGCGAGGATAACCACAACACCCAGCACCATGGACATGGCGTAGTTGTGTGTGAATCCTGTTTGCGTATGTCGTAAGACGCGACCGGTGCCGCGCACCACCAGGGCAACGCCATTCACCAGACCATCTACCAGGCGGACATCGAAAACCTGCCACAACAGAGTGCCAAGACGTTTGGTCGGGTTGACAATCAGGGCATCATAAAACTCATCGATATACCATTTATTGAAGATCGCCTTATGCAGTTTCGGCACCTTGGCAACAATTTGGGCTGGCATCTGCGGATTCTTACAGTACATAAACCAAGCCAGACCGATACCAAAGACGGCAATACCGACCGAAATCCCCATAAAGGTAAACTCGGTTGCAGCGGTGCCATGTGCCTCAATATGGTGCATGTGTTGGGTATGCTCAAAAATCGGCGCCAGGAAATGCTCAATCTTATTCGGGAAATGGCCGAACAGATTGCCGAGGACATGCGGCACACCAAGGAAACCACCCAAAGTTGCCAGGGCAGCCAGAATCATCAGCGGCAGAGTAATCACCAATGGAGATTCGGGGATATGATCCTTGGCACGGGCATCGGTTTTCTGCTCACCGAAGAAGGTCATGAACACCAGACGGAACATGTAGAAAGCCGTCAGTGCAGCGGCAAGTGCACCCACCAGCCACAGAACCCAGTGGCCACGGGTAGAGGCCAGTGCCCACCAAAGAATTTCGTCTTTGGAGAAGAAGCCGGAGAAAAACGGAATGCCCGAAATCGCCAGAGTCGACAGCAAGAAGGTGATAAAGGTAATGGGCATTTTCTTGCGCAGCCCGCCCATGTTACGCATATCCTGCGGATCATCATGTAAGTGCGCATGATGATAGGCATGGTGCATACCGTGAATAACCGAGCCGGAACCGAGGAACAGGCAGGCCTTGAAGAATGCATGAGTCAGCAGATGAAAGATCCCTGCGGTAAATGCGCCAACGCCCATGGCCAGAAACATGTAGCCCAACTGGGAAACCGTTGAATACGCCAGAACACGCTTGATATCGTTTTGTGCCAGACCGATGGTTGCCGCAAACAGAGCCGTTGCACCACCGACAATGGCGATCACCATCATGGTATCCGGAGCCATGGCGAACAGACCGTTCATCCGGCCGATCATGTAGACACCGGCGGTGACCATGGTGGCAGCATGGATCAATGCGGAAACAGGAGTCGGACCCTCCATGGCATCAGGCAGCCAGGTGTACAATGGAATCTGAGCGGACTTACCCGTCGCGCCGAGGAAGAAACACAAGGTAACGATGGTAACGATGACCCCGCCATTTTCCAGAAGATGGGCATTGGCTGAGATTTCCGTAAAACGGATCGTCCAGACACCTTGTTGACCGAGAGACCAGAACAGGGTGAACAGACCGAGCAGAAAGCCGAAGTCACCGACGCGGTTAACAACAAAGGCTTTTTTACCGGCATCGCTGGCACTCTTCTTTTCAAAGTAGTAACCGATCAGCAGGTAAGAACACAAACCAACACCTTCCCAACCGACAAACATAACCAGAGCGTTGTTGCCCATAACCAGCATCAACATGGCAAAGGTAAACAGGTTGAGATAGGCGAAGAACCGATAGTAGCCCTCTTCACCGTGCATGTAGCCGATGGAATACAAGTGAATCAGGGTCGACAAACCGGTGACATTCATCATCATCAGTCCGGAAAGTGGATCCAAGAGGAAACCCCAGTCGACCTGAAGAGGAGCAACCGTCATCCAGCTCGCAACAATCACTTCGTGCGTCTTTTGACTGTCACCAAGCAATTGCAGGAAATATTTGCAGGACACGATAAAGGACGAGAAGATCGCCAGGGTGGCAATGGCCCCGATCACCTTTTCATTTTTAATCTTTTTGCCCAGCAGACCGTTGATCAGGAACCCAAGAAAGGGCAGCAACGGAATAAGCCATAATTTGTCGTACATCTATATCTCCTCTAGGCGGACTGAACCAGAGACAGCCCTGAAGAAGTTACCATTTCAACAGGCTGAAATCCTCAACGTCAATGGACTCTCTGTTACGGAAAAAGGCGATCATCAGTGCCAGACCGACAGCGGCTTCCGCTGCGGCAACTGTCATAATGAAAAACACGAAGATCTGACCATCCATATTACCGAGATGACTTGACAGGGCGATGAACGTCAAGTTGACCGCATTCAGCATCAACTCGACGCACATAAAAACTACGATGGCATTTTTACGGGTCAAGACACCAATCGTTCCCATCGAGAACAAAATAGCGCTCAAAACCATATAATGAGTAATTGTGATCATATTGAATCTCCCGTCCCTTTATACTTCCCGTTTGGCTAGAACAACAGCACCGACGATCGCCACCAGCAACAAAATGGATGCAATTTCGAACGGCAGCAGGAAGTCCGTGAACATCGCCTTGCCAATCAATTCGACATGACCAACACTCTGAACGACATCACCGTTGATCGGACCAACAGGGCCGCTCACGCCACCGTTTTTCAGGATGACAACGACCTGCACCAGCATCACGATTGCGAAGATAAACGCTCCGGTCACTGCATGGCGATAACGGGCGATCACTTCCGAGCCCTGATTGAGCAACATCATGACGAAAATAATCAACACCATGATAGCGCCGGCATAAACCATGATCTGCACTGCGGCCATAAAAGGTGCATGAAGCATGACATAGAAGATCGCCAGGCAGAAAAACGTCATAACGAGAGAGATGGCACTATTGATCGGGTTCTTGCATGAGATCACGCAAAACCCGGAAACAACGGCGACAAACGCGACAAGATAAAAGAAGAACAACTGCAGTAATTCCATGAGGGTGGCTCCTATACCGATTATTTGAGCAAACGCTCCTTGGTGAAGCAGAAGTCTTCACGCTTATAATTGGCCAATTCGTATTCGCCGGTCATCTCGATGGCTTCAACAGGACACGCCTCGACGCAGTATCCACAGAAGATACAGCGCAGCATATCAATCTGATAGACCGTAGGATATTTGACGCCGTTCTCATCCTCTGCAGCCTCCACCGTAATGCATTTTGCCGGGCAGACGGTCGGGCACAGATAGCAGGCCACACATTTTTCCCGATTATGATCGGGAACCAGACGGTGCAGACCACGAAAACGATCAGACGGTTCGAGCTTGACTTTCGGATAGTCAACCGTTGTTGAATTACCCGGAAGCAGATGCTTTGCCGTTATACTTAAGCCCTGGATAAACTCTTTAATCATGGGTCAATCCTCTATACATTGGGTACTGCGTTAAAAAACAACAACGGCACCGGTAATCACAATATTCAACAATGCCAACGGCAGGAACACTTTCCAGCCCATGAACATCAACTGGTCGTAACGAACACGCGGGAAGGTGGCACGAATCCAGATAAACAGGAACATGAAACAGAACACCTTCAGCAGCAGGTTGATGGGGCCGGGAAAAGGTCCTGCGGGCCCACCAAGAAACAGCGTGGCCGTAATCGCGGAAACCACGATCATGTTGGCATATTCCGCCATGAAGAACAGTGCATACTTCATGGAGGAGTACTCAGTACAAAAACCGGAAACCAGCTCTGTTTCCGCCTCAGGAAGGTCAAACGGTGTCCGGTTGATTTCCGCCAGTGACGTGATAACAAACAGACAGAACGCCAACGGTTGTGAGAAAATATACCAGTCGAAAATAGATCCTGACTGAGCCTCAACAATGCCGCTCAAGCTCAATGTTTCGGAAAGCATGAACACGGAAATAATTGCCAGACCGGCAGCCAGTTCATACGAAACCATCTGAGCGGCGGAACGAACACCACCGAGCAGCGAGTACTTGTTGTTGGACGCCCAACCCGCCAGAACGATGCCGTAGACACCCAGCCCGGCCATGGCCAGAACGTAGAGAATACCAATATTCAAATCGGTAATCTGCAACGGCACCAGATAGCCCCCAACGGTGATGGTGCCACCAAAGGGCACAACCGCGACGGTAATAAAGGCCGGAACCAGGATCATCATCGGCGCCAGAACAAAAGCCAGCTTGCTCGACTGTGCCGGAATGATGTCTTCTTTGAAAAACAGCTTCAAACCATCAGCGATCGGCTGCAACAATCCGAGGGGTCCGGTCATGGTCGGTCCAAGACGGGTCTGCATGCGACCAATAATCTTACGTTCGGCGTAAGTCGCATAAGCAACAATCAGAACCACCACGATAAACACGGCCAGAATTTTGGCAATCATCACGCCGATAAACAGCAGTGGATCGTTCGAGAGGCTAAGCAGTTCAGACATGATTTTCCTCTTTCCTTCCTCTAAAGACCCGTCGTTACATCCGACAGGCCACTTAACGATGGATCAAAGTCCATCCGCAGGTGACTCAAATTAACGGTCAATCTCTCCCAGAACGATATCCAAGGTGCCGATGGCAGCGATAACATCAGCCAGCAAAGCACCTTCAATCATCTGCGGCAGAGCCTGGAGATTGACAAAAGACGGCGGCCGGATTTTCATACGGAACGGATTGGCGCTACCATCGGAAACCATATAGTAACCCAGCTCCCCTTTCGGCGCCTCAATCCCCTGATACACTTCACCTGGCTCTGGTTTGAAACCTTCGGTGATAATTTTAAACTGATGGATCAGACCTTCGATGCTGTTAACCACCTTCTTTTTTTCAGGCAAACAGACTGAAGGGACATCGGCGAGAATCGGGCCAGGCTGCAACTTCTCAAGGGCTTGGCGAATAATCTTACAGGACTCACGCATTTCATCGAGGCGGATCTTATAGCGATCAAAAGTGTCACAGCCATCACGAGTGATCACTTTGAAATCGTAGTCCTCATATCCTGAATAAGGGTTGTCACGACGCAGGTCCCAATCCACGCCACTACCGCGCAGAGCCGGACCGGTCAGGCCAATATCGATGGCATCTTCGGCACTGATTTTCGCAACGCCGATGGTTCGTTTCTGCCAGATTTTGTTTCCGGTCAGCAAGCCTTCATAGGTCTCGATATGTCCGGGCATGGCATCGATAAAATCACGGACATCGTTTTCAAAGCCTTCCGGCAAATCAAGTGACAAACCACCAACCCGGAAATAATTCGACGTCATCCGCGCACCAGACAGTTTTTCATACATATCCATGATCGCCTCACGCTCACGGAAGCAATACAGGAACACGGTCATGGCACCAATATCAAGGGCGTGGGTTGCCAGCCAGACCAAGTGACTTTTGATCCGGGTCAGCTCCGCCATCATCACGCGAACCACCTTGGCCCGTTCCGGAATCTGATCGGTGATACCCAACAGTTTTTCCACGGCCAGGACATAGCCAAGGTTGTTACTCATCGGTGCCAGATAGTCCAGACGGTCGGTCAGGGGCAGCGCGCGGTGGTAACTGCGATTTTCCGACAGCTTCTCAACACCACGGTGCAAAAATCCGATATGGGGAACCGCTTTAACAACGGTCTCACCATCCAGCTCAAGAACCAGCTGCAACACGCCGTGGGTCGACGGATGCTGAGGTCCCATATTGATTGTCATCGTCTCTGTAGTTGCCATGTGTTTTGCCTCGTCTTAATCGGTTGCGCTGAAATTACGAAAGTCGTCCCTGGTACGGATCGCGACCAGGGCCCTGCAGCGGATAGTCCTTGCGCAGGGGGTGGCCTTCCCAATCAGCCGGCATAAGAATCCGACGCAGATCCGGATGTCCTGCGAACGAGATCCCCATCAAATCCCAGCACTCGCGCTCAGGCCAGTTGGCCGTCGACCAGACACCGCTGACCGTATCGACACAGCAGTCCTGCTCTTCAACCGGCACTTTGACCCGCAAGCGCTCTTTGGTCGTAATGTTATACAGGTTGTACACGACCATGAAACGAGGGGTTTGACCGAGATAATCCACTCCACACAGATCACACAAAAAGTTGTAGCCGGCTTCCTCTTTGAGAAAGCGGCAGACAGACACGATATCTTCCTTTTTCACTGTGACCGTGACTTCACCGCGATGCTCTTTGACATCCAACACGGAAGCGGCGAAGGCTCCTTTCAGCTTTGCTACGACAGCTTGGCTCATTTTTTAATCCCTATTTGATCGGTTTAAACCGGAAAGAACTAGCCGGGAATAACTTTACCGGCCCCGATAGCGGCGCCGAAGCTATTACGCTCACGCATGATCTTCTCCTGCAACTTGATCAGACCATACAACAAACCCTCCGGACGGGGAGGACAGCCCGGAATATAGACATCCACCGGAAGCGCCTGATCAATCCCCTGCAGGACACTATAGGTATCAAACACACCACCTGAGGAAGCACAGGCCCCCATGGCGATGACATACTTGGGTTCAGGCATCTGCTCATAAACCGTTTCAATAACGGGCAACATCTTATGGGTAACCGTACCAGCAATGATAATGACATCCGCCTGACGGGGTGACGCACGAAACAGCACCCCCATGCGGTCAAGGTCAAAACGGGCGGCACCGGTTGCCATCATCTCAATCGCACAGCAGGCCAAACCAAAGGTCATGGGCCACAGCGAACGGGAACGTGACCAGTTGACAACCTTATCCAGAGAAGCCGTCATGATATTATTGCCCAGAACGTGATAGTAATCCGCTCCGGAAGCCTGTTCTGGTGTGTTTACTCCCATTCCAATGCTCCTTTTTTCCAGACATAAACATAGCCAACCAGCAGGATCACGATGAAGACGCCCATCTCAATAAAGCCGAACATTCCCAGGCGCTTGAACACAACCGCCCATGGGTAAAGGAAAACCGCTTCAATATCAAAAAGAATGAACAGCATGGCGACGATGTAGAACTTGACCGAGAAACGCTCACGAGCTGTACCAATCAGCGGCATCCCGCATTCGTAGGGGGCAAGCTTGACAGCACTGGGCTTTTTGGGGCCGAAAAGAAACGAGAAAGTCACCGAACCTAATGCAAACAAAAGTGCAACGGTTATGAGGACGAGTATCGGCAGATAACTCTCAAGCATGGGAACAGCTCCTCCTGACAGGGTTTACTTAATATTTTTTAGACAAAGCATAATTCACTAATTTTAGCGTCGTGCAAGTTAAGTCAAAACGCCCCCTTTGTCAAGGGAAAAATAGGGTATACTGTATGCAATTTGCAAGCGATTTAATCCTAATTTTACAAGCACTTACGAAGTATACATCCTGAAAAAACTCGTATTTTTGAGCTCCATTTTTCTGCGCAAAAAAGACCAAAAAATACCGTATACTCAACCACTTCCCAAACAAATAAAACACCTTTTCATAAAAATATTCCACAGCCTGCTTCTGCTCAAATACACAGCCGCCAATTGTGCTATTTCTTGCTGTTGCCACAAATTTGTTATACTTGATAAAAAGCCCTTTGTCTCTCACCACAGGAGAAAAGCATGCGTATTTTTGTTACCGGTGCCACTGGCTTTGTCGGCCATCATGTCATTCAGCGCCTCCTGCTTAACGGTCACACGGTTCGCTGTCTGGTGCGCAAGCCAACCCCATCTCTGGCCCGCCTTGCGCAGGTGGAAACGGTTCAGGGTGATGTCACCACCGCTACGGGGCTGAAACAAGCGGCATCAGGCTGCGATGCCGTCATCCATCTGGTCGGCATCATTCGCGCCTTCCCACAACGGGGAATCACCTTTGAAAAACTCCACATTGAGGCCACTCGCAACATCATAACAGCAGCGGAAGAGGCCGGCATCGACCGCTATCTGCACATGAGTGCCAACGGTGCCAGTCCAGACTGTCCCGAAGCCTATGGCGCAACCAAGTGGCGCGCTGAAGAACTGGTACGACAGTCGCAACTCAAATGGACGTTGTTCCGACCATCGCTCATTTTTGGCCCGGATGGCGAGTTCACGCGCATGCTTATCCAGCAGCTTCGCTTTCTGCCGGTGATCCCCGTCATCGGTGATGGCCACTACCAACTCAGCCCTGTCAACGTTGACGATGTCGCACTCGGTTTCGTCAACGCGTTATCCTCTCCTCAGGCCATCGGTAAAACCTACCACTGCTGCGGACCGGACACCTGCAGCTACAATGAACTGGTCGACCTCATTGGCCAGGCAATGGGCCGCAAGCACGCCTTCAAACTGCATCACCCCCTGAGCATGATGTTGCCGACAACACGGCTGATGGAACGTTTTGCTTTCTTCCCCGTCACCAGCAACCAGATTTCCATGCTGATTCGCGGCAATGTCTGCGATCCTGAACCATGGACCAGTGAACTGAATATTGTACCGACAACTCTGTCCGACAGCATTAAAAAAGCCCTGGCCGGTTAACCCGACCAGGGCTTTAAAGGGATACATTTGCATATAAAGCTAAGACGCGGTGCCCTCTTCAGGAGGCGTCAAATAGCGGGTGACCGCAGCACGAATCGCTGTAGCCGCAAGATTGGAACAATGCATCTTACTATCCGGCAACCCGCCGAGCGCCTCAGCAACCTTTTCATCCGTCACCTCCAGCGCCTCTTCAAGGGTCTTACCCTCAACCATGGTACTGGCCATCGATGTTGTTGCAATAGCAGCCCCACAGCCATACACTTTGTATTTCACGTTGGTAATGACATTGTCGTCTATCTTCAAAAAAATCAGAACCGCATCACCGCAACCGGGATCTCCCACCTTAACGACGACATTGGGGTTCTCAATCTGCCCTACATTTCTCGGGTTGGAGAAATGATCCATCACTTTATCCGTGTACATAGCCTTTACCGCTCCCATCCAAAACATTCTTGAGCAAAACACTCTGATATTTTTATATCGTAAAACAGCTTTACCGCATGAGTCAAGAACAAGTAGTATAGACAGCTCATCGCGGCACAAAACATCTATTGTCGTCAGCCGCACCCGGTCGGAACAATAATTTCCACGTGCAGCAGCAACCATCCGCCGCAGACGCATAGCGCAGCACTTTCAATACAGCGAAAGCATTTAACACCGTGGCCACACAGATCGAAAACACTACTGCCTGCTATGCCGATCACTGCCTGAAAACCATGCGCCAGGCCATCCAGGACTCCGACGGCAACGAACTGTTCTTCCTCGGCCACACCGATGACAACCTGTCCATTACCGACATCACTATTCTGGCCCGAGGGCATCGCTCAGCTGTTCCAGCCATCACCAGTCGCTGCCGTTGCGGCGACACGGTTATCCACAACCATCCGTCGGGAAATTTAACACCGTCCAACGCCGACCTCGGCATTGCTGCACGCCTGGGAGAAACAGGCATCGGTTTTCATATTGTGGATAACCTTGTTGAAAACGTGTACAAAGTTGTCGACGCCTGCCCGGAACCACAATCAACCACCATTCGCCACGACGCTGTCGCCCACGTGCTGGCCGCAGACGGCCCTCTGGCCAGCCATCTGGGCAGCTACGAGGAACGCCCGGAGCAGTTGCGCATGGCATTGGCCGTTGCCGAAGCGTTCAACCAAAACGGCCTGGCCACCATCGAAGCCGGTACCGGCACAGGCAAAAGCCTGGCCTATCTGATTCCGGCAATCATGTGGGCTCTCGACAATGAGCAGCCGGTGGCTATCTCTACCAACACCATCAACCTCCAGGAACAACTGATCAGCAAAGACCTGCCGTTGCTCAAAGAGGTGATGGATCGCGAATTTCATGCCGTACTGGTCAAGGGACGCAACAACTACCTGTGTCTGAGACGATTGGACAGCGCTCATCGCGAACCGGACTTATTTCAAAACGAACAATCCGGCGAACTCGCCCAATTGCATGAATGGGCCGCCGCCACCAATGTCGGCAGTCGCGATGAACTGACGTTCATCCCTTCATCCGCCGTATGGATGGAAGTGTGCTGCGAAATGGATCAATGCCCGCGCACACGCTGTCCCCATTACAGCCGTTGTTTTTTCCATAAAGCCCGGCGGCGAGCTGCTCATGCTGACCTGCTGGTGGTCAACCATGCCCTGCTGCTCTCCGACCTGTCTCTGCGCGCCGAGACGGAAAATTACAGCGCAGCCGCAGTCCTGCCCCCCTACAGTCGCATTGTTTTTGATGAGGCCCATCACCTTGAAGATGCGGCGACGCGTAATTTTTCCATCCGCTTAAGCCAGCTGAGCTTTGCCTACAGTCTCAACCGGCTGGTTCATCCGCGCAAGCCGGAGAAAGGACTGCTGCCTCGTTTATTGTCGACGCTGGCCCGCGAACTGCCGGACACGTTGAGCGCGCTTTATGACAGCCTGTACCGCCGCATCGAAACCGCCGCCCTGGACTGTCGGCAACTGCGCGACGACCTCGGAGAAACGTTTATCGGCCAACGGGACAAACTGCTGCAAACCGACGAGCCGACATCTGCCAACGGATTCTGCTGGCGCATCACCCCTCAATGCACGGAAACCGAACGCTGGCTGGTGCTGCAAAAAGGGTTCGCCCCACTGATCAAGCAGTGCGAAATGCTGTCAAACCACCTCGATCAACTGATCAAAGCCTGCGAACAACTCCCCGAGAAGCTGTTCGAGCAAGTCAGCGGTCAACTGACCGACATCCGTGCCATGTCCGGTCGCATCCAATGCATGGGCAGTGAGCTGGCCGTTGTCCTGAGCGCCGGCGACAGCGCCTGCACCTGGATTGAAATCAACGAGGCCCGCGGCCGCAAAAAAGATAAAATACTTTGGCTGAACAGCGCACCGATCAGTGTCGCTGCCACTCTTAAACAGGCCGTCTATGATCGCTTTCGCAGTATCGTATTCACCAGCGCCACGTTGACTGTCAATCGCCAGTTTCACTATTTCCAGCAACGCACCGGTCTCAACCTGTGCCCGGAGAAGAGGCGCCAGCAGCTGTGTCTCGACTCGCCGTTTGACTTTGCCTCTCAAGCCAGGGTCGTCATCCCAACGGACATCGTGCCGCCCACCCACCAAAACTATGCCGCCATGTTGGCCGAACAGGTTGAACAGGCGGTGGTTGCTTCTGAAGGGCGCAGTTTCGTGCTGTTTACCGCCTACTCCCTGCTGAAAAAGCTCTACAATGAGCTGGAGCCACCGCTCCATGCCCGCGGTTTCAACTGCCTTTATCAGGGGCAGAGCGCCCGCCATTTGTTGCTGAAAAAATTCCGCCTCGACCAGAAGCACATCCTGTTCGGCACCGATTCGTTCTGGGAGGGGGTCGATGTTCCCGGCCAGGCGTTGCAACAGGTGATCATCACCCGCTTGCCATTTCGGGTTCCCACCGAGCCAATTCAGATCGCCCGCAGTGAGCACCTCGAACAGATGGGTGTTGATCCGTTTATGCACTATACGGTTCCTCAAGCGGTGCTGCGACTCAAACAGGGCTTCGGCCGTCTGATCCGCCACCGCCAGGACCGGGGCGTCGTCTTGATTCTTGACCAGCGCGTGATCAGCAAAGGCTACGGCCGGATCTTTCTCAACTCCCTGCCTCCGGCACAACGACTGACCGGGCCGGCACAAACCATTCAACAGCAACTCCGGCAATTTTTTTACGCTGCCGACCCGACCACGGAGGAATGCCGCCATGGCTAAACCTGGAAAAACCGGCTTGACCCGCATTCTTAATGCCACCGGCTATTCATTTGCCGGCCTCAAGGCCGCCTGGCACAACGAGGCGGCCTTTCGCCAGGAACTGGCCCTGGTCCTCATATTAACCCCACTGGCATTCTGGATCTCTTCCGGCCTGACACAAACCGCTTTACTGCTGACCAGCCTGTATCTGGTCCTGCTGATGGAACTGGCGAATTCGGCTCTGGAGGCGGTTGTCGATCGCATCAGTGACGAGCACCACCCTCTATCGGGACGCGCAAAGGATATCGGCTCAGCTATGGTGTTTGTCTCTCTGGCAGGAGCTGCCGCGGTATGGCTTTTGGTGTTATTGGATTAGCCAAAAAAACTTCTGTGCAAATACACAGGAGCTAAACAATAAATCGTCCTCAAAAGAATACGAGTTACCACGTAGCGAAGAGGCATCCCGTTAGCTATAGTCTAACCATCAACAGCAGGAAACGGTTTTTCCACAGAAAACCTCCTACTTTTTGGCCGGCAGCCTCCCCTCGCCGGCCTTTTTTTTGCTCTAATCCGGCTCAGGTCTGTGTTAGTCTGACGACTCAAACGACAAGCACAACATAAAAACACCATAATCAACACGGCCTTCCGGAAACGTTCCTCGGAGAACGGAAGGTTAAGGATCAAAAATAATGACATCTTCGACATCACTGTTCCGCCGTCTTCTGTCCGTCTGCTTACTGGCGTGTCTCCTGTGGACACTCCCGGCGTCAGCAAGTCCCCTGCCCAACAAAGAATTTGATCCACAGCGCGCCAAACTGCTCGGCTACATTGTCAGCCAACATCTCACCCGTTATCACTATTCGCACAAGAGCCTTGACGACGATCTGTCCGTGGCCGCATTTGATCTCTACCTCAAACAACTCGACGCTCAAAAGCGCTTTTTGCTGACCACGGACGTCAAGATGCTCGGGGCCTACGAAAGCTATATCGACAACGAAATTCGCCGCGGTGAAATTCACCTGCCGATCTACAGTGCCCAGATCATGGCAGAGCGGATCCCCGTTGTTGAAAAGATGATTGAAGAGCTGCTGGCGAAACCGTTTGATTTCAGCCGAGACGAACAACTGGAAACCGACAATAAAAAACTTAAATTCTGTCGAACAGACCAGGAACTCAGAGAACGCTGGCGCAAGACCCTCAAGTTCCAGGTGGCCAATCGCTACCTCGACCTCAAAGAAGAGCAGGAACAGCCCACCCCGGAAGCCGACACCTCAAAAAAGACATCCTCGGACACGCCAGCTAAGAAGCTGAGCGATAACGAGCTGCGCCAACAGGCACGAGAAAAAGTGGCCAAACGTTATCAACACCTGATGACCCGCATGCTCAAAGAAAAGGAAGACGAGCATTTCGACCGCTACCTCAACGCCATCTCCCGCGCTTACGACCCTCACAGTAACTACCTGCCTCCGGCACAAAAGGAGGATTTTGATATCCACATGCGTGGTTCCTTAGAAGGAATCGGCGCGCTGCTGCGCGAGGAAGATGGCTATATCAAGGTCGTCAGCTTAATCCCAGGCGGCGCAGCTGAGCAGGAAGGGCAACTGGAGAGTGAGGACACCATCCTCAAAGTGGCTGAAGGCGATCAGGAACCAGTTGACATCACTGACACCCGGATCCGTGATGCCGTTTCTCTGATTCGTGGTCCCAAAGGCACAGAGGTCCGACTCCACGTTAAAAAGGCCGATGGCTCCAGGCGCGTTATCTCCATTGTCCGAGAAGTGGTTCAGATTAAGGAAACATTCGTCAAATCCACGGTCATCACCCCTCCGGACAGCAAGGAGGTGTTTGGTTACCTGAAAATCCCCAGTTTTTATCGGGACTTTAAAAATGGCGACAAAAACGCCCGCAACGTCACCCGCGACACCCGCCTGGAGCTGGAAAAACTGAGTAAGAGCAACATCACGGGCCTGATCATTGACCTGCGCAACAATGGCGGCGGCTCGCTTTCCGATGCCGTGGACACGACAGGGCTGTTTATCAAAAAAGGCCCGGTGGTTCAAGTGAAGGACAGCACCGGAAAAATTCAGGTTCTTGCCGACGAAGACCCGAAACAATATTACGATGGCCCCATCATCGTACTGGTTAACAAATTCAGCGCTTCCGCCTCGGAGATCCTTGCCGGAGCTCTGCAGGACTATCACCGCGCCATCATTGTCGGCAGCAAACACACCCACGGCAAGGGCACTGTCCAGGCCGTGCTCGACCTCGACGACAACCTGCCTTTTCGGAATATGGAGCAATTCATGCCATTGGGCGCACTGAAAATTACTGTGCAAAAATTCTATCGCGTTAGTGGCGGCTCAACCCAATACCGCGGCATTGTCCCTGACATCATCCTGCCGGATCGGTTTGACGCGGTAAAAAGCGGTGAACAATATATTGACTATTCCCTACCGTGGGATACTATACAAAGTAGTAATTACGAGCCATTGACAATACAACCACCTCTGCTGAACCTTCAAACGAACAGTTCAGAACGTGTGGCTAACGATCCAGACATGCAACGCATTTCCATGCAAGCCGAAGAAGCGCGCAAACGGATCGAGAATACGTGCCGCCAGTTGACCCTGGCTGCCATTCGCGCTGAACGCGACACTTTTGAAGCTGAAAAAGAGGGGATGCCCGGCACTGACGAGGAGTCCAGCCAAGACGATGACTGGCAGAAACAGGTCAACGAAGACCCCTATGTCCATGAGGGCATGGCGATCATTCACGATCTTTTGACTCTGGGGTAACTAGCAACAACTGATCGCACGGAAAGGATCTTCATGGCTCAGCACAGCATACTCATATCCGCTGACGTTCAGGCGCTTCTTAACCTGGATGACGATTTTTCCAAGAAGGAAGGCTTTTCCATTCTGGTGGCGTCTTCGGCAAAGGATCTCCTCAAACAGGCGCGCGAACATCATCCGGAGATCATTTTCCTCATTCCATCCATGGAAGTGGATCAGCGCAATTGTTGTCGTTTGCTCAAGGAAGATTCACGTGTCAGCGATATCCCGGTCGTTGCCATCGTTAACAGCACGGCTGCCGACGACCTTGACCACTGTCATCATGCGCGCCCAGACGACATTCTGTTCACGCCGATCAACAGCCACCTGTTTCTGACCTCGGCCCGCCGCATTCTCGGCTTGGCTCACCGGTCCTTTTCTCGGCTCCAGACCAGCCTTGTCGTCGACTACGGAACGGACAAAGCCCTCAAAAAGGTCGCCTGCGCCTACAATCTCAGCACCGGTGGCATTTTCATCTCAACGGAGACGCCCCCCAAGGTCAACCAACAGATTTTTATCTGCCTGGCCTTGCCCCCGAACAAAGAAACCCTGCACTGCGAAGGCATTGTCACCTGGATCAACCACACCGAAAATCCAGCCTATCCCGACATCCCCCCCGGATTCGGCGTACAGTTTATGTCGCTGAACATCTCAGACCTGTTTGCCATTCGCAACTTTATCGACAGTCAGGAAAAAAAGCGCTTGACGACCGACGGCTGAAGAATACGCTAACCCCTTCTAGTGTATACATTTTTTATACGTTTTTCCGGTTATTCAACAAATCCCTCCCCGGAGGAGATAAAAGGCCGGAAAAGCATCATGAAAATCAGCGAAAGCCCCCTTTTTCATCATCCACCTATTGACACACACGCGCATTACATCGTAATAGTAGCTGTTACAATATGCACTATACTGTATACAATTTTGGAGAGTAATTGCGTGGGTGGACGGGGGTTTACTCACATTCTGATGTTGTGCCGCGCCAACCGAGCCAATTCTGATGCTTCGCGGCCTTTTGGATTTAATTGAAAGGGGAGGTAATAATTATGCAGTGGGTTACAGCTGTTCGTGCAGGTCCTCATCCATCATCTGTTCACCAACCAATCAACCACGTCCATTTTGCCCCGAAAAGAATTCGCACAGTTCGGAAGACGCAAAGTTGAACTGAGATTGATTCATAACCCTATTTAGAAAGTGCATTGAAATGATCAAAATTAACAAGGGCTTGGATCTGCCGATCACCGGCAGCCCCGAACAGAGCATCTCTGACGGCCCGACGGTGAAAACCGTCGCCGTACTCGGCCCAGACTATGTCGGCATGAAGCCGAGTATGAGTGTAAAGGTGGGAGACCAGGTAAAACTTGGTCAAAAGCTGTTTGCAGACAAAAAGACCGAAGGCGTCATTTACACTGCGCCGGGCTGTGGCAAGGTCGTTGCCGTCAACCGCGGCTACCGGCGCGCCCTGCAATCAGTCGTTATCGAACTCAATGGCGATGATGCGGAAGTATTCGCTTCGTACAAAGAAGAGGAACTTGCCAGCTTGGATCGCGACAAGGTTGTCAACAATCTGGTGGAATCGGGAATGTGGACGGCTCTGCGCACACGTCCCTACAGCAAGGTTCCGGCAATCGACAGCACCCCGGCTTCGATTTTTGTCGCAGCCATGGACACAAATCCTCTCTGTGCTAAAGCCGAACTGATTATCAAGGAAGAAGAGCAGGCGTTTGCTAACGGCCTGAAAGTCCTGACCCGCCTGACCGACGGCTCTGTGTATGTCTGTCAGAAACCCAACGCGGTTCTTCCCAAGGTTGACGGAACTCGTGCTGAGGAATTTGACGGTCCTCACCCTGCAGGGCTGCCCGGCACTCACATCCACTTTCTTGACCCCGTCAACGAAAATAAAATGGTCTGGACCATCAACTACCAGGACGTCATTGCCTTTGGTAAGTTTTTTATCACCGGCAAGCTGCCCCTCGACCGGGTTATCGCGCTGGGTGGTCCCGGCGTTAAAAATCCCCGCCTGATTCGCACCCGCATGGGCGCCAACCTTGACGAGCTGCTGGCAGGAGAACTGAATGCCGGCAACCAACGGGTTGTCTCCGGTTCGGTTCTACACGGCAGCACTGCAGAAGGTCCTCTGGCCTTCCTCGGTCGCTATCATCTGCAGGTTTCCGTGCTGCCTGAAAAACGTGAGCGCGAGTTCCTGGCATCTCTGACTGCCGGTGCTGACCGCTTCTCTTTGAAACGTGTCTTTTTGTCGGCCTTTACCGGCGGCCCCTCTGCACCGATGAATACCAGCCAGTATGGCCGCAAGGGCAACATCCTTTCGATTGGTTCTTTCGAAAAAGTGATGCCTTTGGAGATCCTGCCCAACTTCCTGCTGCGCAGCCTGGCTGCCGGTGATACCGACCAGGCTCAACTGCTCGGTTGCCTGGAACTGGACGAAGAAGATCTGGCACTATGCACTTACGCCTGCTCCGGCAAGAACGACTACGGCGTTATGCTGCGTGAGGCACTTACCACCATCGAGAAAGAGGGATAATAGCCGTGAAATTACTCGACGAATTGAAACCTCACTTTGAGAAGGGTGGCAAGTGGGAAAAATATGCCGCCGTTCACGAAGCCATTGATACGACACTGTACTCCCCTGCGGATGTAACAACGGGTTACACCCATGTTCGTGACAGCATCAACCACAAACGCGTCATGAGCATTATCATGCTGGCTCTGCTGCCGTGTATTTTCATGGCCATGTGGAACAGCGGCTTCCAGGAAAATCTGACCCTGAATCAGATGCTCGCAGCTGGCCAAATCAATAGCCTGCCCGGATTCAGCGACAGCACGTCTGTTTTGGCCAATGTCCTTACCGGTGCCGGAATGCTGCTGCCGATTTTTCTAGTCGCAATCATTACAGAAGCGGTCTGGGTGGTTATCTTTGCCGCAATGCGAAAAAAATCAATTGATGCCGGTTTCTTGGTGTCAGCTGTTTTAATTACACTGCTCATGCCGCCCACGGTTCCGCTGTGGCAGGTTGCAATCGCGACCTCTTTCGGCATTGTCATTGGCCGTGAAATTTTCGGCGGCGTCGGCATGAACTTCCTCAACCCGGCGCTGGTCGCCTGGGTCTTTCTGTCACTGGCACATCCAGGCTCCATGTCCGGCGACGCCGTATGGACTGCCGTTGACGGCTATACCGGCGCAACTCCGCTGGCCATGGCCCTGAGTGACGGCACAGCCAGTTTGGCGGCTCAAGGGATCACCTGGAAGGCAGCTTTCCTCGGCACCATTCCCGGTTCCCTGGGTGAGACATCAGCCCTGGCCTGCCTGTTCGGTGCTGTAATCCTGCTGATCTCCGGCATCGCATCCTGGCGTATCATGGCTTCCATCGTCCTGGGCGTTGTCGCGATCTCTTCCTTGCTGTGCATGTTCGACACCAATGCCATGAACCCAGCCTGGCACCTGGTGCTTGGCGGTCTGGCTTTCGGTACGGTCTTCCTGGCAACCGATCACTCTTCAGCAGCCATGACCACGAAAGGTCAATGGGCCTACGGATTACTGATCGGAATCCTGGTCGTGGTTGTTCGGGTATACAACCCGATGATGCCTGAGAGTGTCGGCCTGATCATTCTGTTCGGCAATGTCTCGGCACCGCTGATCGACCGCATTGTCGTGAACGCACACATCAAGAAAAGGAAGTTGCGCCATGTCTAATGATTCTATCTTTAAAACATTTCTGGTCGCTTTTCTGTTGTGCGTCGTTTGCTCGGTACTGGTTTGTTTGGCCGCAATCGTTCGTATTGACCGTGAAGCCTACAACAAACAGCTGGAGGTCCGCAAAACGGTTCTGGCTGCTGCCGGATTCCAACAACAGATCGACGACGGTGGCAACATTGATGAACTGTTTACCCGCAATATGGAACTGCAAATCGTTGACCTGGCTACCGGTGAATACACGGATGCCGTTGACGCTGCCACCTACAACCAGAGGGAAGCGGTTGAGAATCCCGATCTTTCTGTCAAGATCCCTGGGGATAAAGACATTGCCGGCATGGGAACCAGAGCCAAATATGCGGCAATTTATGTGGCCCAAAACGGTGACGTGGTATTGCCAATTCGTGGTGCCGGTATGTGGGGCCCTATGTTGGGTTACATGGCTGTGGCTTCTGACGGCAACACCGTTAAAGGTCTGACATTCTACCAGCACGCTGAAACTCCTGGCCTTGGTGCTGAAGTTGACAATCCGAAATGGAAAGCCCAATGGCCCGGTAAAGAGGTCTACAACGGCAGCAATGTTGCAATCAAAGTTGTCAAAAACGGCAGCTACGATCCAAACTCGGCAACTGCGGTCAACACCATTGATGGCCTGGCTGGTGCAACCGTCACCAGTGTCAAAGTTAGTAACATTGTTCGTTACTGGTTCGGCGACGATGGATTTGGCAAGTTCCTGGCAAATCTGAAAGCAAAGAGAGGTTAACCATGTCAAAAGCTAAAGACGCTCTGCTGGATCCATTATTTAACAATAACCCCATTGCGCTGCAGATCCTCGGTATCTGCTCGGCTCTGGCGGTTACCAATAAAATGTCGACAGCATTCACCATGACCATTGCGGTAACAGTGGTTACCGGTTGCTCCAACGCTGCGGTCAGTGCCATTCGCAACCATATTCCAAACAGCATCCGGATCATCGTTCAGATGACCATCATTGCAACATTGGTTATCATCGTTGACCAGATGCTCAAAGCCTACGCCTATGAGATGAGTAAAGCGCTCTCGGTCTACGTTGGTCTGATCATCACCAACTGCATCGTTATGGGCCGCGCGGAAGCTTACGCTATGAAAGCTCCCGTTGTGGAAAGCTTTATGGACGGCATCGGCAACGGTCTGGGTTACGGCCTGGTCCTCATGTTGGTCGGCTTTGTTCGTGAGCTGTTCGGTTCAGGCAAGGTTTTCGGTCTGACCATCCTCAGCCCTGTCAACGACGGTGGTTGGTATGTCACTAATGGCCTGATGCTGCTGGCACCCAGCGCCTTCTTCCTGATCGGCTTCATTATCTGGGGTTTGCGGACCTGGAAGCCTGAACTCCAAGAATAGGAATAGACGCCATGTCACATTATTTTATGATTTTTTTCAAATCGGTTTTTATCGATAATATCGCCCTGACCTTCTTCTTGGGTATGTGTACTTTCATCGCCCTGTCTAAGAAGGTTGACACGGCTTTCATGCTCGGTATTGCCGTTGTTGCTGTTGAGCTTATTACCGTTCCTGTCAACAACCTGCTTTACACATTCCTGCTTAAAAAGGGTGCATTGGCGTGGGCTGGTTATCCTGAGCTTGACCTGAGCTTCCTCGGTCTGATCTGCTACATCGGTGTTATCGCCGCAATCGTACAGATCCTCGAAATGGCTTTGGATAAGTACCTTCCGGTGCTGTACAACGCTCTGGGTATTTTCCTGCCGCTGATTACGGTTAACTGCGCCATCCTCGGTGCGTCGCTGTTCATGGTTGAGCGTGACTATAATGTCATGGAAAGTACCGTGTACGGGGTCGGCGTTGGTGTCGGCTTTGCCCTGGCAATCTGCCTGTTGGCTGGTATCCGTGAAAAGCTGACCTACAGCGATGTCCCTAAAGGACTGCGCGGCGTTGGTATCACTTTCATCATTGTTGGTTTGGTGGCTATGTCTTTCAAGGCCTTCTCCGGCCTGACATTTTAAGCACAGCAACCAGTACTTATAGGATTGGATGAATTATGGATTTAACACTCGTTATTGCCGGATGCACAATGTTTACCGGTGTTATCCTGGCTCTTGTCGCCATCATTCTGGTGGCACGGAAGAGTCTGGTACCCAGCGGTGACATTCACTTTTATATTAATGACGATCCCAGCAAAACCGTCACCACCAAACCCGGTGGCAAGCTGCTGGGCGCTCTTGCCGACCAAGGCATCTTTATCCCTTCAGCTTGTGGCGGCGGCGGCACTTGTGGCCAATGCCATGTAAAGGTTTTTGAAGGCGGTGGTGATATTCTGCCAACGGAAACCGGCCACATCAACAAGCGCCAAGCCCGTGAAGGTTTGCGTTTGGCCTGCCAGGTTAACGTTAAGCAAGATATGAAACTGGGGATTCCCCGCGAAATTTTCGACATCAAGAAATGGGACTGCACCGTTCGTTCCAACGAAGGTCGCGCAACATTTATCAAGGAATTTGTTGTTGAGCTGCCCGAAGGCGAAGATTGCGATTTCCGCGCTGGCGGTTACATCCAGATCGAAGCGCCTCCTCATGAGCTGTCTTACTCCGATTTTGATATCGAAGAAGAATACCGTGCAGATTGGGACCAATTTGATCTGTGGCGCTACAAATCGGTCGTTAAAGAGCCGATCATGCGTGCCTACTCCATGGCCAACTACCCGCTGGAGAAAGGCATTGTCATGCTCAACGTCCGTGTTTGCCCGCCGCCGCCGAATGCCCCTGACGCACCTCCGGGACAGATGTCCTCTTATATTTTCAATCTTAAGCCCGGTGACAAAGTTACGATTTCAGGTCCTTACGGTGAGTTCTTCGCCCGTGAAACGGACAACGAAATGGTCTTCATCGGTGGTGGTGCCGGTATGGCTCCGATGCGTTCTCACATCCTTGACCAACTACTGCGTCTCAACACAGACCGTAAGATGACCTACTTCTACGGTGCACGTAGCTTGAAAGAGATGTTCTACGTTGAAGAGCTTAATGGCCTGCAAGAGAAGTACCCCAACTTCTCATGGCATTGCGCATTATCTGATCCGATGCCGGAAGATAACTGGGAAGGGCCGGTCGGATTTATCCACAATGTTATGTACGATCTGTACATCAAAGACCACGAGGCCCCGGAAGACTGCGAATACTACATGTGCGGTCCTCCGATGATGGCCAACGCTGTCACCAACATGCTCATGGAGCAAGGTGTCGAGCGTGAAAACATCATGTTTGACGACTTTGGTGGTTAAACTGATTAAGTTGTGATATCGCCCCCTTATGTTATTCTTTTGACAGGATCAACATAAGGGGGCGTCTTTTATTCTGGAGGGAATGTCATGCCATACGGACAAGCAAAAGAGATCTTGGAATACGCTCGTGAGTTTCACCGCAAGGCAGGAGCCTATTATCAAAAGCTTTCCTGTCAGACCCAGAGTGCTCGTGTCAAACTGCTTCTCGACTACCTGGTGCGTCATGAAAAGCACCTTGAGAACGCATTAAGTGATTATGAGCAAAGTATCGCAACAAAAGCACTGAACAGCTGGTATCAGTTTTCTAAAGATCAAAGGACGTTTCAACCAATCGAAAGCCTCAGCTTTACGGATGAGATGTCCGTTGATGAGATCATCAAAATTGGTACGACCATTGACAACTGCCTGATCGCATCGTACAAAGGGATGGCAGACACGGCAACGTCAGCAGAGGTTCGGGAGATTTTCGAAAATCTGCTCGCCATGGAAGAACAGGAAAAACATGTCAAGGCCCGCATTGCATTGGGAATTAACGACATGTAAGAGACGCACATCTCTCTTGATATTTTCGGGCCACGTCTGTAAAGACGTGGCCCTTCTTATTCTTTGGAGTCAATTTCATGCTTCGACGCATTCTTATTCTCGCAACTCTGATCCTTGTTGGTACAATCGCTTACCTCAACCATGCCTCTAAAGGCCAAATCGGCCCTCTGCTGCTGAGCGGTTCAACAATGGGCACGACATATCACTTAAAGGTTATTGTTCCACCAGAATCTCAACTGAAAGCAGAAGAGATCTCCAAACAGGTCAGCGCTTCTCTTGATAAAATTGATCGGCTGATGTCAACATACAAAGAAGATTCAGAGGTGTCTCGATTTAACGCGCTACCGACAAACCAGTGGCTAGCGATTTCCGAACCCACGTATCACGTCATTAATGCGGCATTGCGCTACAGCGCTATGAGTGATGGTGCCTTTGATATCACAGTCGGAAAACTCGTTAACTTATGGGGCTTTGGACCGACAATCAATGTCAATGCCATCCCGGACGCAAAAAACATCGATCAACTGCGTCGCAAAATCGGCTACACGAAGCTACAAATACACTCAGAACCGATGGAGATTTTAAAAGAATCCGATGCAATCTACATCGATCTCTCAGCAATTGCCAAGGGGTATGCGGTTGATGCAGTAGCCTCAGTGCTTGAACAAAATGCACTACAGAACTACATGATTGAAATCGGTGGTGAAATCAGAACGTCAGGGCACAAACAAACTGGACAACCGTGGTGGATTGGCATAGAAAGTCCGGTGACTGATCAGCGATCTGTACAAAAAGTGCTCCATTTGCAACAATCTGCTATGGCAACCTCCGGCGACTACCGCAATTATTTTGAGCACAATGGTCAACGTTTCTCCCATACGATTGATCCGCGAACCGGCTACCCGATCACGCATACACTGGCCTCAGTCACCGTTCTTGCGGAAACCTGCATGGACGCAGACGCTTTAGCCACATTATTGACCGTCCTTGGTCCTGAGTCAGGTATGAAATTTGCTGAGCAACACAACTTAGCAGTGTTTATGATTATTAAAACGAGCGACGGATTTAAAGAAAAATCCAGCTCGGCCTTCACCCCTTTCCTCAAACAGTAGACGGAAAAACATTATGAAAATATTCATCCCGGCAATTCTCATTTTCCTGTTAGCCTTTATCGGGTTATCCATCGGCATCATTTTTGGCCGCAAGGGGATCAGCGGTTCATGCAGCAGCAATGAAGGAAAACTCGCAGACCTGACCTGCACATGCGGTCGCGATGATGCGGGGGCAAGTTGTGAGAACATCGCTGTCGAAGTTATTGACCCTGAAAAAAACCCTGAAGCATATCAGGCACTTTTAGCTGACATTAAAAATCGAGATACAACTGCCCTGTAATTTTGTTCATTTATATTTACTGTTCACCTTTTATGGTCGAAGTGTTTTTACTGCCCACCTTAGATTTAACACCTCATTCTCGTCCTTCAGAGTCTTTTTAGCCCGGCAATGCCGGGCTCACAGCTCACACAGACAATCTTCAGAATGGGCGCTCTAAACTTAAACCACTCCAACCAGCAATAATATTGCTTGCGTCCGGAATGGCGCTAGTTCAAGCACTTTCGTAGCAGGCTGGAACGGTCCCAAGCCCTATCTGGGGCTGTCCCAGACGTTTGCGGACTATAGAACGCTGGCGGTTTGCACCGCAAAAACTTGCGACAGCCCCGTACGAGGACAGTGCTGTTTTTGCAGCTTATTTCCTTTAAACCAGCGCTTGAAGACACTCAATTTGGTCATCGAAGAGACCACCTGTAGGAGCGAATTTATTCGCGAAATGTTCTGGTTATTGATCCTTTTCATGGTGGGAATTCGCGGCTGAAGCCGCTCCGACAAGAGACAATTTCAATTATGTTGAAGTACTCGCACCATTCGCTTGTGTCCGCCGGCTTTTTGCTGCGTCATAATTTTTTTCCGTGAGCAAGAACAAGCGTTAATCGCCAAGTAACGTGTCGTTCCATCTTCTGACCATCTTTACCGACACAGGCCAAGCCTCAAATGGCGTCTATCTTTGATTCGGGTCCCAACCGTCGTCAATTCTCTGGAAAAAATAAAGCTGAAACATTGACTCACTGTTGCGACAGGCACCTTCACTACGATGGTGCAGCAGCGTTAAAATTGTATCCACCGAAACCTTCGCCAAAACAAGCATTAATCGTTTGTCCATAGTTTCAACAAGACAAACAAAAAAGCCCTTCGGAAAGGATCCGAAGGGCTTTTTATACAACGTATTTTGGCGATTAATTACATCAACGTCTCAACGGCATGCTTTGCTGTTGCCAGAAGGCTCTGAGGCATGGCACCGATGATAATAATGGCCAGAATAAAGAATGTTCCGAGCAATTTAGCCGTGAACGGCAACGCAATCACTTCCTGATCGGAGTCAGGAGCACAATAGGCTGCTCGGGCCATTTTGAGATAGTAAAATGCAGCCACCGCCGCATTGATAACGGCAAGAATAACCAGTGCATAAAAGCCCTTATGAATTGCCCCGGTAAACAGCATAAACTTACCAATAAAACCGATTGTCGGCGGAATACCGGCCATACCAAAGGCAGAGACCAGCAAAGTCAAGGCCAACAAGGGTGAACGGCGAGACAGGCCTTTCAAGTCATCAAAAGAGACGTTCTCACCATCCGGAGCTACGTTGTAAATGACGTAGAAACACCCAAGATTCATCAGCAGGTAGCCAATGACATAGAACACGGCCGCAGACATACCCATCTCATCAGCGGTCAGGATACCAATCATGACATAACCGGCGTGGGCAATACTGGAATACGCCAGCAGACGCTTAAGATCCGTCTGTACCAAGGCAGTCAAGTTACCAAGGGTCATAGACAGAACCGCGATAACAGCGAGAACCCAAGTCAACTGGCTGACATCATAACCAGCAACAGCAACAAAACGGATCAGCAACAGAACGGCACCAACCTTCGGCAGCGTTGCAACAAAGCTGGTTGTTTCGTTGGATGCACCCTGATAAACATCAGGAGTCCAGAAATGCATCGGAAACAGCGCCAGTTTGTAGAAAAACGCCGTCATAACAAGAATCATGGCGATAACAGCCAAAGGTTGAGTCGCAACCAGTGACGGCATCAACTGAGCCAGTTCATTGAGGTAGGTGGTATGGGCCAGGCCGAAAATATAGCTCATGCCATACAGGGTCAGTCCGGTTGAAGCAGCACCAAACAGAACATACTTGATACCGGCTTCCACATGGATACGTCCCTGGCCATTGCGAAACGGAATCACCACATACAGCGCGTAAGATGAAATCTCGAGGCTGAGCAGAATTGTCAATAACTCCACTGAACTGCTCAGGAACATCAGCCCCAGAGCACTGATGGCCAGAAACATGTTGTATTCACAGTGGAGCTTACCTTCGATCCCGGTTAAACCACGACCAAGCAAGAACACCAGAAACAGGCCCCCGACAATCACCATCTTAAACAACTGAGAAAGCGAATCGACCAGATAAGCATCAAAGAAAAGACTGTCTTGTGCGTTCATGGACATAAACGTGGCCACAAGCGTCACGGCAGTCAATAACAGGCTGGCACCTTGAATGGTACCAGTGCGAAACTTGCCCAAGGTCATGAAGAACAAGACCAGGACCGTTAACATCAGTGCCAACTCGGGCAGAAAAGCTGTGTTTAACATAATTGATCCGATTCTTGAGTTAGAAGAGGTTCTTGACCCAGGCACCTGCTTGATTAAGCAGGGCGTGGTGTTCACCATGGTGAACAGCTTCCTGTACCGCGCTACCGGCATCAACCTGATGGATCAGGTGAGCCACACTGGTATCCATCATGTCAAGCAACGGCGTCGGATGTAAACCGATCCAGAATACGAATACGGTCAAGAATGCCAGTTGAATAAATTCTCTAAAGTTACAATCGGTCAGATGGTGTTCATCGCCATGATCATCACCGTGGTGGCCATGACCATCTGAATCGTCCCAAACCATTTTTTGCAACAGACGCAGCATGTAGGCTGCTGCGAGAATCGCACCAGGAATTGCCAAAGCGCCAACCAGAGGATATTTATCGAACGCTCCGAACAGAACCAGGAATTCGCCGACGAAGCTGTTGGTACCCGGGAAGGCCAGCGAAGACAGGGAGAAGATACCGAGGAAAGTGACATAAATCGGCATGAACATCCCCAGCTTACTGTTATCGGAAATCTCACGACTATGAGTACGCTCATAGATCAGACCGATCAGGATAAACAGAGCACCTGTCGTGACACCGTGGTTGATCATCTGCAGCATGGCACCTTTGATACCAGCATCATTCAGCAGGAAAATACCCAGTGTGACAAAGCCCATGTGGCCAACAGAGGAGTAGGCAATCAACTTTTTAATATCCGACTGACCTAGCGCCAGATAGCCACCAACGATGATACTGACTAACGACATGATGATCAGGTACGGCATGCAGTAGACCGTTGCGGCAGGTGCCATGGGCAGGCAGAAGCGCAGGAAACCGTAACCACCCATTTTCAGCAGGATACTGGCCAGAATGACTGAACCGGCAACCGGGGCCTGTACGTGAGCAGCAGGCAGCCAGGTATGGAACGGGAACATCGGCATTTTGATGGCGAAGCCGAGAGCACACGCCAGGAAGATCCACATCTGATAGGAAAACGCAAAGTTATGATCCATCAACTCAGGGATAAAGAAGGTCCCTGTGGTGATGTACATCGCAACAATGGAAACCAGCAGGAAAATACTACCGGCAAAGGTGTAAAGGAAGAACTTGATCGAAGCATAATCCTTCCTGTCTCCACCCCAGATTGCGATGATGAGATACATCGGCACCAGCATACCTTCCCAGAAGATATAGAAGAGAACCGTGTTCAGGCTGACAAAGACGCCGAGCATTGCTGTTTCCATCAACAGGGTCACGATGATGAATTCCTTCATCCGTGTCTTGATATAGGTCCAGGAACACAGGATACACAACGGCATGACCAGAGTCGTCAGCAGAACCAGCAGCACACTGATACCGTCCACACCAACCACATAATCGAGGTTCAGGGCCGGGAACCAATGGCGCAATTCGACGAACTGGTACTTCGCCGTGGTCTGGTCAAATCGCGACCACAGCGGCAATGAGATAACAGCAGTCACCAGGGTCACTGCCAGACCCCAGAATTTCAATAGAGTGTCACCACGCAAAAACATGGCCACCACAGCCCCGACTACCGGTATCAGCAGCAGCATCGATAAGATCGGGAAATTTAATGTATTCAGGATTAGATACTTTTCCATGACTTCCTACTGTCTATGAGTAATTGCCTATCCACTTACACGCAGGCTGTGTCAGATCAGAACCACGACAATCAGTACCAGGAAGAGCAGTACAACAGCCCCGCCAATGTATTGTTGCAATTTACCGGTCTGGAACTGACGAACCTGCTCGCCTCCCTTGACGAAACCGCGCGCACTGCCATCCAGTGCCCAGTCAATGCCTTCCCAATCAAACCAGGAAAGAGCGCGAGCCATCGCCATGGTAAAACGCAATCCGACAGTTTGGTAAACATTACTAACCCACTCATTGGTTGCACTGATGGGCTTGCGGGCAAGCCACATGAACCAACCGGCACCGCGACGGTAAAACCAGTCGAGATCAAGGTTGGACACATCGTGGGGTTTGAGGTACTTCACCATGAGATAGAAACCCAAACCGGTGAAACCGAGCAGATGGAACGTCTCTGTCAGGTGATAGCTGTTGTACGGATGGTAATTAACCGCGTACGGCAACATGTCGTACAGGTAATCCGGGTAAACACCAAGGAAGATGCACATAAAGGCTGCCATAAACATACCGACTTGCATATTCCAGTAAGCTTCTTTCGGTTTGAGACCGCAATCGTTGGGTCCAAACCAGATGAAGTAAGGCAGCTTGATGCCGACCGAAAGGAACGTACCAACGGCCGCCAGAGAAAGCATCAGCATCAGAATCAACTGATGGTTGGCGCCTGCCGCAGCAATAATCATCGACTTACTGATAAATCCACTGGTGAGCGGGAAGCCGGAGATGGCGATACCACCTATGACCGTAAAAATCATCGACAAAGGCATGTATTTATAGAGACCGCCAAGCTCACTGAGCTTAGAACGACCCGTCATCTCAAGAACACTACCAACGCCCATGAACAACAGGGCTTTGTAGAGGATGTGAGCATAGGCGTGAGCACAGGCGCCATTGATTGCCATTTCAGTACCAATACCAACACCACACACCATGTAACCGACCTGACTGACGATATGGTACGCCAGAATCCTCCGGGCATCATTTTCGATAACCGCGTAGCCAACACCGTACAGGGTCATGATCGCACCCATGATTGCCAGTGTTTCAAAGCCGGCAAATCCGCGTGCCAACACATATACGGCTGTTTTGGTCGTAAAGGCACACATGAAAACCGCACCCGTTACCGTTGCTTCCGGATAGGCATCCGGTAGCCAGGCATGGATGGGTGGTACGGCTGCATTGAGCATGAAACCAATCATGATCAGATAATCCGCCAGGGTTGCGGTATCCGGTGAAATCGGAACAAATGTCAGATCACCGAGATTCTGGTAGCGCAGGAAGATCCCGCCGAGCAGAACCAGACCGCCGAAGGTATGCACAAGCAGATAGCGGTAACCGGCTTCGATGGACCGCTTACGTTTGCGGTACCACACCAGGAACACGGAGGCAAAGGCCATCAGTTCCCAGAAGATGAAGACCACCAGATAATCACCTGCCAGGGTTGTCCCCAGTGAACCGGCAACATAAAGCCAGGCTGCAGCGTGTTGGCCACTCTCCTTGACATGCAGACCGAAGATGCTGCCAATCAGCGCCATCAACGTGAAAACATGCAAAAAGACCATGGTCAACTCATCAACACGACCAAACTGCAGCTTGAAACCAAGCCATTCAACGCAACCAAAGGATGCCGGCAGATACTTAATCTGAATAAAGGCCAGCAGCGGTACGACGACCAGCCAGATCTTCTGGGCGTTGAATTTTTTGAATAAGGGAAGCAGCAGCGCACCGACAATAAACATGGTGGCTGGGTGCATAAAAATACTACTTGTCATAATGATCCGTGCCCCTCTCCAGCCATACGTGTGACAGCCCTTTGCAGAATACAATCAATGCCAAACACCCGACCAGGCCGAACACAGCCCAGAAACCGATGATGTGGTCACCCCAGAAGTGCGCGTGGTGACGATCAGCAAAGAAATCGAATACGAGAGCGAACGCCAGAAACGCCATAAACAGCCATTTCAACATGCTCGGTCTCTCACGCAGATAAGTAAGAAATTTCACAATCATGACTTCACCATCAGGTTAATGAGGTCGAGAAACAGATCAGGATAAATACCGATCAAAACGGAGATTGTTCCGGTGATCACCAGAGGAACCACCATGAACAGAATCAGAGGTTTCTTTTCAAGGCTACCGGTCAAACCTTCATCAGCGGGCAACGGCTTGCCGAAAAACGCCTGGAGAAAGACCGGAACAAAATAACCGGCATTAAGCAAACTACTGGCAAGAAGGACACACAACAGAATCCAGTTATGAATATCCATCGTCCCCAGAGCCAGATACCATTTTGTGACAAAACCACCCACCGGCGGCGCGCCTATCATACCCAGAGAAGCGATACCAAACGCCATCATGGTAAATGGCATCCGCTTGCCCAGTCCACCCATCTCGGTGATGTCTTTTTTACCGCTGGCAACAAAGATACAACCGGCCGCGAAGAACAGGGTGATCTTGGCAAAGGCGTGGTTGGCGATGTGGATCAAACCACCGGTAATCGAGTTCGGGGTCAACATGGCAACACCGAGAATGATGTACGACAGCTGACTGACCGTTGAGTACGCCAAACGCGCTTTGAGATTGGTCTTGGTAAGAGCGATCACCGATGCGGTCAAAATGGTAAAAGAAACAAAGTAGGCGGTAAAAATACCCAGCCCTGTTTCATGAAGAATGTTGGTACCAAAGATCGACAGCATCACCCGGCACGTCGAGAACACACCGACCTTAACAACGACAACGGCATGGAGCAACGCGCTGACCGGTGTCGGTGCCACCATCGCATCGGGCAACCAGTTATGCAGCGGCATGATACCGGACTTAGCAAAACCAAACAGACACAGCAGGTACGCAATTCCAACCACGAAGCGATCCGCTTCGGCCGGGAAAATCCCCTGAGCAACATTGGCAGTATTAAAGTCCAACGTGCCACACAGCACATAGATGATAACCATGGCCGGAAGCAAAAACGCTTTGGACGTGAACATCAAGTAAACGATGTACTTTTTAGCACCGGCATAGCCCTCTTCATCCTGATGGTGCATAACCAGCGGGTAGGTGAAGATGGAGACGATCTCGTAAAACAGATACAGAGTAAACAGGTTGCCGGCAAAAGCCGCACCCATGGCTGCACCAACCGAAACGGCGTAGCAGACATAGAACCGAGTCTGAGCATGCTCATCCAATCCACGCATATAACCGACACAGTAGAGACTGGCCAGAATCCACAGGAATGAGGCAACCAGAGCAAAGACGACACCCAACGCATCCAGGTTCAATTTAACCGAAATGCCGGGATACAACTCAAACAGCGTGTATTGGAGTTGTTGTCCGTCCAGAATGATCGGCAGAAAGTTCAGGACCGAAACGAAAGTGATAATGGCGCCGAGCGTCGACCAACTGTCGCGCAGATTCGGCTTTTTGCCCGAAAACATGACGAGCAATCCCGTAATCATCGGGATCAGCGTTGTCAGAATAATCTTGCTGGTGATAATCGTGTTCATTGCAAGTGCTTTCTCAAGTGGTGTGTCGCGCTAGCAGAGCTGCGTGACTGCCGTTACAGATTCCATAACCGTCAGCAAAGCGATATCACATCTTAAGATCCTGAACCTGCTCAGGATCTTCACTTCGATATTTGCGGTACACTGCGATAATGATACTGACCACAATTGCTGCTTCAGCGGCTGCGATCCCCATGATGAACAGGGTGTAAATCTGTCCGACAGCGGGGTTGGGTGCAACAAACCGGTTAAAGGCCATAAAGTTGAGCGCTGCACCATTCAGAATGAATTCACTTGAAATCAGCATGCCGATGAGAGAGCGGTGACGCAGCATGCCGTACAGACCAATGACCAATAGAATGGCTGCAATAATCAGATAGGTATTTAAGTTATCGCTGATGATCATTTTGCCACTTCCTCCCGACCGCCTCGCGCCAGAATGATGGCACCGATAATTGCCGTCAACAAAATGACCGAAATCAATTCGAAGGCCAGGCAGTATTTGAACAGCAGATTTTCACCGATAAAGCGGATCGACATGTCGCCGATTTTCTCGGCGGCCGGTGCAAACTTGGTCTGCTGAATCGCGATAAACAAGGTCACAAAACCAGTGGAACAGGCCGCCAGGGCCAAAAACATATTCCGCCGGCTGAGCTTTTCGGAAAACAATTGATCCGGTGTATTTCCGAGCATGACCCCGAGAACAATCATGATACAAACCGCACCCACATAGATGAGAATTTGCATCATGGCCAAAAAAGGACTACCAAGGTGGAAGTACAGGCCTGCAACACCAAACAGTGAAACAGCCAGGCCAAGTACTGCATGCATCAGCATCCGCGACCGAACGGCCATAAACCCGCCCATGAATGTTAAAATCATGAACGCATAAAAGAGGGCTTCGGCGATGTATTCAAAAGCTATCATTCCCGTTCCTCCAGCCTCTTCAGAATGTCATAGTGAAAATCTTCACGTTTGAACCCAGCCAGCTCGTATTCGTTACTGTAATCAAGCGCATCGGTCGGACACACTTCAACACAGGCACCACACAGGCTGCACTTGGTAAAATCGAGGGTGAATTTCGTCAGGACCTTTCCTTTGACCCCTTCGCGTTTTTCACCATCGACAACAATACAATTGGAGGGACACTCACGCATACAGCTTCCACAGGTAATGCATTTGTGGCTACCGCTTTCGCTGTCTTTCACCAGGTCAATATGGCCACGGTAGTTCGGCGTCACCTCAATCTTCTGACGAGGATAATGTGTCGTTACCGTCGGTGAAAACAACGCCTTGAGAGTGACCTTCAGACCAACAATGAGGCTCCATCCGCCCGTAAATAATTCTGAGAAATAGGCTTTCATATCAGCTTCACAATCACAACAGTAAGAAGAAGATTAACCAGTGAGAACGGAATGAGATATTTCCAGCAGAAGTTCATCAACTGATCGAAACGGGTACGAGGATAGGTCCAACGGATCCACACCAGGAAAAACATGAGGAAGTAGACCTTGGCCAGGAACCAGATGATTCCAGTGTATTCAAAATAGGGCAGAGGAATACCAGACGTGCCGCCGAGGAAAAACACTGTGGCGATACTACATACGATGAACATGTTGGTATATTCAGCCATCATGAACAGACTGAAACCCATACCGCTGTATTCCGTATGGAAACCAGCCGTCAGCTCACTCTCTGCCTCGGGAAGGTCAAACGGAGCGCGGTTTGTTTCCGCAACCATCGCAATGAGATAAATCAGAAATGCCAGGGGCTGAAAGAAGATAAACCAACCACCACCGGACTGGGCTGCAACAACCTCCTTCAGGCTGAAGGTATTGGTCATAAATACAATTGACAGCAGCGCAATCAGCATCGGGATTTCGTAAGCAACGTTTTGAGCAACCGACCGGAAAGCGCCAAACAGAGAGTATTTATTGTTTGAGCCCCAGCCACCGACAAGAATGGCCAACACATTGATGGACGCGACGGCCAGAATAAACAGCAGACCGATATCCAGATCAAATGCTTGAATCTTGTCACTGAACGGAATCACCAGCAGCGGCAAAAAGACAGGCACAAAGGACAGCAGTGGTGCCAAGATAAACAGCTTCTTGTCTGCCTGTGCCGGAACCACCAGCTGTTTGCCCATCAATTTAAAACCATCGACAAGCAGTTGAAGAATACCATGGAAACCAACTTCCATCGGGCCAGGCCGACGCTGGAAATGTCCAGCCAGTTTCCGCTCCATATATCCCATCACCAGCGCGTTGCCAAACACAACGACAATCGCACCGATCAGGAATGCAACCAACCGGACTAACACCGGTACCATATTCGCTACAGTTTCCATACGATCTACCTGTCAATCTCGGGGATTACGAGGTCCAGCGCACCCATTGCCGAAACAACGTCGGCAATCATCATCCCTTTGCACATTTCAGGAACAACACTCAGGTTGGAATAAGATGGGGTACGCACTTTCAGACGATAAGGAACATCACTGCCGTCGGCCACCAGGTAATAGGACAGTTCACCACGTGGTGCTTCGACAGAACTGTTGTAATCACCTGCAGGAATTTTAAGTTTCTTGGGCACCTTGGCCGCCATAACCGGACCTTCAGGCAATTTGTCCAGCGCCTGCTCAATAATGCGCAGACTTTGTTCCATTTCGCGGAAACGCACATTGAATGACGCCCAGGCATCGCCGCCGGGATCCGTGGGAATTTCGAAGTCGAATTCCGGATAGACGGAATAAGGCTCAGCGCGACGCAGGTCATAGGAAATACCGGCACCACGCAGCAGCGGGCCGGTTACACCGTAGCGGGCGCACAGTTCAGGCGTGTATTCGCCGATCCCCTTCAAACGTTTCTGCAAAATGATATTACCGTTGACCAGCTCCTCATACAGGGGGAACCGACCGCGCAGACGATCGATAAAATTGCGGGTCGAGGCGACAAACTTGTCGTCAATATCCTTGCAGACACCACCAACCCGGAAGTAGCAGTAGGTCAAGCGGGAACCGGTCACGTCCTCAAGGATATCGAGAATTTCTTCACGATCATCAAAGGCATACATGATCGGGGTGAAGGCTCCGAGGTCGAGCAGATACGCACCAAACCACAACAGGTGACTTTGAATGCGGTTCAATTCCGACGTGATAACGCGAATGTAGTCAGCACGGCGGGGAACCTCGATGCCTGTTGCTTTCTCCAGCAGCAAGGCATAACCGTGGTTATAAATCAACGCGCCGAGATAATCCATGCGAGCCGTATTGGGCATAAATGACTTGGCCGGCTTGAATTCAGCGATCTTCTCATGACACCGATGGCCGTACCCGAGAACAGGTTGGGGCTCAATGACATACTCCCCTTCCATCTCCAGCAGCACGCGAAGTACCCCGTGGGTACTGGGATGCTGAGGTCCCATATTCAGTACGAAGCGATGATGTCTTTCATCTTGCAATACTTCTGTATTCATCATGGCGATCAGCTTTGCTCCGGTTTCTTGGCGGCTTCAGGTTTCGCTGCTTCGTCAGAAGGCACAGCCCGGCGTACGGCCGCAGCATCCTTCAACGCCTTTTCACTCTTAAGCAACGGCTTCAAATCCACATCCTCTTCCGCCAGAATCAGCGGTTCGAGATTGGGATGGCCAACAAAGACAACTCCGTGGAAATCGCGCGTCTCACGCTCATGCCAGTTTGCACCGTGATAAATATCGGAGATGGTCGGCAATTCGCTTTTTTCGTTAACAAATGCACGCGCCATGACCCGGCAACGGGTTTCAACATGAGCAAACTGATAAACCACTTCAACAGCCGGATTGACATGCACGGCCATCAGGTCGACCAGATAAAAACCGTCTTTGAGCATCTGCGTGGCAAAGTCACGCAGTTTCTCACCGGTCACGCTCAGGTCGTAGTCATACCCTGTTGCGGCGTAATCGACGGCTTCAACCTTCTCCGTAACAGCGTTCCACTGTTTAACAACGGTCGTCACATCCATGATCAGCGACCCTCCGGCATTTTATTTTGCGGGAACGGGAAGCGCTTACCGGTAATCTTCTTCTGCAATTGGAGGATACCTTCAATCAGCGCTTCAGGGCGAGGCGGGCAACCCGGCACATAGACATCGACCGGAATCAGTTGGTCAACGCCGAGCACCACGTCGTAATTTGCTTCAACGGCAAATGGACCTCCGGAGATCGCGCAGTTACCCAAAGCGATAACGTAGCGCGGAGCCGGCATCTGCTCGTAAAGGGTTACAACAGCGGGAGCCATCTTCTTATTGACGGTACCGGCAACGATCATCAGATCCGACTGGCGCGGTGACGGACGAAACACTTCAGCACCGTAACGTGAGATATCGAACCGGGCCATACCGGAACACATCATCTCGATCGCGCAGCATGCCAGACCAAAGGTCATCGGCCACAGCGAGTTGGCACGACACAGATTGAGAATCTTGTCAGCCAGCTCCAGCTGCACCATTGCCCCCGGATCACTGAGCTGTGTTCTTTCAGGAAGAGCACCTTCGTAGCGCTCTTCGCACTCCTTGGTGTAGGAGTGGACTCTTAGCAGACTTTTCTTTTCGGCCACGTGAATACTCCTTTGACCCAGGCATAAACAACTGCCAGCGACAAAATACCTACAAAAATAACCAGTTCAGTAATCCCCCGAACCGCCGAGACCTTATCAAAGGCCGTGGCCACCGGGAACAGGTACAGAACATCAACATCGAATGCCAGAAAGATCAGCGCATACAGATAGTAGGCAATATCAAAACGGATATTCCAGGCCGACCCATAGGGATCCATCCCACATTCATACGGCTCCAGCGTCTTGCGAAACAACACACGAGGCGCAAGCAACCTGGAGATCACCAATGGTCCCAGACCGCAGGCAATACCTGCAATCAGGAACACCAACACATAGACATAATCGACCAAATACTGTTCGGCCATACCTCTTGCCTCCCTGAAGGGAAATTTCGTGCCCAGACGGCAATGCTATCTGTGCACAGGTTCCAGTCGCAAACGTGCAAATACACGTAATTCATTCAGTATAAAAAACCTCGTATTTTCTATCGGAATGCCCAGTGCTTGTCAAGATTTTATTAAATCCGCAATAACCCACAAACCCAGGCATTTCCTAAGCGTCTGTTTTAACAGCTTTCTTCTTTTGCGCACTTGAGGTAAAAGAAAAGCCATTCTGAATACAGTATACAAACTGACATCCAGACCACGTCTGGTATTCCCTCCCCAATCGGGCGACTTTTTAATCCACTCAGTAAATTCGTTTGACTTCCCAAAGGCCCTATGCTAACCAACTTTTTTGCTTATTTTTTAATTCCCAGCTACGAAAGAAGCGCTACCATGAGAAACAACATTGTCCACATCGGTGCCGGAGAACTGACGTATGAAATCCGAGCAATTGTCGAAATCGCCGAAACCCTCGGCAAGCTTGGCATCAAGACCAATATGGAAAACATTGGTGATCCGATTGCCAAAGGTGAAAAAATCCCCGACTGGATGAAACAGATCGTCGCCGACTTGGCGATGAAGGACTGTTCTTATGGCTATTGCGCGACAAAAGGAATTCTTGATACGCGTGAATTTCTCGCCGAGATGACCAACAAGCGTGGCAAGGCACAGATCTCTTCGGAAGATATCATCTTCTTCAACGGCCTCGGCGATGCCATCCAAAAGGTGTACGGTTTTCTCAAACGTGAAGCGCGGGTTATCGGCCCCTCACCGACCTATTCGACCCACTCTTCCGGTGAAGCGGCCCATGCCGGTCAGGCTCCGGTCTCTTATCGTCTTGACCCGGACAACAACTGGTATCCAGATCTCGATGATTTACGTTTGTCCGTCAAATACAATCCAGCAATCTGCGGCCTGCTGATTATCAATCCGGACAACCCGACCGGCGCCGTGTATCCGGAGCGGATCCTGGTGGAGATGATCAAAATTGCCAAAGAGTATGATCTGTTCATTATTTGTGACGAGATCTACCACAATATCATCTACAACGGCGAATCGACTAAGCCGCTGTCTGACCTGGTCGGCGATGTTCCGGCCATCGCCATGAAGGGTATAAGTAAAGAGCTGCCGTGGCCCGGTGCCCGGTGCGGCTGGATCGAGGTGTACAATCGCCACAAGGATCCGTTGTTCGCCCGCTACATTCAGTCGATTGTCGATTCAAAAATGGTAGAAGTGTGCTCGACGACGCTGCCACAAAAAGCGATTCCGCCGATCATGAGCCATCCACAGTACCCGGTCTACCTCAAGGAGCGTACCAGTCGCTACGAGAAATTTTCCAATATTGCCTACGATCTGCTTAAGGAGGTTCCCGGCATCAAGGTTAACCGCACCAATGGTGCGTTTTACATGAGCGTGGCCTTTGACCGCAAACGGCTGGACAATACCCAGACACTGCCGATAGACAATGACCAGGTGCGCACCATGGTTGAGGAGCTGGTGGCCAAACCCGGCACCTCTGCCGACAAACGTTTTGTTTACTACCTGCTGGCGTCAACAGGCATTTGCGTGGTTCCACTCACCTCGTTTTCAACACCGGAGCAAGGCTTTCGCATTACCTTACTCGAACACAATGAAGAAGAATTCACCAAAATTTTTGAGACCATTGCCGAGAGCATCAAAGCCTATCTGGCCTCCTAACCGTTTAATTTCCTTCCAGTCTGCCCGCGCTCAACCGGGCAGACTGGAGGCGATCACCACCCCCCTCAAAACACCTATTTCAACTTTTTCTTTTAGCTGCGCCTGTTTACGACGATCTCACCTTGCAAAACGCCCCCATTCCTGCTTGAATTAGGCTCCAAAAAATATTCACCTCCAAAGGAGCCCACGCACATGCACGCAGAAACGTTTGATCCCGTACTTGCCAAACAAACCATTGATACCATTCGTCTGCTTTCGGCTGACGCCGTTGAAAAAGCCAACTCCGGTCACCCCGGCACCCCGATGGAAGGGGCTCCTCTGGCTTACCTGATTTACACCCGTCATCTACGCCACAATCCGGAAAACCCCGTCTGGCCGGGCCGCGACCGTTTTATCCTGTCCTGCGGTCACGCTTCGATGTTGCTGTACAGCACACTGCACCTGTCCGGCTACGACATCAGCCTGGATGACCTGAAAAATTTCCGCCAGTTCGGCAGTAAAACTCCGGGACACCCGGAATTCGGCCACACCCCCGGCGTCGAAACCACGACCGGCCCGCTCGGTCAAGGCATTGCCGTCGGTACCGGCATGGCCATGGGTGCCCGCTATCTGCAGAAGAATCTGGACAAAGACCTGTTTGACTACACTGTTTATGCGATCTGCTCTGATGGTGACGTAATGGAAGGGGTCGCTTCCGAAGCCGCCTCTCTGGCCGGCCATCTCAAACTCGGCAACCTGGTGTATCTCTACCTCGATAACAAAATCACCATTGAAGGCGACACCTCACTGGCATTCAGCGAAGAGGTGGCAACGCGCTACCTGGCTTACGGCTGGCACGTTGAACGCGTCACTGGTGAAAACCTCGCCGAAGTGGATGCCGCCATTGAGCGGGCCAAACGCGACCCGCGACCGTCGATGATTATCACCCGCACCAACATCGGTCAAGGTGCGCCCAACAAGCAGGGTACGGCAGCAGCCCATGGCGCTCCCCTCGGCACCGACGAACTGGCTCTGGCCAAGCAAGCCCTCGGATTTGATCCTGAGCAAAGCTTTGCGGTTCCTGAAAGCGTCTATACGCACATGGCGCAACTCAAAGAGCGCGGCCAGAAACTTGAAACCGCCTGGAACCAGGAATGCCAACAGAAATGTGCCACCAACACCGCTCTGGCAGATTGGTACAGCGACAGTGAATTGTCCGCAGAGCAGATCGACGCTCTGCTGCCGACGTTTGAGGCCGGCTCCAGCGCCGCCACCCGCTCTTCGAGTGGCCAGGTCCTCAATGCCCTGGCCGCCGGACTGCCGATGATGCTTGGCGGCAGCGCCGATCTGGCTCCGTCCAACAACACCCACCTTAAAGGTGAAGAGGCGTTTACACCGGAAGCCGCTGGTCGCAACATCCATTTCGGCATTCGTGAACACGCCATGGGGTCCATCCTCAACGGCCTGTGTCACACCCGCGGCCTGCTGCCGTTTGGCGCAACCTTCATGATCTTCTCCGACTATATGCGTCCGCCGATGCGTATGGCGGCATTGATGGGCATTGCTCCGGTTTACGTTTTGACTCACGACTCCATCGGTGTCGGCGAAGATGGGCCAACCCATCAACCCATCGAGCAACTGTGCGGACTGCGCAGCGTCCCCAACCTGACGGTCCTGCGCCCCTGCGACGCCAACGAGACGGCCCAGGCATGGAAAGCCGCCTTGATCAACCGCCAGGGTCCCACAGCGCTGATCCTGACCCGACAGAACCTGCCGACATTGGATCGCAATCAATACGCGTCCGCGGATGGCGTTCAAAAAGGTGCCTATGTTCTGGCTGCGGAAGAAGGGGATCTGCAATTAATCCTCATGGCCAGCGGCTCCGAGGTCCAGCACGCTCTGGCCGCACGCGAAATCCTGCACCAGCAGGGCGTTGGTGTTCGTGTGGTTTCCATGCCGAGCTGGGAGCTGTTTGAAAACCAGGATAGCGCTTACAAAGAAGAGGTTCTGCCAAGCGCCTGCCGTGCCCGCCTTGCCGTGGAAGCGGCTTCCACGTTCGGCTGGGAACGCTACATCGGCCTGGACGGCGCAATTGTCGGCATGACCGGCTTCGGTGCCAGCGCACCGGGTGGTCAGCTGATGGATCACTTCGGCTTTACCACCGACAATGTGGTTGCCAAAGCCAAAGAGCTGATTGGTTAATGCGCTAGCACCATACACAATAAAAAAGGGAAAGGTCGCTTTCGACCTTTCCCTTTTTTATTGTTCTTTTTACGTCTGACTACGACTTCAGCATCATTGAAAGCGTCTATTGTCGGAGCGGCTTCAGCCGCGAATTCCCATCATGAAAAGATCAATGACCAGAACAATTCGTGAATAAATTCGCTCCTGCAGATACTCTTTCCGATGACAAAATTGTGTGTGTTCAAGTCCTACAGGTGGCTTTGAAAACGTAAATACGCTGTACCGCTGCCATCCTCTTTTTCATTGAGCAACAGCACCGCCTGCGCCGGATCACCATACACGGCAAAATCAAGAATAAACGCATCGACCGCGGCAAACGGATATTCGGCCTGTAGACCGCGTCCAGATTGTTCAATGCGCACCAGCCTGTCTGCACCACTGGCGCCCCCAACCAGCGGCAACCCCTTGCTGCGACCACGAATCAGGGTGTAAACAGCGCCATGCTCTTTCACCAGCCTCCGCGCGAGAACCACCTCTTTAGCCAACACCTGATCCGTTGCCGAAAAGCCACTACGGTACTCGGGGTTTTTCAACGGGATCGACACATAAGGGCCCTGATAGTCACCAAAATCTGTCAACAGGGTGGTTCCGGGAATACGCTGATGCTTTGAACGGGCCTGGAGCATCAGCCGCTGGTCGTCATTCCACACCAGAGACTGCTCCGAATTGGGCCAGGCGATGGTTCCATACAACAGGTGTGACGTGGCTTGCAAAGGCGTTGTCCCAACCACAACCAAACCTTTTTTCATCTGCAACGGCAAAATTTCAGGCGCAAAGGCCGCATAACTCTCACGACGTTGCAAGCGCCCTTGGTTATCGGAAAAATCCACATAGCCTTTCAAATCATCACTGATCGGTTTGAGCGACGCCGTGGAAAGAACCCAACTGTGCAACAGGGAGTCGGTCCCCTCGGAGACATCATGGATATCCTCGCTCCATACCGCACCGATCTCCGGCTGGCCATCACCATCCAGATCACCGCACGTCAGCCTTAATCCACGTGACACATCCGCCGCTGGCTTAAACGATTCCAGTGGCTCAAAATAATTGCCTCGACTGCGAAAATGCTGAACACGGTCATGATAGAGAAGATACAGCTCAACACCGTCGCCAGCGGGCCAGCTTACGATCTGAACCGGATTGCCGGGAATTTCAAACATCAGCTCTCCAGGTGTCATGACGGGCTGGGGATGCTGCACGGAAAGAACACGGGGTTGCTGTGCAGAAACAGGAGTGATTTGATGAACGGCCGTGGTATTGCGTGGTGTCTGCAACACAACGGGCTCAGGCTTTGCCGCAATCGGCACTGCAGGGCCAATCTTTTCCATTGCCACGATGGCATTGTCCGAACCGCGCTTGAGCAAAAGGCGCTTGCCTGCCGCGGTTTCCCGCACCTCAAGGGTCAACCCTTTTTCCGATGGCCCCTCTGGAAGCACGGCAAATCCCTGCTCCAGAAGCAGCTCGACAACCGGCGCCAACGCCGGATCAGCAAACAGGTCCACCCCCTCGGGCATCACAACCTCTTTGTCACCCTGCCACTTTTCCAAGCGATCCGTGAGCTGAGGCCACTGACTTGCCAGCGCCAGGGAAGACACTCCCAGAAAAACCACCATCAAGACAATCGATTTGAATCCTCGCTTCATAACCACCTCATTGTTGAAACATGTCTAAAAAACGACAAATAAAATAAAACTCCCCGACAGGATCACACCTGCCGGGGAGCAGTATAACATTTCAACCGGACTCGTCAGCCGATTTTAATAGCTCCAGTTGAAGGACAGGCAATTGGTCATGGCAACATCGTCACCAAACTGATCTTCAAGGCCATCGCCAGGAACGAAGATGCCGAAGATGTAGTCAACGCTGAAGTTCTTCTCGAGAGCGTACTTGAGTTGCAGATCGAACGTGGTACCGGCGTAATCGTCGACATCCTCGCCCGGATCGTCATTGTTGGTCAGGTTGTCGGTCTCATCATACCAGATGAAGAACACCTGCGTTTTGTAGCTCAACTTGTCGATCATGGCCGACAGGTCGCCTTTGGCACCAAGAGCGGCAATAAACTGGCCGGGGTTGTTACCGGAACCACCATTGCTGATACCGCCGTAGCCAGCACCACCAACAGCACGCTCAGGAGCGTAGGAATACAGAGTCGCACCATAGCTCTGGCCGATGTCTTCACTGAGGATACCACCGTCCATACCCATCAGCGGTGTAAAGCGGCCGATGTCGGTGATACCAACCCAACCTTCAACATCATCATCACTGGCATCGTCATCACCCTGGGTGTAACGCACGGCGACATAAGGGTTAAAGGCTTTAGACAGTTCCATCTCAGCACCGGCATAGAATGCCCAGGAAGAGATGTCCGCACCGTTGTCGAATTCGCCATCAGCGAAGACGATTTCACAGGAGGGCTTGAAGATGCCGGCTTTGCCGGTTACTTCAGCACCATAGTAATTAATTTGGGCTTCGCGATTGTCGTTATCGCTGTAGGCGTAAAACGGCGCGATGTTAAAACCGCCGACCTTCTGGGTCACCTTCAGAGAGTAAACCCGCCAGTCATTCATTTCATCGCTCTCATAGAAATGATCAGGATCGGTTGTAATAGAGGTCATGTTTTGAATGGGGATATACAACAGTTCGTAGCTGGTTTTTTCAGCCAGCTGGCCACGGAAGCCGAGGAACGGATGGTCATCGCCGTAAAGCAGACCACCGGACTTGATGTCCAGAGCACGGATGTCCCAACCTGTCTGCAGCTCCAGTTGCGGCATAAACTTATAGAGCATTTCAACACGCTCGATACCGAATTCGCCTCCCGTGTTGGGATTATTCCCTTTTTCAGCTGTTGTATAATAGCTCCTATCAGCCGTGTCTTTCTGCATGATCACATCAGCCTCGGCGATCATCTTGACGGACCATTTTTCGCCGGAAGCTTTCCAGCCCAAACGCAGTTCGGCTCGGACATGCTCCCCTTTAGCCAAACCACCTTCATTGACAATAATTTTGTCCGTCGCATCATCATCAAAATCGAAGTTCTTGTAGTAAGTCGGTTTGACTTTGGCAGTGCCGAAGAAGTCAATGGCAGCCCAGCTCGGTGCTGCCAGAGAGACCGCAACCAGCACGGCAACCAGCATCAACAGTTTTTTCATGTGTTTCCTCCCAGTTAGAATTAGACATGTTACCTCAAACACAATTAAAGGAAACCTAACAGTCAAAATACTATCCGTCAAGAAAAATAAAACAGGGTTATACTTTGTTTGATAAAACAGAACACACCGGATAATACGGAGAAAATCTTTATCCTTCATCGCAAAAAATATTCTAAATTGACAAGGGCGACGGCGAGGATTAGTCTCAGCAGGCAGCAATTAAACCTTATTCTATATAATTCCCTTTGAACGGAGGAGATTCATGGCTGACAGTGCATGCAGCAGCTGCTCTCAAAGCGGCTCTTGTTCCGATACGGAAAAACAACAATGTGAGCAAGATCACGCCAAAAAAAAGATGGCCGACAACCTGGCCCTGATTAAGCACAAAATCCTGGTCATGTCCGGTAAAGGCGGGGTTGGAAAAAGTTCAACCGCAGCCAACCTGGCCCTGGCTCTGGCGCAGACCGGCGCCAAAGTTGGTTTGATGGATATTGACCTGCACGGTCCCAGCATTCCGACCCTGCTCGGCCTCGAAGGCCAGCATCCCCCTGTTGAAGATGACAGCATGGTGCCCGTTGAGCGCAACGGACTCAAAGTGATGTCCATCGGCTTTCTGGTGGCCAATGCCGATGACGCCCTGATCTGGCGCGGCCCGGTTAAAGCGGGTGTCATCCAGCAATTTATCAAGGATGTAAAATGGGGAGAGCTGGACTATCTGGTGGTGGACTGCCCGCCGGGAACTGGAGACGAACCGTTGTCCATCGTCCAGATGCTGGGCGAGAACAGTGGTGCAGTCCTGGTCACCACACCGCAGAAAGTCGCTCTGGTTGATGTGCGCAAGTCGGTCACATTCTGCCGCCAGGTTAAGCTGCCGGTGTATGGTATCGTTGAAAACATGAGCGGTTTTGTCTGTCCTAAGTGCAACGAAGTCGTGGATATCTTTAAAAAAGGCGGTGGCCAGAAGATGGCCGCTGAGATGACTGTGCCGTTCCTTGGCCAGGTTCCCATTGACCCGCGTATGGTTGATGCCGGCGACAACGGCACCCCGGTGGTTGAGTCCGCAGCAGACTCCCCCACAGCTGTTGCCCTCAAGGAGATTTGCCAGGAACTGATGCTGCGCTGCATCAATCCCGGTGGCGGTACAGCGGATTTAGCTGAATAACAACCGATGTTCCATAGTGAAAAACAGGGCTTGACGGATTCCACCGGCAAGCCCTGTTTTTGTTTCATCGATGACATCGTTGGCTGCCATCAATTTTTTTCATTTTTACTGAACGTCCTACCGCCCATGGCAAATGCAACCTTTTATGGGACAAGCAGAGCAAAATGCGCTATTTCAGTAGTTTGTCAGCGGGAGATTAATTTTTTGCGACTTTTACTTGACTCTTGGCAGCTCAGGAGCTATGAAGAGTTTCTTCACTAACGGTAAAAATATTTTATGATGCGGTCGGGGCCTGTACACCCCAGCCGTTTGTATTGTTCATTTTATCGTATACGCTATGCGTATCGACACCCCGATCAGGAGAAAATGAAATCATGAGTCAAAGTGAAACCGCATGCGGTAATCTGCTCGAACAACACGGCATCACCAACGTCAAAAGTGTCCAACGTAACCTGTGCACCCCGGCTCTGTACGAAGAGATCATTCGTCGTGGCGAGGGCTCTCTGTCTCACCAGGGGCCGATTGTTGTTTCCAACAGCAATTACACCGGCCGTTCCCCCAATGACCGCTTTATCGTCAAAGCAGGGCAAAGTGGTGAGGACATCTGGTGGGGCGATGTCAACCGTCCTTTTGACCCGGACAAGTTCGACGCATTGTACAACCGCATGATGGCGTTTCTCCAAGAGCGTGATCTGTTTGTTCAGGACTGCTTCGCCGGCGCCGACAAAGACTACCGTCTGCCGGTTCGCGTCGTTTCGACCCGCGCCTGGAACAGCCTGTTTGCACGCAATATGCTGATCAAAGCCACCGATGCCGAGCTGGAAAATTTTGTTCCAGGCTTCACCGTCGTTGCCGCTCCCGATTTCAAAACCGTTCCTGAAATTGACGGCACCCGCTCTGAAGCGGCAATCATCATCAACTTTGAGCGCAAACTGATCCTGATTGCCACCGCCGCCTACAGCGGTGAGATCAAAAAAGGGGTGTTCTCAGTTCTCAACTACCTGCTGCCCAAGCAGGGCGTTCTGCCCATGCACTGCAGCGCCAATGTCGGCGCCAACGGCGACACCGCAATCTTTTTCGGCCTGTCCGGTACCGGCAAGACCACATTGTCCGCCGATCCGAACCGTCGCCTGATCGGTGATGACGAGCACGGCTGGACCGACAAAGGGGTGTTCAACTTTGAAGGCGGCTGCTATGCCAAGGTGATCAACCTGAGTCCGGAAGCCGAGCCGGAAATTTTCAAGTGCACCCGCAGCTTCGGCACCATCCTCGAAAACGTTGGTATGGATGCCACCACCCGCTACGTCGATCTCGACGATGCCAGTATCACGGAGAACACTCGGGCCGCGTATCCGATCTCTCACATCCCGAACATTGTTCCCGAGGCCCAGGCCGGCAACCCGAAAAACATCATCATGCTGACGGCTGATGCATTTGGTGTTATGCCGCCGATCTCAAAACTGACTCCTGAGCAGGCCATGTACCACTTCATCTCCGGTTACACCGCCAAGCTGGCCGGTACCGAGAAAGGTGTAACCGAGCCGCAAACCACGTTCTCCGCCTGCTTTGGTGCACCGTTTATGCCGTTGCATCCCTCCGAGTACGGCAACCTGCTTAAGGACAAGATTCGCGAGCACAACGTCTCCTGCTGGCTGGTTAACACCGGCTGGAGTGGCGGCCCTTACGGCGTTGGTTCCCGCATGAAAATCCGTTACACTCGCGCTATGCTCAACGCAGCCCTGGAAGGCAAGCTTGACAAGGTTGATTTTAATCAAGACCCGATTTTCGGTCTGCACATTCCTCAAAGCTGCCCCGACGTACCGGCTGAAGTTCTCAACCCGCGCAACACCTGGCAGGACAAAGCAGCTTACGATGAAAAGGCCAGTGAACTGGCCAAGGCGTTCCACGCCAACTTCGCCAAGTTTGCTGACGGTGTGACTGAAGAGATCCGCAACGCCGGTCCGCTGACCAAGTAAAAGTACGTTTGATGTAGAAAAAACAAAAGGGGTGTTCCCAATGGAACACCCCTTTTTTATGCACTATACAACAGGATTACTGCCCGGCAAAGCGTTTCAATGCCGCGATCTCGTCTGGCCACCGTTCAGGCTCTGTGGTTTCGAGGATCAGCGGAATCCCGTCAAAACGGGAGTCACTGAGGATATATTCAAACACCGGCCAACCGAGCTCGCCATCCCCCAACGGCGCATGGCGATCCACATGGCGCCCCAAAGCGGTCTTGCTGTCATTGAGATGCATGCCGTAGAGCCGGTCAAATCCAATCAGCCGGGAAAACTGGTCAAAAGTTTCATCACAGGCCGTCCCATTGCGCAAATCGTAACCAGCGGCAAACAGATGACAGGTGTCCAGACAAACGCCGACCCGTTGCGAATCATTCACTTGACGGATAATCTCAGCGAGCTGCTCAAACGAATAACCGATATTGCTGCCTTGTCCAGCGGTATTTTCGATGACCGCGACGACATTCTTCGTCTCGGCCAGAGCCAGATTGATTGATTCCGCCACCAGAGACAAACAGCTGCTCTCAGTGATTTCCCGCAAGTGGCTGCCGGGGTGAAAATTAAGTCGGGTCAACCCGAGAACTTCACAGCGCTGGATCTCATCAATAAAGGCCTGGCGGGACTTTTCCAACTTATCCTGCTGCGGATGACCTAAATTAATCAGATAGCTGTCGTGTGGAAGAATCTGCTGCGGTGAAAAGCCCTGCGTTGCACACGCCAGTTTAAAAGCGGTAACATTCTTCTCCGCCAGAGGCGGAGCGGACCAGCGTTTTTGATTTTTGGTAAATAAGGCAAATGCTGTCGCACCAATCGCAACAGCATTGGCAACCGCGTGCTCGATACCACCGGCGGCACTGACGTGGGCACCAATATATTTCATGATTTCTCCATTGTCTGCAAGTGATGTTGGCGTAACAGTTCGGCAAAGTCTTTCGCCATCATCGGCCTGGCATAGAAAAAGCCTTGACCAATATAACACTGATGCTGCACCAAAAAATCACGCTGTGCTTCATTTTCCACGCCTTCGGCGAGAATCCCCAAGTGCATATTCTGCCCCAGAGCAATGATTGATCCGGCAATAGCAGCATCGCTGTCGTTATGCACGACATCTGCAATAAAGGAACGATCGATTTTTAATTTATCCACCGGCAATCTGTGCAGATAACTCAAGGAAGAATAGCCGGTGCCGAAATCGTCGATTGAGATATGCAACCCTTTTTCTTTCAAGCTATTGAGCAGATGGATCGTGTTTTCATCGTCCTCCATCAACATGCTTTCGGTAATCTCAAGCTCAAGCAACTCCGGCGCCATGCCACTTTGATCAAGAACCTCTTCCACCGTCTGGCTGAGATCACTGCGGAATTGGGCAATTGAAATATTCACGGCAATGCGAACCGGCGTCAACCCGTCATTGATCCAATGTTGATTCTGTCTGCACGCCTGAGTCAGAACCCATTTTCCAATGGGTACAATCAGGCCGGTTTCTTCAGCCAGGGTAATAAAATCACCGGGAGGCACCAGACCGAGGCGCGGATGATTCCAGCGCAGCAAAGCCTCAGCACCGACCAGCGCATTGTCGCGCATATCATATTGCGGTTGATAGTAGAGTTCGAACTGCTCCTGCTCAAGGGCGTCGCGCAGTTGGGTTTCCATCTCAAGAAATTCCTGAGCACGCCCGTTCATCTCCGGTGCATAGTACTGGAAATTGTTCCGACCGCGCGATTTGGCATGGTACATGGCCGCGTCAGCACTGGACATCAAGCCGGTAACATCCTGGGCATCGTGAGGGTAGCGACTGATGCCGATACTCGCTGTCACAAACAGGCGATGGGAATCGACATCAAAAACCTTTGACAGTTCATTGAGCAGATTGCGCGCCATGACAGCAGCAAGGTGGGAGCGGTTTTCTTCTTCAAGAATCAGCACAAATTCATCCCCTCCCAGACGCGCCAGGGTATCGGAGCGACGCAGATGATTCTGTAACCTGTTGGCCACAGCAACCAGCAATTTATCGCCCACTTCATGGCCGAGTGAATCATTAATTTTCTTGAAACGATCCAGGTCAATAAACAGCACGGACATCTCGTTGGATCTGCGCCGCGAACGCTCAATGGTATGATAGAGGCGGTCCTTGAACAGACGCCGGTTGGGTAATCCGGTCAGACTGTCATGATTGCTCATATGATCCAGTAGTTTCTTCTTCTCCGCCAGACGCTGCACCGCCTGCTGCTGTTCGGTTAAATCCTTGAAGATCAACACCACACCTTCATTTTGGTCGGTTGCACCCAACAGCGGTGACACCGCATATTCAACAGGAAACGTGGTTTCATCTTTGCGCTGAAATGATTCTTGATCAGAGCGGGCACAGAAGCCTTTTTTCAGGCGCAGGCTCTGATAGACCGGATGGTCCTGTTCCATGACATTATCGCCATTGGCAAGAATCACCGGGATACTTTGCGCCACCTCGCGATGGAGTAGTTCATGGATTTCAGAACCAAGCATTTGTGCCGCTGCAGGATTAACAAATGTGACCCGTCCCCGTTTATCGACACCGACGATACCATCTCCGGCGGCATTGAGAATCAACTCCTTATCACGCTGCAGCAGAAAGATGTGGCGCACCTGGCGCCGCACCAGCAACGAGATCACGGTCCCGATAATCACAAAAACCGTCAGAACCACCAACGCGACAGTCTTGATTCTTCCCAGCGCGTATTCCAGCCATTGCTCCGCCTGTTTTGCCAAGGCATCAAGACGGGCCTGGGTCAATTGCGCTAAAGCCACATTGAGGCTTTCAAGTCCGGCATAACTTTCCTGCAGCGACTTTTCCAGCACCATGCGCTGGCGCAGCAATTCAATCCGATCCTCATACAGTCCATAAAGCCCACCGGTAACAATAACGGTCTGGTAGGTTGGATCAATGCGAGACTGTGCGCCAAACAGCTCCACTTTCAATTTTTCCAGCTGCACAAGAGCGTCGTCAGTTTTCAGAACACGATCTTCAATTAGAATAATCAGGTTACGTTTGAGTCGTTCCAGTCCAGGTTTGACCACATTATCGCGGATATCGGCCAGTTGGCCACGACTGCTAGCACTCGCCAGTTGTTCTGTCTGCCGAGCCAGACTGTCTACTTCGGAGCGAATCTCGCGCAACAACGGAAACCAGCGTTTCTGCCGTTCATCGATAATCCGATTGGCAATCTCCTGCGCCGAAGCCGTGGGGTTATTACGCCACCGCCGGATCAGAACCGCCTCCTCCAGCCGTTGCCGTCCTTGCAGCATATCGGCAATGGCGTGCAACTGCAGCAACAGGCGACGGGTGCGGATCAGGCCGCCTCCATCGAGGTACTGATGGCGCACTTCACGGTATCGGCCAGCCCACTGATCCGCACGCTTGGTGAAGCGATTGAGATCTTTCAGGGCGCTCTGACATCGTTCAAGATTGGCATTATCCGGCGTGTCGCAACGGGCAATAAACGGCAGCAGCAAAGTACTGTAACGGCGGACGGATTCCTCATGATGATTGGCCTGATCAAACTCATAAAACAGTTTCAGAGATTCCGAGCGAATTTCAACCAACATCTTCTGCAGACGTTCAACTGTCGAACGCTTTTCGATCAACTCACGATGCACCTCTTCTCGTCGCGTGCTCAGATCCGTGACCAGAGTATACCCCTGCCCCATCAGGGCAACGACAGATACCACGGCTGTTATAATCAGCAGCCAGATCAACAGGAAAACCGTGATAGTCGGGGAGCGCTTCATCTCTGCCTCCCCTTGGCAGCCCGCCAATTCTGCAGCTGTGACCACTCAAAAGGAACCACTTGACCTCCGACAAACCGCGTTTTCCACACCTGCTGGCAGGCTTGGTGTTGTTGCGCACTCAGGTGCAAAGCCACACCTAACCCAGATCAAAGGTTCCCATGCCCTCAAGGGCATCGATCACGGCGTCATGTGTTAACGGTCCTTCAATCTTTTTTAATGCCCTGAACAATAAGCGGGACGCAACATAGCCTTCAAAGCCGACATAATTGGGAGCACCACTCTGATTGAATCTTTTAAAATCGGTAAGATAGTCGCAAACAATGGAGGGGCCGCCGCGTATCAACGGCGGAACCACCTGGGTGACAATCACACCGTCACTGTCATTGCCAAGCTCGTCGAGCAGCAGTTCACTGCCGACAAAGGAAACATTGAGGAACAGCGCGTTCAAACCTACCTCTTTGGCCAAACGGATGAATTTTGCGCAAGGGGCATAGGCCCCGACCATGATCACCGCCTGAATATCCTGGGAAGAATAGACCAGGTCAGCCAGCGCATTTTCAACAGCCAGGGTGTTGCGTTCATAACGGACGTGGAGAATATTACTCACATCGTCCAGACCGTGGCGCTTCAGAGCAGACACCCCACCGACAAAACCGGCATCACCATAGCTGTCGCGCTGGCTGAAAAAAGCGATGTGCTGCGGATCGACTCCACCCTGATTGATCAGGCCGTCAAGCATGGCAGTGACTTCCTGAACATAGCTGGCCCGAAAATTAATCACATAGCGTTCCGGCGGCGTTTTTCGCAACAACCTGGCACCGGAAAACGGAGCCACAAATGGCACACCCCGGTTTTTGATGAGGGGTAACGCTGCAACCGCTGTGGGCGTGCCAACATTGCCGATGATGGCCAACGCGTGATCTACATCAATCAGACGCTGGATATTCGGCGCAACACGGTACGGTTCATACCCATCGTCATAGGCACGCAACGCCAACCGACGTCCCTGGACTCCTCCTTCAAGGTTCGCTCGTTCCAGGCCCAGCAAGACACCATCGCGCATCCGCAGTCCCAGTTCCGCGGTTGGCCCGGTCATCGCCGTGGACATACCGAGGACAACAGCATCCCCAGCATCCGAGGCACCACATGGAATGATGACGAGCACAACACAGCACACAGCCAGCAGATTGCAGAACAGCGCTTTCTTCATAAGATCGCTCACTTTTTAATAATAAGAATTCCTCTAATATTTATAACAGTTCCCCCTGCAGACTCAAGCAGTGTCTCTGGCCAGCTTCAGCCAACCTGCGGCTAAAAGGACCCTACATACCATAAATATAGATATAAACATAACAAATGTTCATCTTTAAAAAGTGAAAGATATAATATTTTAAGATAGTTATACAAACATCAGCAATGCGCTCAATTTCCACGATCAAACCGATCCCTTGAGCGCTGCAAAACACCCCTCATGACCATTGAAATAAAAAACAACGCCCAACAGATCGTTACTCAGTGCTTCATCTGGACTTTTCAGGCAACTTTGCATACTCTGAGGCCATGAAAAAAATGACCTCATTCACATCTCTGGCACAGGCGGGTGAATTCGGCCTTATCGAACGGATAAAACGTCAGGCTCGTCAGGGTGACAACCTGCTCCTCGGTATTGGCGATGATTGCTCTGCTACTCATGTTGCGGAGGGGAAAGTTCTGCTGACCAGCAAGGATCTGCTGATCGAGGAGATTCACTTCCGTCGCTGCTGGACAGATATGTACAGCCTGGGCCGTAAGAGTGCGGCAGTGAATTTGAGCGACATTGCCGCCATGGGTGGTACGCCGCTTCACCTTTACCTTGGGGTCGGGCTGCCTGCTGATCTCAGCCTGACTGAGATCGACAATTTCAGCCGTGGTTTTCTTGATGAAAGTGATCAGGCTGGTGCTTGTTTATGTGGTGGAGATACTTGCCGCAGTCCTGACAAACTGATCATCTCTGTGACAGTGCAAGGCAGCGTCAGCGCGACAGAAATGCTCAGCCGTAAAACCGCCCAGGAGGGAGAAGCTCTGTTTGTCTCCGGCACCCTGGGTGACAGTGCTCTGGCTCTGGCGCTGCTGCAACGCGGTGAAAACCCCAGTGACTTTTTATCCCAGCGCCATCATCGCCCAACACCGCGCCTGGCCCTGGGGCAAGCCCTGGCTCAGCACGGGATCGCCAGCAGTATGATTGACGTTTCCGACGGACTGCTCTCGGATCTGGGCCATATTCTTAAACAATCAGGCCTTGGTGCCCATATTGATCAGCAGCAGATCCCTCTATCCAATGAAGTTCGTCACCATCTTCAAGGGCACCCGGACGATGAAGAGTTGATTCTTCAGGGTGGCGAAGATTACGAACTGCTGTTTTCGGCGCCCTCGCGCTACAGCGACGACCTCGAAGCCCTGAGCCATCGCCTCAATGTGCCGATCACCCGGATTGGCACTCTACTCAATGCCGAACAGGGGCTGACCATTGTTCAGTTTGACGGCGAAGAAAAACAGGTTGAGGCCCGCGGGTTCAACCACTTCCGGTTATGACCATCCATTGCCCCCTCATAGCACTCACCAGAAAGGAACGAGCATGCGTCACCTTTTGCTCTTTATTGCCCTGACCCTGATCGCGGCACCGACATTTGCCGCAGACCTTACGGCGGATCAACTTCTCGACCGCGTCCAACAGCGTTTCTCCGACCCTCATCATGCCCAGGCCATTCATGATTTCAGCGCGCAATTTTATCAGAAAGCCTACATCGCCAGCCTGGGACGCACCCGCACCGGACGTGGCACCATCAGCATGCGTTTTGACAATCAGGATCCGGCGAACTCAAAAACACTGCTGCGCTGGATTTACGAAGTCCCCAGTAATCAACAGATCTATTCCAACGGCACCACTCTGTGGGTATATCTACCTGAAAACAATCAGGTAATGATTTCTCAGTTGGATGACTCACTCGACCAGAGCAACGATCCGATGCTGTTTTTACGAAATCTTGGTCGATTGGAACAGTTTTTCTCTGCCGAAGTGATTGGCAGCCCGGATGATCAGTCCAACACGTACCGCCTCGAACTGACACCGAAAAAACCATCAGCCTACATCCAGACACTCATCCTGAGTTTGCCGAAATGGATTACGGAGGCCCAACTACCGCAGGCCCTGCCGTTGCAACGCGCGGCCATTGTCGATCAGACCGGCAACCAGACCGAGATCGAATTTCGCCATGTCACGCTCAATCAGGCGCCGAAAACCGAGCAGTTTGTTTTCAAACTGCCTGAAAAGGTTGAAATTATCAAAGCGTCTGATTTAAAGTTGAACCTCAAATAATTCGTCATCTGTTTGCCTCAGGGAGATAACCATGCCCAGCTTTGATATTGTTTCTAAGATTGACCTTCAGGAAGTGGATAACGCCGTCAACCAGACCCGCAAAGAGGTGACCCAGCGTTACGATTTTAAAGGCACCCATAACGAGATTGAGCTCAACAAGGAGGCCATTTCCATCCTGGCCGCCGATGACTACAAACTCGACGCCATTATTGACATTCTCAAGGGCAAGCTGACCCGGCGTAACGTCTCAGCCAAGTGTCTCGACTTCGGCAAAAAGGAAAGCGCTTCGGCCGGAGCCGTTCGTCAACCCATCACCCTTATTCAAGGCATTTCCAAAGAGAAAGCCAAAGAACTGGTGAAAATGATCAAGGACACCAAATTGAAGGTGCAGCCCCAGATCATGGAAGATGAAGTACGCGTGTCCGGCAAAAAAATTGATGACCTCCAGGAAGTAATGCAACTGCTTAAATCGAAAGACCTCGATATTGAACTGCAGTTTGTCAATATGCGTTCCTGATCGTGAACCACTCTCTTTAAACGGGTTCCAGCAACCCGCGGAGTACTGAATTTTGTCCAGAGAAAAAGTCTGCCTGGTCAGCCTTGGCTGCCCGAAGAACCTTGTTGATGCCGAAGTGATGCTCGGCCATCTGCCGCCGGACCGCTTTGAGATCATCACCCAAGAAGAGGCGGCGGACATTCTCATCATCAACACCTGCGCCTTCATCAGCGATGCTCAGGAAGAATCCGTCGACACCATCCTCGAAGCAGCGCGATTCAAGGACGAAGGTCAGTGTCGCATGCTCATTGTCACCGGCTGCCTGCCTCAACGCTACCGCGAGGAACTGGCGGCCGAGCTCCCGGAAGTCGACCTGTTCATGGGTACCGGTGATGCCGCACGTATTGTCGAACTGATCGACCAGTGGAAGGCCGAACAAAATCAGCTCAACGCCATCAGCGCTGAACCTCAGGCACTGTACGACCACATGACACCACGCGCCAAGGCGTCACCATTTTACAGTGCTTACGTCAAAATCGCCGAAGGCTGCTCCAATCATTGTTCCTATTGCATCATTCCAAAACTACGCGGCATGTTGCGTTCGCGTAACATCAATTCCATTGTTGCTGAGGTGCGCAAACTGGTGACGGAGGGGGTTAAGGAAGTCAACCTCATCGCCCAGGACATCACAGCCTTTGGTCAGGATCGCAGTGACGGTGCAACCTTGGAAAAACTGCTTCAGGAACTGGTTAAAATTGAAGGCCTGAACTGGCTGCGTCTGCTGTATGCCTATCCTGACGGCATCAGCGATGAACTGATCGATCTGATCGCAACAGAAGATAAAATCTGCAACTACCTCGATTTGCCCCTGCAACACATCAATGATGACATCCTGTCCATGATGAACCGACGCATTGACGAACAAGGGATTCGTCAACTCATCAGTCGACTGCGTGAACGCATTCCCGGCATGACCTTGCGCACCTCGTTCATTGTTGGCTTCCCCGGTGAGACGGACGCCCAATACCAGCAACTGCTCGAATTTGTTGAAGAGGGGCATTTTGACCGGGTCGGCGTGTTCCGTTATTCACGAGAAGAGGGCACTGCAGCCGCCAAATTGGACCAACAGGTGGATGAAACCATCAAAAAGCGCCGTCTCGACAAGCTGATGAAAGCCCAGAGCCGGGTATCGTTTCGCAAACACCGCCCCCTGGTCGGCAAGGTGGTTCCCGTGTTGATTGAGGGTTACAGCGAAGAAACGGAACTGCTGCTGCAGGGCCGCAGCCCGAGTCAGGCACCGGATATTGATGGTCTGGTGTACGTCACCTCAGGGCAGGCCGATGTCGGTGATATCGTTGATCTGAAAATCACCGATACCACCGAATATGATCTGATTGGTGAGATGGTGGGGTTTGAAGAGTCACTGGATAGTTAAAAATCAAGGTTAAGGTCGCCGGGATTCGTCCCGGCAGCCGACATCCTTTTGACTGGCCGCTCAAAGGGATGCAAAAACCAGCTTGAACACCTCCTGAACCTGGATTCACCTACACTGTGTCTGTTTCCGTGATGCTTTGCATATCCGGCTCGCCGCCCTTTAGGTCGGCGAATCGTGCAACGCATCATCTTTGGCGTAAAATGTTGATAATAATTTTACGCCTCTTTCTATTTCTACCGTGGCACCGGTTAAACGGGTGGGCAGTGCCCACCCTTGCCTTTGTTTGTTATTGAGCAGCCAAGCCCTCCCGTTCAGCAGCGCCGAACGAAGAGAACGGTCAGCGCGATGGTCGTCGGCAACCTGTTTGAGGACAGATGCCGACTGGGCGAGTTTTGCCGACATCGCGGTGTTAGTAAACGCAGAGAGGGAACCCGTAAGGGCGCAATGACGGGAGTCGATTTTGCGGTACTTTTGTCGACGCAAAAGTGCCCCGACGTGCGGGCGCGGAAGCCCGCGTCACGTGGGTACCACCTTCGCGAACGGATGAAGTTCACCAGCGCGGTCAGTTTCGGATGACGAACCACTGAAGACCAAGATCAAAGTCAAGGTCGCCGGGTCTCGTCCCGGCAGCCGACATCCTTTTGACTGGCCGCTCAAAAGGATGCAAAAACCAGCTGAACACCTCCTGGCCCTCAGATCAACCGACAATGCGTCTGTTTCCGTGATGCTTCACAGATTCGGCTCGCCGCCCTTTAGGTCGACGAATCCTGCAAATCATCGCCTGTGGCGTAAAACGGTGATAACAATCTTAAGTCGCGCTCTGTCTCCAGTGTGGCACCGATCAAACGGGCGGGACGGTGCCCGCCCTTCAGTCGTGTGTTATTGAGCTGCCAAGCTCTCCCGTTCAGCAGCGCCGAACGAAGAGAACGGTCAGCGCAATGGTCGTCGGCAACCTGTTTGAGCGTCAGCGAGTTTTGCCGACATCGCGATGTTAGTGAACGCAGAGAGGGAACCCGTAAGGGCGCAATGACGGGAGTCGATTTTGCGGTACTTTTGTCGACGCAAAAGTGCCCCGACGTGCGGGCGCGGAAGCCCGCGTTACGTGGGTACCACCTTCGCGAACGGATGATGTTTGCCAGAGCGATCGACTTCGGATGACGAACCACTGAAGAGCAAGATCAAAGTCAAGGTCGCCGGGTTTCGTCCCGGCAGCCGACATCCTTTTGACTGGCCGCTCAAAAGGATGCAAAAACCGGCTTGAACACCTCCTGAACCTCAGATTAACCGACAATGCGTCTGTTTCCGTTATGCGTCACAGATTCGGCTCGCCGCCCTTTAGATCGACGAATCCTGCAAATCATCGCCTGTGGCGTAAAACGGTGATAACAATCTTAAGTCGCGCTTTGTCTCCAGTGTGGCACCGATCAAACGGGCCGGACGGTGCCCGCCCTTCAGTCGTGTGTTATTAAGCAGCCAAGCCCTCCCGTTCAGCAGCGCCGAACGAAGAGAACGGTCAGCGCGATGGTCGTCGGCAACCTGTTTGAGCGTCAGCGAGTTTTGCCGACATCGCGATGTTAGTGAACGCAGAGAGGGAACCCGTAAGGGCGCAATGACGGGAGTCGATTTTGCGGTACTTTTGTCGACGCAAAAGTGCCCCGACGTGCGGGCGCGGAAGCCCGCGTCATGTGGGTACCACCATTGCGAACGGATGAAGTTCGCCGGTGCGAGTCGTTTCGTATTACGAACCACTGAAGACCAAGATCAAAGTCAAGGTCGCCGGGACTCGCCCCGGCAGGCGACATCCTTTTGACTGGCCGCTCAAAAGGATGCAAAAACCAGCTGAACACCTCCTGGCCCTCAGATCAACCGACACTGAGTCTATTTCCGTTATGCGTCACAGATTCGGCTCGCCGCCCTTTAGGTCGGCGAATCGTACAATTCATCGTCTGTGGCGTAAAACGTTGATAACAATCTTCAGTCGCGCTCTATCTCTGGTGTGGCACCAATCAAGCGGGCGGGACGGTGCCCGCCCTGCAGTCGTGGGTTATTTTGCAGCCCAGCTTTCTCGTTCAGCAGCGCCGAACGCAATGAACGTTAGCGCGATGGTTGTCGGCAACGTGATCGGATGCGACCTGATTGAAACAGCACCGCTGAGCTCGAATAAAATAACGGCCCCGAAGCAACACACTTCGGGGCCATTCATGTTTCAGCACAGTCCGATCAAGAGATGTGCAGCGCCAACTCGCCCTGCTCCACACCAACGGCAATGGTACTGTCTTCCAACACCTCACCGGCAATGATCGCCCGCCCAATCCTCGTTTCCAGCTCATGCTGCAGAAAACGTTTGAGCGGCCGTGCCCCGTAATGGGGATCGTAGGCTCGATCACACACCAGTTGTTTGGCCGCCGCATCCAATTGAATGGTGATGCGACGATCGGCAAGACGTTGCTGCAGTTCCGCCACCTGCAGATCAATAATCTGCGCCAGTTGCTCACGCTGTAACGGCTGGAACAACACTGTATCATCGACACGGTTGAGGAACTCGGGACGGAAGTTTTGGCGCAACTGGCCCATGACCGCCTGTCGGGTCGTTTCACTGACCTCATCGCCTCCTTCATCCTGCAACAAATATTCAGAACCAATGTTCGAGGTCATGATGATCACCGTGTTCTTGAAGTCCACCGTGCGACCATGGGAATCGGTGACCCGGCCGTCGTCCATAATCTGCAACAGTACGTTGAAGATATCCGGATGGGCCTTTTCAATCTCGTCAAACAACACTACGGAGTAGGGACGACGCCGCACGGCTTCGGTTAACTGGCCGCCTTCGTCGTAGCCGACATAGCCGGGAGGCGCACCGACCAGTCGGCTGATGCTGTGTTTCTCCATGTATTCCGACATATCGATACGCACGATGTGCTCCTCGCTATCAAACAACGCCGCAGCCAGAGCGCGGGCCAGTTCGGTTTTACCGACTCCGGTGGGGCCGAGGAAAATAAACGACCCCATGGGCCGTTTCGGATCTTTGATGCCGGCGCGGGCACGAACCACCGCATCGCTGACCAACTGTACCGCTTCGTCCTGACCGATCACCCGTTCATGCAGATGCTCATCCAGCTTGAGAAGTTTTTCACGTTCACCTTCGAGCATCCGCTCCATGGGGATACCGGTCCAGCGAGCGACAATACCGGCGATTTCGTCGGCACCGACACTTTCGTGCAACAACCGCTGCCCTTCGGGGCGTTCACTGGCATCTTTCTCCAAATCCACCAGTTGCTGCTCCAGTTGCGGCAAGCGGCCATGGCGGATCTCCGCCGCAGTATTCAAGTCATAATCGCGCTCTGCCGCAGCCAACTGCAGGTTGGCCTGTTCAATCTGTTCGCGCAATTGCTGGATCTTTTGCAGACCGGCTTTTTCCACATCCCATTGAGCTCGGAATGAATCGACAATATGCTTCTGCTCCGCCAGTTCCTCCTGTAATGCCTTGAGGCGCTCCTGGCTGGCGGCATCTTTCTCTTTGACCAGGGCAGCTTCCTCAATCTCCAACTGCATGACACGGCGTGCCGCCGTATCCATGGCCGCCGGCATGGAATCGATCTCGGTACGAACCATGGCGCAGGCTTCATCGACCAGGTCAATGGCCTTGTCAGGCAGAAACCGTTCGCTGATATAGCGCTGGCTGAGAGTCGCTGCCGCAACCAGCGCTTGGTCCTGAATCTTGACACCGTGATGCACTTCAAAACGCTCCTTGAGTCCCCGCAGAATACTGATGCTGTCCTCCACGGTGGGCTGATCAACCATCACCGGTTGAAATCGGCGCTCTAAGGCGGCATCTTTTTCGATATGGCGACGATACTCATCGAGGGTCGTGGCGCCTATGCAGTGTAGCTCACCGCGCGCCAGCATCGGTTTCAGCATGTTGCCGGCGTCCATGGCACCTTCCGTCTTCCCGGCACCAACAATAGTATGCAGCTCATCAATAAACAGCAGGATACGACCATCACTGCTGCGTATCTCGTTGAGCACCGCCTTGAGACGTTCCTCAAACTCTCCACGGTATTTAGCTCCGGCGATCAAGGCGCCCATGTCGAGGGCAAAGATCGTCTTGTCACGCATCCCGTCGGGCACATCGCCGCGCAAGATGCGCTGAGCCAGCCCTTCGACAATGGCGGTTTTACCAACCCCGGGTTCGCCGATCAGCACCGGATTGTTTTTGGTTTTGCGCGACAGGATACGGATGACCCGACGGATTTCATCATCACGACCGATCACCGGGTCGAGCTTGCCGTCTCGCACTGCGGCCACCAGGTCACGACCATATTTTTCCAGCACCTGATAGGTGGATTCAGGATCTTCGCTGGTGACGCGCTGATGGCCACGGACATCGGCCAGCACCTCAAGCAAACGTTTTTTGGTCAATTGATAACGGGCACACAACTGACCCAGATCCGTTTTTTTATCGTCACTGAACAAGCCAAGCAGCAAGTGCTCAACACTGATGTAGTCGTCTTTAAGAGCTTCAGCTTCGCGCTGAGCCGCAGTAATGAGCTTATCCAACCGGGATGATAAATAGATATTGTCGTGCCCCGGGCCACTGACCTGAGGACGTTTTTTGAGGATCAGCTCCAACTGCTGTTGGATGTCGTGCGGTTTGACCGCCAGCTTTTCCAACAGATTCGGCACCAGTCCATCAGGCTGTTGCAACAGCGCCACAAACAGATGTTCGGCATCAATTTCAGCGTGGCCACGATCCAGGGCCAATTGTCGCGCCGCCTGCAGGGCTTGCTGGCTGTTACGGGTCACTTGATCTCGTTGCATCATAAACTCCTTTCCCACATGCTTACAGTTCACGGCCAGATGGCCACAGCCGTTTCAGTGGCTGAAAACTGTTTTGTATGCACACTAACTATACAAGGGTTGTGCCATAAAAAAATGCTTTTAAATTCTAGGCTGTTAGGGAAATTGATGTACGCCGAGTACTCTGGAAGGTGTTGCATCCGACTGTCAGCGCGACAGCCGCAACGTTGCAGATGCAACAAAGCAACACCAAAGAAAATGGGTGTGGCAGGAAAAACGGTTGGATTATCCCAGATCGTCCCGATCCAGTTTGAGCTTTTTCAGATAACGATAGAGCGTTGCACGATGGACCCCCAGCTTCCTGGCTGCCGCACTGATATTGCCGTCACAGTCCTCATAGGCGCTGCGTATGGCCTGTTCCGTCAGTTCTTCCGCGGGCTTTGACACCGTCGGAGCGGGGCGGGGTACTGGATCATAGGGCGTGATCAAAGCCGGTTCTTCGCGGGGTGGAGACTCATCCCAACGATCTTGAACAAAACTCTGCCGCTCATGCACCCATTCACTGAAGGCCCGCGCGCCGATAACCGGGGCATGATTCTCGACAAACACCCGCTCCATCACATTGCGCAATTCGCGAATATTGCCCGGCCACAGATAGGATTGCAGCAACTCCATCGCTTCCGGGGTCAAGCGCTCAACACGCCGTCCATAGCTGTCACTGAAACGACGCAGAAACCGTTTGACGAGCAGCGGAATATCGTCGCGCCGCTCGCGCAACGGCGGCAGATGAATGCGCAACACACTGATGCGATGGTACAGATCACTGCGAAAACGGTTCTGGCCGACAGCCTTTTCCAGCCCGACGTTGGTGGCACAGATAATCCGCACATCAATGGGTAAAACCCGTTCCGAGCCAACTGGCTCCACTTGCCGTTCTTCGAGCACCCGCAACAACCGGGTCTGGGTATGCAACGGCATATCCCCAATTTCATCGAGAAACAGACTGCCGCCATTGGCCCGCTCAAAACGCCCGCGATGGCTGCGAATCGCCCCGGTAAACGCCCCTTTTTCATGGCCGAATAACTCGGACTCCAACAGATCCTCACTGATGGCACTACAGTTCAGTGCGATATACGGACCTTGACGGCGTTCGCTCTCGTCATGAATGGCCCGGGCCACCAGTTCCTTACCTGTGCCGGTTTCGCCGGTAATCACGACTGCAGCATCCGAGGCCGCGTAGAGGCGAATTTTACGAAACACCTCCTGCATGGCAACGCTGCGCCCAACCAAGTCATGAAAGGCCTCATCGTCATCACCACCAGCGCTAACCGGTTGCAGATATAGCTCGACGCTGTGCGTACGATAGTCCTGACTCAGGCCGCCATCGGCAAGCGCGGCGATAAAACGGTGCCCTTCGGGAAATTCAAGAGGAATATTCTGCAGGGGTTGACGGGAAGAGAGGACCTCCTCAACCAGAGGAATCAATTGAGGTCGCACGCCGGACAGTGCCCGCTCAACCATGGTACCCGGGCAAATCGGATGCCCCAACAAAGCGCTAAGCTGTGGGCTGACCCGGGCAATCGTCCAGGGGCCTCCCAGCGCTCCATGGAGCACCAGATCCGGTGTAACCATTGGCAAATGGGTGACGTCGTGCATATCCATCATGATCCGGTTTTTCGCCTGTTCTGCTGCAGATAGCGGGTAAAGTCATCCGCCGGCATCGGCCGCGCCACCACGTAGCCCTGGATCTCATCGCAGCCGCGTTGGCGCATAAACTCAAGTTGATCTGTGGTTTCGACTCCTTCGGCAACCACATTGAGACGCAAGCCATGGGCCAAAGCGATAATCGCCTCAACAATAATCGCATCATCAGGATCCACATTGAGATCTTTGACAAAGCTGCGATCAATTTTCAGCCGGTCAATAGGGAAATGCTTCAGGTAGCTCAGCGATGAGTAGCCGGTACCAAAATCATCAATGGACAGATGATTGCCCAGAGTACGCAACTTGTTGAGGATCGTGCGTGCCAGCTCCGGTCGCTCCATCAGCAGGCTTTCCGTCAGCTCCAACTCAAGCAAATGAGACGGCAGACCGGTCTCCTTTAGAACCCTGTCGACAATATCCGGCAAATCACTGCGAAATTGCCGTGCCGACAGGTTGACGGCAACGCGCAAGTCGGTATAGCCCTGATCATACCATTGTCGTGCGTGGCGGCAGGCTTCGGCGATAACCCATCCACCGATATCCAAAATCAGATCCGACTCTTCGGCCACCGGGATAAACACCACCGGGGAGATCTGCCCTTTCGTGGCATGGTTCCAGCGCAACAACGCTTCAGCACCGACCACATGACCTTCTTCCAAATCAATTTGCGGCTGGAAATAAAGTTCCAGCTCGTTACGGGCCAGGGCACGATGCAGATCGGAGTCGAGGAACAGGCGCTCAAAGGCCCGCTCATTCATATCCGGTGAGTAAAATTGATAGAGATTGCGCCCGGTCTCCTTGGCCTGATACATGGCGGTATCCGCATGTTTGAGCAGCAGATCCACCTCATCGGCGTCAGTAGGATACACGGAAATCCCTAAACTGCCGGTGCTGACCAGATCGTGGCCATCGATCGTCACCGGCTCGGCAAGCAGATCGAGAACCTTCCCAGCAGCTGTGACAATATCGTTTTGTGACTTAACCCCGGTAATCAGGATAACAAATTCATCGCCGCCCATCCGCGCCACACTGTCGCCCTGACGCAAATGCTCTTTGAGGCGCTGCGAGACCAACCTTAGCATCTGATCGCCACAACCTATGCCCAACGAGTCGTTGATCTTTTTAAAGTGGTCCAGGTCCAGGGCCAGAACACCGACCAGTGTCCGAGAACGTTGTGCTTGAGCAATGGCCTGCTGCAGGCGGTCCTTGATCAGAGCGCGGTTGGGCAGACCGGTCAACGTGTCGTAATAAGCTAGGCGTTCAATCTCCTGTTGGGCTTTTTTGCTGGCCGTGACATCGTTGATGATACAGGCAAAGCGATCCTTCTCTGGGCGCGATACGGAAACATGAAACACCTTTTCGAGTTTCGCCAGCGGCAGTTCATACTCTTTGGGCATCCCATATTTGACTACTTCGTCGAGGATGTGAATATAGGGCGGTGCGCCGCCATAGAACTCAGAAGCACGTTGACCGACCAGATTCTCGCTGGACACCTCCAGCATCTCGGTAAACGCCCGGTTGACATCTTGCAGAATATAATCACAGGCCACACCGTGATCATCGTAAACCAGCTCACCAATGGCAACACCCTCTCGCATGGCCGTGTACAATGAACGATAGCGCTGCTCGCTTTCACGCAGGGCCTGCTCCGCCAGTTTACGTGCCTGAATATCAATAAAACTCTCAAGGATAAACGGCTTGCCGTTGAGCTCGATAATCGTTGCAGTTTTCAGAATGGGAATCTTTTTCCCGCGATTATTGATCAGAATTCGGTCAGAGTTGTCGATCACCTGTTTCAGGTCCGTCAGCGGGCACTGTCCCGACGAGGAGGGACAGATATAACGATGGCAGATTGCACCAATGATCTGGTCAGGGGAATCACCAATCAACTGTGCCGCCATGTGATTGACATCGACAATGCGATGCGTTTCCGGATCGATAATCAGAATCCCGGCCATCATGGTGTTGAGAATTTCCGTCAGGCGGGTCTCCGCCTCAACCAGGGAATTCTCAGTTTTCTTGCGCTCGGTAATATCGCTGAAGATCAACACATAAAACGAAACCTGGCCGTTGCTGTTGCGTACCGGTGTGGCCACCAGTGAATACCAAGCATCATGAAAAGCGATCTCAACAACCAGTTTTCCCTGGCGACAGTTCACCAACTCGCTAAGGAAGTTTTCACTCAGCAGGCTACGACAATCGGGAATCGCCTGCTCAAGATGACAGCCCAGTGCCCTTTCAGTGTCAACAGCAAACCGTGCGACGGCCATCGGGTTGCAGGAATGCAGTTGCAACTCATCGTTGAGAACGAGAATTGCAGCGCCGGTGGCGTTAAAAATTGCCTTGAGTTCGTCGCGCGCCACAACAAGATCATTATTGGTTTCTTTGAGATGATCGAGAACCTGAGAAAAGCTTTCAGCAATAATACCGATGGGGTCAAGAGCAAGCAGGGTGGCATCGTCCAGCTCTTCCTGACGTAACGGCAGCGTGCCCATGATTTTAAGCAACTGATCGATCTTAGCGCGAACGTAACCAATCACGTCCTGCTCCAGTTGCAACAGACGCTTCTGTTCCTGCTTTAAATGTTCAAGCTGTTGATGAAGCGTGTTGTTGTCCAACTGCAGATCCCCGCCATCCATGATGTTTTGTGGGTTACCTTGTAAAAATACGGATCAAGTAACATCCACCTTTTTTGCTGATATCGACCTGATAGCCCATGTTCTCTACGGCCGAGGGAATGGTTCTCGTCGCGTCACGCGCATCGGTGAGGATCACTAATTCGCAGCGCCCCTGCTTGAGTTGCTCTCGATGCCGGTTGATCTCTTTGAGTGCCGTCAACAATGCCGAAGGACAAATCTGTCCACAAATATCAAATTCTATCGTCTTCATCATTGATCAACCTAGGACAAGCGCAACAACAGAAACTTGCTGCCCAGCCACACACCGGGAAGCAAACCCAGTACAAATAAGAACGAATTCCATGCCAGAAAAGGCACCCCTCCCATCACATGCCAAACATTGCACCCCGGCGCCAGCCGCGCACCGAGACCGACCAACACACCGCCGACAATTGACATTCCATAGTGTATTTTCGGCACTCGATAAAGCCAATGGAATTCACCGACGCGCTTTGCCGAAAAGAACGCCCCTGTCAATATACCTAGAATAACAGACAGTTGCAAAGCAGCAATTGCGTCCAGTTGCGGCCCCGCACCGCCTGAAACCACCTGATCCATCAGTGGCGGAATGTAATTGAGTCCCTTGCCGGCAAAATAGGCGGTCGCTGCAACATGCTCCGGAAGAACCAGCTGCTCAACCCACGCCCCCATTTTGACGTACATGGTGGTAATACCGATGGGCATGCCGGTAAAAATGCACAGCACCACCGTCAAAACGGCCAGCCCTGCGGCTGTTTTCCACGGCTGGATATAGCCCTCAGCGTGTGCCGGAACCACCAGTTTTTTTGTTCGCTGCCAAAAGGTCACACCCCACAGCCATAAGGCGAGCAGCGGTGCACTGATCCACCACGAGGGGATGCCGAGGGAGCCGGGAACCGTCACCTGTTGCGTCAGCGTCCAGCTCGCCGTCAATTGCTTCCACCATGGGGCTATTTCCGCATAGAGAGTCGCGCCGGTGATCATGGAGAGAAGCGCGCACAGACCGAGCACATTTCCCGCTCCGGTTTTATACAGACACCCCACCACGCAACTGCCGGTCAATACCATACCGAAGCCAAACACACAGCCGCCGACCATACTACTTAAATTTGCTGTTTTCATGAGAGGAGGGGGGTCATAACTCAACCCGCCTCCCAAACGAGCCAGCTCCAGCAATAGCAGGGTTAAGCCCAGTTGCAGGATAAGAAAACGCAGCATGCTGCCCTGGCGAAAAAGAAACAGGTCGCGAAACATTGCAACCATGCAGTAATCGGAACGAAACATCAGATGTCCGGCCAACAGTCCGACCACTCCACCGGTGATAATAATCAGTCCATAACTAGCCATAGGCACCTATTCAAAAATCGGTACCATCTCAACAGATGGCGTCGGTTCAGGCAGGCCGCGTAACTGCCACAGTTGTTTGCGACCGAACTTGAGCATGAATAAGGCGCGCTGCGCCTCCCCCTGACGATCAAAGCCCTGCAGACCGGTTACGCCGTCAAACGACTTTTCCTGATACAGATGCTGCTGAAGCTGTTGTGGGGTGGTAATGGCCGAATCCGCTAGAATCTTCAGCAGCAGACGGGCACTGTCATACCCCTGCGCTTCGAGAATCGATGGCGTTTCACCGTACACCCGCTGATAGCGCTCAACAAATTGCTTCACCGGCGCATCAGGGCTCTGGGCAAAAAAACCATCGCAGATAATACTGCCGCGAACATAACGGCCCGCCTGGTCGATCAATTGTGGTGAATTCCAGCCGTTGATGCCGAGCAATTGAACATTCTCAATACCGTAATAAGCAATTTGCGGCGCAATCAGAGCAACGCTGTCGGCATAGTCGGGAATAAAAAGCCCCTCAAAATCAACATTAGGTAAGCTCTCACTCTCCTTTTCTTCCTCAACAACCAGTTCTTCACCCTCTTCGTCAACGGCTTTCGGTTCAACATCCTGGGGAGCGTCGGGGTCTTCGCCTTTGAGCAACAACAGCTGCCGACGAAAATCCGTGGCCGAGTCACCATAGGAGCGCTGATGTTCAATATCTCCGCCGCGCTTCTCGATCGCCTGTCTAAACAGTTGCGCGTACTGTTGCCCCATCTTGTTGCCGGGAGAGAGAATCGCATAGGTGTTGAGACCCAGCTCCTCAATAGCATACTCAGCCAGAGCGTCGACCTGCTGTTGCGGCGTCAGGGAGTTACGAAAGACATAACGCCCCAGTTGCGGCAAACCATCGCGGTAGGACAGAGTAATAATCGGTACCTGCGCTTTTTCCGCTTCCTGAACCGCCAGCATGGCGGCATCGCCGGTAAGCGGTCCGATCACGGCCATCACCCGTTGCGCACGCACCAGACGACGCACCGCATCCGCCGCAGACTGTGGATCGGCGCCACTGTCCTGATAAAACACCTGAATCGGCGCGGAACTGTTCTTTACCGCCAATTCGATACCCTGCTTCACCAACTCGCCGAAAGGGGCGTAGCGCCCCGACAACGGCAGTACCACACCAATGGCTCGCTGATACCAAGGCGTGCCGTCAATCTCATCCAGCATATTGGCCGCGGCAATTTGCACATCAATAAGACCGGTCTGACGGACGAGGGGCTGGACCAGATAACGGGCATGCTGCACGTCACCGGCCTCCAGCGCCTGACGGGCCTGATAAAGAATCACCACATCTTTTAGCGGCGTATCGGCAAACATAAATGCCGCTTCGGTCACCAAGTCACGATCCAGGTCACTGAGAACCTGTTGAACCTGGTCATAAAACCCCTGATGAAAACGGTTGTCGGTATATTGAAACGCCAGGCTCAGAACCATGAGCGCCTGAAGCGCCTGACCGCGGTTTTGCAAATAATCGGCCCGACAGCGGTAATACAACGCCAGGTCATCGCCGAAAAAATTTTCCTCGGAAAGCTGACCAAACAGCGGCTCAGCATCATCCAGTTGACCAAGCTGCTGGAGAGCCGCCACGCGTAACAAGGTGGCTTCACTGGTCTGCTGCTGCGGTTCGATCCGTTGCAGATAAAACAATGCATCCGCAGCTTTGTGCTCATCGAGAAGAACCCGCGCCATCAGCAGATAGGCACTGTCCAGGTGGGGACTGTCGGCATGGTCCAGCAGATAGCTGCGCAAAAAAGAGAGGGCCTGATTGTTCTCTCCACGCTGGTACATACGAAAGGCGGGATCTATGGAGAGAGTCGCGTCGTTGCTGGCGGCCAATTGGACGGCCTGCGCCGCCGTTGCCACACAGCAGATCACGACCATCAACATCAACACCGAATGACTAAACCGTTTTATCATCAAAGATTCTCCCGCATAAGGCATAACGGCTTTAAAACATCAGCACCGGCAGAGGGAAGAGCAGATCCCACCAGCCAATGCCCTCTTAATGAATGCAACAGATGAAAAGCAAAACAGCTGTACCTTTTGCAAGGTACAGCTGCGTACTATAACATAATTTACCGGCAAGAAACACCGAGGCTTCGCTGTCATGGGGCTAATCAAACATCTCTTTAACTTTTTCAAAAAAGCCCTTGCCCAACGGGTTAACCTCTTCGCCACCTTCACGGGCAAACTCCTCAAGCAATTCTTTCTGGCGTGAGGTTAACTGTGTTGGCGTCTCGACACGGAGGACCACCAGCTGATCACCGCGCCGGTAGCCACGAATGTCGGAAATCCCCTTGCCGGACAGCTTAAGAACCTTGCCGGATTGAGTTCCCGCCGGAACCTTCAGTTTCACCTTGCCGTCCAGAGTCGGCACATCAAGTTCACAGCCGAGGGCGGCCTGCACAAATGAGATGGGCGTTTCGCAAATGACATCACGCCCTTCGCGTTTAAAGATCGGATGCTCGGCAACAGAGATCACCACATAAAGATCACCGGGAGGACCACCATTGACACCGCTTTCCCCTTCGCCGGTCAGCTTGAGTCGGGTGCCGGCTTCAACACCGGCAGGGATCTTCAGCGACAGGCTGCGCTTAGCTTTCACACGACCGGTGCCACGACATTCAGGACAGGGGTCATTGATCTGGGTACCACTGCCACCACAATCGGGGCAGGGGCGGGTCATCTGGAAAAAGCCCTGCTGGTAACGGACCTGACCCATCCCATTACAGGTCGAACAGGTCGATGGACTCGTACCCGCTTTGGCACCGCTGCCGCCACAGGCTTCACAGCTGTGATGGCGGGGGATTTTTACCGATTTTTCCGTGCCGAAGGCCGCCTCTTCAAAGCTCACTTCAAGGTTGTAACGCAGATCGTCGCCACGCTGGCCGCGGCTGCGCCGCGAACTACCGCCACCACTGAAAATATCACCGAAAATATCGCCGAAAATATCTTCAAACGGACTGCCGCTGAAACCGCCGGAGGAGTATCCTCCGCCACCCTCCATACCGGCATGCCCGAATTGATCGTAGGTGGCCCGTTTCTGGTTGTCCACCAGGACGGCATACGCCTCGGAAAGCTCTTTAAACTTATCTTCAGCCTCTTGATCTCCGGGATTTTTATCCGGATGATACTTGACCGCCAGACGACGGTAGGCTTTCTTAATTTCAGCTTCACTGGCGTTTCTATTGACGCCCAGGACCTCGTAGTAATCCCGCTTTGACAAAATGTGATCCCTTTACAGAAAACCGTGGTCTGACCACGGCACAATAGCGGGGCTGTCACAGCAGCCCCGCTATCATCGGTAGGTTGTTCGTTAGTGCCTATTTTTTCTTGTCGTCGTCGACTTCTTCAAACTCGGCGTCAACCACGTCTTCATCGCCACCGGCAGCCGCTTCTTCTGCACCACCTTCAGCGCCAGCTTCCTGCTGAGCATCGGCATACATGGCTTCGGCCAGTTTATGAGACGCTTGCGCCAGCGCTTCAACCGCCTTGTTAATCGCCTCGGCGTCATCACCTTCCATGGCTTTTTTCAGGTCTTCCAAGGCTTTTTCAATATTGCCCTTGGTTTCCTCATCCACCTTATCACCATGGTCTTTGAGAGATTTTTCGGTACTGTAGACCAGGCTGTCGGCCTGATTACGCGCCTCAATCAACTCACGCTTCTTCTTGTCTTCAGAAGAATGCATTTCGGCATCCTTGACCATCTTTTCGATCTCTTCATCACTGAGACCGGAAGAGGCCGTGATCTTGATGGACTGTTCCTTACCGGTGCCCATATCCTTGGCCGAAACACTGATAATGCCATTGGCATCCAGGTCAAAAGTCACCTCAATCTGAGGAACACCACGCGGTGCCGGCGGAATATCAGCCAACTCAAAGCGACCGATGGTCTTGTTGTCGTTAGCCATCTCCCGCTCACCTTGCAGAACGTGAACCGATACTGCCGGTTGGTTGTCGGCAGCGGTAGAGAAAATCTGACTTTTCTTGCACGGGATGGTGGTGTTCTTCTCAATCAGCTTGGTCATGACACCGCCAAGGGTCTCAATGCCCAGTGACAGCGGGGTGACGTCGAGCAGCAGAACATCTTTAACATCCCCTTTGAGGACGCCGCCCTGGATTGCCGCGCCGATGGACACCACCTCGTCCGGGTTTACCCCTTTGTTCGGAGCTTTACCAAAAATCCCTTTCACTTTTTCCTGGACCGCCGGCATCCGGGTCATACCACCGACGAGAATAACTTCACCAATCTCCGAGGCCGACAAACCGGCGTCTTTCAACGCGGTGCGGCAGGGAGCCTCGAGGTTGTCAAGCAGATCACCGCAGATACTTTCCAGCTTGGAACGGCTCAGCTTAACGTTCATGTGCTTGGGACCGCTTTGGTCGGCCGTAATGAACGGCAGGTTGATATCGGTCTCCATGGAGGAGGACAACTCGCACTTGGCCTTTTCCGCAGCTTCCTTGAGACGTTGCAGAGCCATTTTGTCGCCGCGCAGGTCAATGCCCTGCTCTTTGATAAACTCATCGGCCAAGTAGTCGATAATCCGCTGATCAAAGTCCTCACCACCGAGGAAGGTATCACCGTTGGTAGACTTAACCTCGAAGACCCCGTCACCCAGCTCAAGAATGGACACGTCAAAGGTACCGCCACCGAGGTCAAAGACCGCGATCTTCTCATCACCCTCTTTATCAAGGCCGTATGCCAGAGCTGCTGCAGTCGGCTCGTTGATAATACGCAACACTTCCAGACCGGCGATCTTACCGGCATCTTTGGTGGCCTGACGCTGCGAATCGTTGAAATAGGCCGGAACTGTGATAACCGCTTCCGTGACCTCTTCACCGAGGTAGTCCGCAGCAGACTGCTTCATCTTCTGCAGGATCATCGCAGAGATTTCCGGAGCACTGTATTTTTTATCGCGCGCTTCAACCCAGGCATCGCCGTTGTCCGCCTTGATAATCTTGAACGGACTGATTTCGATATCCTTCTGAACCGCATCTGAATCAAATTTACGCCCGATCAGGCGCTTGATGGCAAACAGGGTGTTTTCCGGGTTGGTTACCGCCTGACGTTTGGCCTGCTGACCAACCAGACGCTCACCGTTTTCGGCAAAAGCAACCATCGACGGTGTCGTGCGGGCACCTTCAGCGTTTGCAATAACAGTGGGCTCGCCACCTTCCATAACAGACACACAGGAGTTTGTGGTCCCCAGGTCAATACCAATTACTTTACCCATGATAAATTCTCCTTAACGGGTTGAAATATTGTGATGAATTACTTTATTTATCTGCTTCGGCTTCGTGGCTTGCTGCAGCCTTGGAAACCATGACCAGGGCCGGGCGCAGCAAACGATCATTGAGCATATAGCCGGATTGAAGCACTTGAACAACGGTATTAGGTTCACAGTCGGCATTCTCCTGTTGACCCATAGCTTCATGACAGGCCGGGTCAAACGGCTTGCCATGCGCATCCACCGGGATCACATTGAACTTCTCCAGCACCTTCTGAAACTGACTCAGTGTCATCTCCACACCATCGAGCAGGCTCGAAGCATCGGCTTCGTTTTCCTTGGCATGACTCACGGCGCGTTCCAGATTATCAATCACCGGCAGAATTTCACGCAGGATGGACTCGTTGGCAAATTTGCTCAACTCCTCTTTTTCCCGCTGCATGCGGCGACGGAAATTTTCCATCTCCGCCCGGGTGCGCAAATAGTTTTCCTTCTGCTGTTCCACCTCGTTGCGGGTTTCAGCCAATTCAGCTTTCAGCGTCTCCAGGGCATCAGATGCTTCATCTTGGGCAAGCGCATCTTCGTCCTGCGGTGTCTCTTCGACAACTTCTGATTCCAGAGGCGTTTGCAGCTCTTCAACTTCCGGGTTTTTCTTTTTTGACACGGTCAAATTTCTCCTATTCCGACTCTATTTGCAAAACACGACTCACCAGCCGTGCCGTATAATCAACCACCGGCACCACTTGCGAATAGGCCATACGGCTCGGCCCGATGACACCGAGGCTGCCAAGAATCTGATCACCGCGGGTATATTTCGCCGTAATCAGGCTGCATCCATCAAACTCCTGATACTCCGACTGACTGCCGATATAAATCTGCACCCCTTCCGCCTGCTGACTTTTGTCCAGCAGATCGATCAGGTGGTGTTTTTGCTCAAAGGCCTCAAACAGACGGCGCATCCGTTCAATATCGGAAAACTCCGGCTGGTTGAGAACATTGGAAACGCCTTCGATGATCACATCATCTTCCATGTCACTGTCAAACACTTTGGTCGACAACGCCAAGGCATGACACATCAGCTCATCGTAGCGTGCTTTTTCTTCGCGCATCTGTTCAACAAGGCGCGAACGCACCTGCTGAATGGTCATACCGCTCAACGAGCTGTTGAGATAATTCATGATCTGTTCCAGCTCATGAGCACTGGGCATGTCGCCGTCCAGCTCAATCACTTTGTTCTGTACCAGACCTGAACGCGACACCAGAATCACCAGCAACCGCCCTTGCGACAAAGGCAAGAACTCAATGTGGCGAAAGATCGTCGCGTCAAAGCGCGGTGCCAGCACAAGCCCGGTATAACTCGACATGCTCGACAAAATGCGTCCGGCTTTTTTCAGCAACTCTTGTGTGCGCAAATTATCCGACTGGCAGAACGCATCGATATTCCGTTGTTCCGCCTCGCTGAGATTACGCACCCGCAACATCGTATCCACATAGAACCGGTAGCCTTTATCCGTGGGAATGCGCCCTGCCGAGGTATGGGGCGAAATAATATAGCCCATCTCCTCCAGGTCCGACATGACATTACGCACCGTTGCCGGCGACAGCGGCATTTTTTGCTGTCGGGCGATGGTCCGTGATCCCATCGGTTCTCCGGAAGCGATATGCCCTTCGACAATGGCTTCCAGAATACTCAGACTGCGTTCATTGAGTTCCATGACGATCCGCGTAATACGAAAGCCGGATAAACCGGCAACAACAAGCTCTGTTAGCACTCAAACATCCGGAGTGCTAACAGAGGTGAAGATAACAACGCCCCTACCCTTTGTCAAGGAGCACACCGGGCAAAAAAACGCCCTCGTCACATTAGGAATTTTTCGATGTAAAAATCGTAGAGAAGCCAGTCTTTCGGCTCAAAAAAATAGCGTGTCCCACAATGATGAAGCGCGTCACCGCACGCAGAGATCGCCTGAGAAAAACGGCTAGAAAAACGCTCCCCGTAGCGGGAGAGAAATTCCCGGTCATCAACACCCCGACGACAGCGCAGTGCCAGATAGGCCGCCTCAGAAATCGCCTGGTCTCGCGAGAACACTTCGATCTGCTGTCGTGGCGACCGGCCATCCCGCACCGCAGTCACATAGGCGGCGAGGTCATTCGGACAGTGCCAGCGTTCACCATCCCCGTGGCCGAGAAAGCTGTGTGCTCCGGCACCAATCCCCAGATAAGGCCTTCGTTGCCAATAGCCCAGATTATGCCGACATGCTTCACCGGAACGACAGAAATTGGAGATCTCATAATGATCAAAACCGTGACAGGCCAACTGCTCGGAAAGGGTCAGATATTGGCGCTGATAGTCCTCCTCGTCACTCGGGCACCAGCGCCCCGACGCCTCGGCAGCTGCCAGCGGCGTTCCCGGTTCAACGCTCAGACCATAAATGGACACATGCTCAACCCCCAATTGGGCGACACGGTGGCAACTTTGCGCCACGGTGGCTTCGCTCTGTCCAGGCAGGGCAAACATCAGATCCAGATTCAGCCGTTCGAAACCTGCCCGCCGCGCTTCATCAACCATGCTTATGGCCTGACGAGAATCATGAATACGCTGCAGCCAGCGCAGCTGGTCATCGTCAAACGATTGCACACCGATGGACAGACGGTTGACACCGGCCTGCCGATAGCCCAGCAGACCATGGTAATCAACAGTACCGGGATTGACCTCCATGGAAATTTCAACATCCGCAGTCACCCCATAACACTGCTGCACCTGACTGAGAATCCGTTCCACCTGAACCGGCTCAAGCAGCGAGGGCGTACCACCACCGAAAAACACGCTCGAAAAGGGCTGACTACGAAACCATGCACAACTGTGTTGCAAATCGCGACAGACAGCATCAACGTAAATCGCCAGATCTGTATCCCGACCAATTTCTGAGTAGAAATCACAATAGGGACATTTCTGACGACAAAACGGGATATGGACATACAATCCAGCCACAGCAACTCCAGAGAGCAGACACAACAACGCCGGACTCTAAAAGGAGTCCGGCGTTGAATTGTATCATCTATGCGCGATCAGCCTAGTGAAAATGACTGGCATTAATCCACATATGCAGAGCAATACTGGCAGCATAGCCCAGAGCAATCGCCGGGGTAAACACCAGGTGACGGCCAAAGGTGTAGATACCGCGTGCGGTACCCATCAGGGCAACACCGGCTGCGGAACCGATGGACAGCAGACTGCCGCCAACACCGGCGGTCAGAGTCACCAGCAGCCAGTGACCATGAGACATATGTGGCTCCATGGTCAATACGGCAAACATAACCGGGATGTTGTCAACAATGGCCGACAAAAGACCAACCAGAACATTGGCCTGGAACGGACCCAGCCCTGTATACATGGCTTGAGAAGCCATGGCCAGGTAACCAAACTGACCAAGACCGCCGACACAGAGGATAACACCGTAGAAAAACAGCAGCGTATCCCACTCCGCGCGGGCAATCTTGCGGAACAGGTCAAAACCGTGATGGCTCTCTTCGCTGGTCATATCCATCGGACCGTCCGCCATCAGCGCAGCATGCTCTTTGCGCTTGATGTAATAGGAGAACATGCCCAGATAGCCAAGACCCAGCATCATACCGGCCGCAGGGGGCAGATGCAGAAAGTTATGGAAAGAAACCGCCGTAACGATGGTGCACAGAAACAGAACCATGACGCGCTTGGCGCCAAACTTCATGCTAACCATTTCGTCAAGAGCCTGAGGAGTTTCTTTGCTGATCATAAAGTTCATGATCAGGGCCGGCACCAACCAGTTGACCAGAGAAGGCAGGAACAAAGCGAAGAATTCACCGAAATCAACCATCCCTTTTTGCCAGACCATCAGCGTGGTGATATCTCCAAACGGAGAAAACGCGCCGCCGGCATTGGCACCGACGACAACGTTGATACAGGCCATAACGACGAAGCGCTGGTTGGAACCACCGACAGCCATAACAACCGCACCCATGAGCAGAGCCGTGGTCAGGTTGTCAGCAATCGGCGAGATCAGGAAGGCCAGCAGGCCGGTCAACCAGAAGATAACCCGCAGTGAAAAGCCGCGAGAAACAAGCCAGGAACGCAGCGCCTGGAAGACGTTGCGCTCTTCCATGGCATTGATGTAGGTCATGGCTGAGAGCAGGAACAGAAACAGTTCCGCGTACTCGATCAGGTTGTGTTTAATCGCTTCATGCGGCATTGCCGGATCAATATGCTTGTAGGCAAAGGCAACCAGAACCCAGATGACACCAGCGGCCAGCAAAACCGGCTTACTTTTGCGCATGTGCAGTTGCTCTTCCATGATGACCAGACTATAGGCCCCCACGAAGAGAATCAGAGACAGAATCCCAAGAACGCTTCCAGTCAGGTCAGGAATCTCATGACCGCCTCCTCCACTGGCAAACGCGGGCACTGCCAACAGGATGAACAAGAGTGTAAACAAGCTTTTCAAAACTTCCCCCATAACAAAAAAAAGAAAATTAAGGAATAATACATGGTGCAACTGCCAGCAGTAACAGCGTCACCAACAAACAATACACATGTCATAAAAATGGAAGTTGACGGCCCCCCGCCAACCTTTTACACTTATTGCCCATACCATCCATACTTGGTCTACCAAACCAAAGAATATTGTAATATCACCTGCCCCCAGAGGGTGTCAACCATTCAAATCCCTATTTGTGACTTTCTGTTGCTTTTGGTCTACACAAAGACGTGTATACAAAAAATATACGCTATTCCAGCCAGTTGCTTTATTGGTAACGTCGCCGGAACCCACCCCGAAACAACAGAGTGAACACTTGCAGGAGAGAAAGAGCATAGGCTATACTTACGTGATTCTCAAATGCCGTTTTCACGCCTATCCATAGGATTTGACCATCATGAAACACGATGTCACCGCCGCCGCAGTACAATTTAATATCTCTCTCGGCGAAATCGACCGCAATCTGGCCACCGTCAGTGAAGGGTTACGCCGTGTTGCCGCTCAAGGCGCACAGCTTGCCGTGCTCCCCGAGATGTGGAGCACCGGATACGATTATCGCCACCTCCCTGAACTTGCTGAGCAGACGCCGCGCGTCCTGATTGCCCTGCAGTCCCTGTCTCTGGAACTCAAGCTGGTGATCGTCGGCAGCCTCCCCGAAAAAGAGGGCAACGCGTTGTACAACACGCTGTATGTCATTGATCAGGGTAAACAGGTTGGACACTACCGTAAGCTGCACCTGTTCTCGAGCATGGGCGAAGATCGCTTTCTGGCCGCGGGACATAACAGTCTGGTTGTTCCGACATCTGCCGGGCGACTTGGTCTGGCCATCTGTTACGACCTGCGTTTTCCGGAACTGTTTCGCAAACTGGCTCTCGAAGGTGCCGAAATCCTCTGCATCCCCGCTGAATGGCCCAAGCCGCGCCAGGAACACTGGCGTACGCTGTTGCGGGCCCGCGCCATTGAAAACCAGATGTTTGTCGTTGCCACCAATTGCTGCGGACTTCAAGGGAAATTGGATTTTTTCGGCATGAGCATGCTGATTTCAGCACGTGGCGATATCCTGCAGGAAGCGGATGAGCACAACACCGAACTTCTTGCCACCTTCTGCCATGAAGAGATGGTCAAGTATCGCAGCCAGATCCCGTGCTTTAAGGACCGCCGCCCGGAAGTTTACGGCACCTTGCCCTAACCAAACAGGTCAGTCACCCTTTAAGGGCTCAGCAGCGTCACGCAGGCGGGGTGGGATCTCATCAAGGGTGGAGGCAAAATTGAGCTGGCCGCTCTCATCGACATAAATATATTGGGGGGCGGCTTTTTCGTCAGTCGTTTTCGGTAAAGAAGCCGGTATGGATGTCGGCCGCGATCTGGTCGGGGAATCCTGTAGTACCCGGCTGCGAAAACTGTGATAAAATCGCTGGAATTCGCCAAGGACCGGCACCGAAGACCCCGGATAGCGCAACAGAAACTGATCTGAGATGATCAACAAAACGATGAAACAAACGGTCCAGATCAGAAACGAAATAATTTTTTTCATGGCCATCCTGCGTAACGAAAAAAAGTGAGACATCCTTGTATTGCGCAGATAATTTATTCACACCTGACTTTAAAATGCAACCAGCCATCATGATGATTTTGCTGGAGGACAAAGGAGCCCTTTCATGTCGGAAACCATATACGATGTTGTGATCATAGGTGGTGGCCCTGCCGGATTGACGGCGGGACTCTACTGCTCCCGTGCCCGTCTCAACACCCTGTTGATTGAAAAAATGATTCTCGGCGGCCAGGTGATGATCACCACCGATGTTGAAAATTATCCCGGCTTTCCCGGCGGCATCACCGGACCGGAACTGATGGAGCGCTTTCAAACCCACTGCCAGGAGTTCGGCCTTCAGGTTACCACCGGTGAAGTGAGCACCATTGTCGATGAGGGCAAGATCAAACGGATCAAGACTGTTGATGGCGACCTGCTGGCCCGCGCTGTGATCATTGCCACCGGCGCATCGCCGCGCAAACTGGGCATCCCCGGCGAAAAGGAGATGATCGGCCGCGGCGTCTCCTACTGCGCCACCTGCGACGGGGCCTTTTACCGCAATGTTCCTGTTGCCATCAACGGCGGTGGCGATACTGCGGTGGAAGAGGCCATGTTTCTCAGTCGCTTCGCCAGCAAGGTCTACCTGATCCACCGTCGTGACCAGCTGCGTGCCGTCGAAGTCCTTCAGGAACGGCTCAAGGCTAACGACAAGATCGAGGTTTTGTGGAACAAGACGGTTCAGGAAGCGCATGGCGACAACACCGGCCTGACCCATCTGACCCTTGAAGATACCCAGAGTGGCGAACACAGCACGTTGGAAACCACCGGCCTGTTCGTTGCTATCGGAGTGACCCCGATCACCCACTTCCTTGAAGGGGTCGTTGATCTCAACGACGACGGCTATGTCATCACCGACACCCAGTGCCAGACCTCGGTCGAAGGCATCTATGCTGCCGGCGATGTACGCTCCGGTGTTCTCAAACAGATCGCCACAGCCGTGGGCGACGGTGCAACCGCCGCCTGGGTGGTTGAAAAATTCCTGTCGGAAAACAACTAAAGCCGTTGCAGAACCACAACCGGAGATTGCTCTTGCGACTCCGGTTGTTTTATGTCTATATTATTTGCCTTTTGTAATAATTTTACTCAAATAAGAGTTGTCTATTTTGGCAAATATTTTATCGGGAGCCCTGATCGGGATTGATGCCTATCCAGTGGAAGTTGAGGTGGATGTCGCCCAGGGGCTGCCACAGTTCTCTACCGTCGGACTGCCGGAAGGTGCGGTCAAAGAGAGCAAGGATCGCGTCAAATCGGCGATCAAAAACAGTGGCTACGATTTTCCTGTGCGGCGCATCACCGTCAACCTGGCCCCGGCCGATATCCGCAAAGATGCCGCTTCCCTCGATCTACCCATGGCTCTGGGTATCCTTGCCGCCACCGGCATTGTCGGCGAAAAAGCCCGCCGCTATCTGTATATGGGCGAACTCTCTCTCGATGGTCGCATTAAAGCGGTGCGCGGCACGCTGGCGGTGGCGGCTGCGGCTAAAGACTGGAACCTCGACGGACTGATCCTGCCTCAGGACAATGCGGCCGAAGGTGCAGCCGTTCAGGGGTTGCCGGTTTACCCCGTGGAAAACCTCGCCCAGGTGGTGATGTTTCTTAATGACGAAACAGCCCTCTGCGCCTTTTCGGAACCATCACCGCCCATCACCGCAAGCCTCTGCCACGAAGAAAACTTCAGCGAAGTGTGTGGCCAGCAACATGCCAAACGTGCGCTGGAGGTCGCTGCAGCCGGCGGGCACAACATGCTGATGGTTGGTCCGCCAGGCAGCGGCAAGACCATGCTGGCCAGACGCGTTCCAACGATATTACCGCAACTCGATTTCAATGAGGCGCTGGAAACCACTAAAATTCATTCTGTCTCCGGCCTGCTTGGCCAGCATGAGGCGCTGATCCGCCAGCGACCCTTTCGCGCTCCCCATCACACGATTTCCGATGCCGGACTGATTGGCGGCGGCAGTATTCCACGCCCCGGCGAAGTGAGCCTATCGCACAACGGCGTGTTGTTTCTTGATGAGCTGCCTGAATTTCGCAAAAACGTGTTGGAGATGTTACGCCAACCCCTTGAGGATGGCCAAGTGGTGATCAGCCGTGCCGCGTTGAGTCTCACTTATCCGGCCGACTTCATGCTGGTTGCCGCCATGAACCCCTGCCAGTGCGGCTTTCTCGGTGACAGCCATCATGCCTGCCACTGCACACCGCAACAGCTGCAGCGCTACCGCATGCGCTTATCCGGGCCACTTCTAGACCGCATCGATTTACACATTGAAGTGCCGCGCGTCCATCATCAGGACCTGATCGACAACCAGAGCGGCGAATCGAGCGAAACCATCCGCCGCCGGGTTGAACTCGCCCGTCAGGTGCAACGCGAACGGTTCCACAAACATCAGCTCTTCACCAACGCCCAAATGCAGTCGCGACACATTCGCACCTTTTGCGCCCTCAACAGCGAAGGCGAACAACTCCTCGCCCAGGTCACTCAGCGCCTCGGCCTGTCAGCACGCAGCTATGGCCGCATTCTCAAAGTCGCCCGCACCATTGCCGATCTGAGTGGCGAACAAAACATTCTTCAACCCCACCTGGCCGAAGCGATCCAATACCGATCTCTGGACCGACCTCAACGGCATTAAATACCAGTAAAGCTTTATATCTTTTTCCAGACAACCCAAGAAGAGCATTACAAAACCCACCCGAGAAAAGATCCTAAAACTGTTACTAGGTCTTCACTGCTGTCTCACAGTTTGATCAATAAATAAAAAGGCTTAGAACGTTCCCGTGTTACAATGAGTTCGCCAAAACACCATTAAAAACAGGAGGTTCTAAGCCATGGCGCATTGTAGCACTGTTCTTTCGCAAATAGTACGAATTTTCCCGAGACATGAATTTCAGGCCCTGGCCAACAAACATCATGCCGGACAGAAATTCCGCTCGTTTTCCCGCTGGTCACAGTTTGTTGCTCTGCTGACAGCACAACTGAGCGGTCGTGATAGCTTGCGGGATATTGTTGAAAATATGTCGGCTCAAGCCAGCAAGCTTTATCATCTCGGAGTTAAGCCGTTCAGTCGGGCAACGCTGAGTCGAGCCAATGAGCAACAGCCTCACAAAATGTACGAAGCGCTGTTTCTTCGGCTGCTGAACCGCTGCCAGTCGCTGGCTCCGCGAAACAAAGCGTTCAAGCTCAAGGGCAAGATCTACCTGCTCGATGCCTCGCTGGTGGATCTGACTCTATCGTTGTTTCCCTGGGCCCAGTACCGTAAAAGCAAAGGGGCTGCGAAGCTGCATATCGGCTTGGATGCCGACGGTTACCTACCCGCTTTCGTCAATATGACAGCAGGCAAGGAACATGAAATCAACATCGCCCGAGAACTCAAATGGCCCAAAGGCTCTTACATTGTGTTCGACCGGGGTTATACCGATTATTCCTGGTATCAGGAATTGACCGAAGACGGTGTCTTCTTTGTCACGCGCCTGAAAACTAATGCGGTGACGACTCCCGGCCCACTGCGCAGGGGCCGCAAAAGCCCTGGCGTGTTGCGTGACCAGCAGATCAAGCTCAAAGGAGTTGATGGCACCTATCGCAAGGTTCGTTACCTGGACGAGGAGACCGACATTACCTATGAGTTTCTGACCAATGAACTGGACCTCCCGGCGGCAACGGTCGCCCAGTTATACAAAGAACGCTGGCAGATTGAGCTGTTCTTCAAATGGATCAAGCAGAATCTGCGCGTTAAGAGCTTTCTGGGCACCTCTTACAATGCGGTGATGACCCAGCTGTGGATTGCCTTATGCGCCTATCTGGTGCTGGCATTTCTGAAGTTTCAGTCAAAACTTCGGCATTCCATGCAGCAGATATTGCGGTTATTACAGCTAAATTTGTTTGAGAGACGCGATTTTATGGGGTCGTTCAAGCCACCAGAGCTAAAAAACACTATAGACAACAATCAGTTAGCCCTTATTTGAAACTATGAGACAGCAGTGATTTATGCAGATCAATTCATGTCATAAAAAACATCGTTTTTTCTGCTTAAGGCAAACCCAGGCCCTCCCCTTCTTGAGAATTTACACATCACAACAACAAATCGGATTTACCGAAAAAAGACAATAAAACAATAAATAATTTAAATATTTGAATATTTTGTTTGAATTTATCATTCCGCGAGCATAGATTTGCAAATATTTGTTAAAAATAAACAATAAGCTAAATCCAGGTGAAAATGGGGAGATTAAAATGCACTCTCGTGGCAAAAATAGCGCGACAACGCCAAAGAAAACGAAAAATTTCAGCCTCTTAGTAATTTTACTACTCTCAATATCGACACTGTTCCTTTTCTCTTCTACGACATGGGCAAATCCAGTAGAAATCAGCAGCGGCCTTGACTGGCTGGAAGCAAACCAGCAGCCCGATGGTTTCTGGGCAGACACACAGGTTACTGACCTTCATGCGAGCTCAGAAGTTCTTACAGTTCTCGCATTATTTTCTTCAGAGAGCGCTTCAACAAGAACTGGAAAAAATTGGTTATCCACCCAAGAGCTCCTTTCGACGGATTCATTGGCTCGTTATATTCTTGCGACGGAGGACATTTCACCGATAGATGAACTACTCAACATGCAATCCTTAAGTGGCGGATGGGGAGGATCGGCCGATTTCCAAGAAAATAACTTGGATACCTGCCTCGCACTTCTCGCGCTCAATGTCACTAATGATTCATCAGCCTTAGATCTTAATTCGGCACTTGCTTTTCTCGTGCAAAATCAGAATGAAGACGGTGGCTGGGGGTTCCTTCCCGAAGACGGCAGCAACCTTTATATAACAGCCCTAGTTGACATAACTCTTCAAAAATTCCCACAGGTTGCCACTCTCGCTGAGGCTGTTGACAATGCCACTACATATCTTTTCGGACTTCAAAATACAGATGGCTCTTTTGGAGCAAACAGCCTAGTCAGTGAAACATCTTTAGCCTACGAAGCCTTGCTCCCCGTTGTTGAAAATCTATCAATACTTGATGGAACTGTAACTTTTATCAAGGCGGAACAATCTATTGACGGCTCATGGAAGCAAAGTGCGTTTCTGACGGCTCTGGCACTCAGGGCTCTTTATTTTTCAGAGAACATGCCTGCACCACCACCGCTGCCCCCTGCAGGAGGGGTTATCTCTGGAAAGGTCGTGGACTACGCAACAGCACAAGGACTTGATAACGTCACTATCAATCTTGACAGCAATCCCTTAGTCAGCACACATACAGATGCAACGGGACACTTCATCCTAAACAATGTTCCATCAGGTGAGCAGTCTCTTACCATTTCTCTGGACTCTTACCAAACGGTGCAAGTATCAGCCAACGTGGTTGTCAATGAAACAAGCACCCTTATGGATATAGAACTTGTGTCCAGCTTCTCAACCGGAACTATTGAGGGAACCATCACCGACCCGTCTGGTGCGCCTGTAACTGATGCACTCATAACGGTATCTGGATCATGGGACGGCACCATCATGACCGGTTCTGACGGACATTTCCTCTTTGACTATGTCACTCCCGGCGATGTCATGATTGCTGTCGCAAAAGAGGGCTACGCACTCTCTTCTACGACAGGAAAAATCTTACCTCGAACAACTCTCTACTACAGTCCTCAGCTACAAATCGGCGCGACTGCGATAAATACTGGCACCATAATGGGAAAAGTCATTGAAAGCCATTTTGGCCTACCCATGGATCACCTCCCTGAAGAAGAGGGAATTACAGTCTCACTGGGAGACAATATTTCCATCGAACCAGATGCAGACAATGAAGGGAAATTTAAAATCGAAGGATTACAACCTGGAATTTATCAAGTTGTCATTGGTGGGCCAGCAGTTGATGGCCGAACATTCAGAGTCGCGATTTCCGGCGGCGAAACGATTGACCTTGGGACAATCGCCCTCGACCTTACTGTTTCCAAGATGCTTCTAAAAGGACTGATCACCGACAGACTTTCCGGAACCCCCATAGAGAATGCAGAAGTTTTCATTGAGCAGACGATGCAAACCGGCCGCTCCGACGTGTTGGGCACCTACGCCATCGACAACATCGACCATCCCGCCGACCTAACATTGAAAGTTTCCGCGAAAGGTTATACCGGCAGAACTTTTTACATCAAAACATCGACTTACATTCAGCAGCTCGATGTCGCTTTACAGCCACAGCTTTTTACTGGGACTCTCACCGGCAAAATCGTGGATGCCTCTTTAAATACTCCGATAGAAGGAGTGACACTGCAATTTATTGATACCCCTTCGCTCTCAACAACGACTGGCGACGATGGGAAATTTATTTTTGAGACAGTCCCAAGCGGATCGCACCAAGTCCTGCTATCTCATGCAAGCTACAGCTCACGAACTCTGACAACATCCATTGCCGCCGGAGTTGTGAATGATGTCGGAAGCATCGGGCTTGGCGCCTATCCTCTTAGCGCCTCAATTCAGGGTACTGTTTGGGATGCGGATTTAGATATGCCTTTTGCGGATGTTACCATCGTGGCTAATGACGATTTGCAAACCGTTACCGGGGAAGATGGTCGTTATGTTTTGGATGATGTTCCTGCAGGTCCAATTGAAGTGGCGACATCAACGTCGAAACCAGAATATTTTAATGCTCGATATTCAGGAAACCTTGAAGAGGGCGGGGTTTTGGTGTTTAGTCCGAAACTCTCCACTGCGACGTTATCCACTGTGGACATCACCCTGCAAACGGACAAATCAATTTACCAGTATGGTGAACATGTCAACCTGAATATTTACTTAAAGAATACGGAAGACATTGAACACTCGGGCTCACTGCATGTGCAGGTTTGTGATACCAATGATGCCGTTATTTTTGAATCTACACTTGATAAGACGCTAACGGCAAATAACTCATCCGCCCAGGCTTATGAGATCACCCTTCCGGAGCAAATGCTAAGCGGTTACTGTAGGGTTTCCGCTGAATTTACTAATCCGTCTGGCTCCCTCCTTGGTAGCGGGACCACCCGTTTTGGCGTCGCGATCAGTGACGTTTCTATTTCTCCCGAATTGCCCGAACAGTTCCAGGCAGGGGAAAACACCCTATTCTTCAACCTGGCTAATAATGTCTTTTTACCCGTCTCCTCAGGCAGTCTGGAAGTGGTACTGATTGCCCCCAATGGTGAAAACGTATGGTCTCAAGCTCAAGATTTCAGCCTTGATTTGGGAGAGAGTCTAACGCTTGAATTTCAGATGGAGATCCCCGACCTTAAATTCGGTAACTACATTCTGAAGTATACGCAGCAAGATGAAACAAATGCCTTACAGGAGACGGAAATTGTTTTACCAAACACGGTGGAACTTGCGGCGCACTACGACAGCGCTTTTCTTCGCGCCGGTGAGATGGCTAACCTGTTTGTTTCTCTGACAAACAGCGGTAAGTTTAACCTTAATCACTCCGAAAGCGACGAAGTTTCCATTGCGGCTGTCGTTTCTGATGCCGAATATTCGGAAACAAAAGTACTTTCTTCCTCTCTTGACAGTGGAAATGATGTTGAAGATCTGCTTTATCGTTTTTTATTACCGACATCACTCTCATCAGGAAATCATGTCACCCAGGTAACGGCAACGCTATCATCCGGTTCATCTGTTCACACAACGATCCAACTGGCAATTCCCTATTCACTGTTGTCCCTGGAAACTCTTGAAAAAGAAACGTATTTGCCGGAAGAGTTTATTCAGCCCGTTGTCGCCAACAACGGCGGCACGGAGACGTCCGCTCAATACGCACTCAAGCTTTATGACGATAACTCAGCGTTGCTTACTCAAGAAACAGGAACCCTTGTCATTCCTCCAGGTACCGCCATACCTCTGCAACTCTTAATCCCCGCTGGAACATCAGCGGGAAACTACCATCTCATTGTTGCCCTGAAAGATACAGAAACCGGCAAAGAAAGTTCCAACGATTTTCCGCTTGTCATCAATGGCTCCAGCGCAAGCCTGCAAGTTGAAACAGAGGAATATATTTACTTACTCAGTGAGGACATCAACAGCACTTCGATAGTTACCAACGGCATTATGCCATTGGAACAGAGTACTCTTCATCTCGAAGTCGTTGCGGAAGACGCTAATTATTTAGAAAAGACCTGGAGCAGTGAATTCGATTTTCAGCAGGCTGAACGCTCTGGTATCGACACCTATGAAATAGCTGACGCTGTAAGCTTAATGGCTTTTGGCGATAATTTCGATGACGGCAAATGGAATGAGGACCGTTGGAGGTGGGATCACTCCTCAGAGGTTTCACCTTATCCACCCGAAGAACAGGATGGGACGATTGGCGTGTCTCTGCCAAACAACCCTGACCGAAACTGGATCAGCTCACACCTGAGAACCGCACAAAAAATAACCGGTGACTTTGAAGCCGTTGTTGATTATGACATTGTCAGTGCATGGAACAGCGGCGGAAACAACCACCCTGCCGGACTTGAATTTCGTAATGACACCTGGAAAGTCCGTGTCGATGTCTGGGGGCGCTCTCCCACCTATGGAACGATTGCAACCACTGGTGGGTACAGTAATGCCGGCGCGGCATCAACAACAGGACGGTTTAGAATTACCCGGGTAGGCTCCACTTACACCACCTATTACTGGAGAAATTCCACTTGGCGTCGATTCAAGACGTTTTACAATAAACCAGCCGGACCAACCTGGGTCCGCCTTATGTGCTATGGACAAGGGGGGCGGGTGGAAACCCTTTTCGACAATTTTATCGTAACGCCACACACCTATCCGGAAACAGGGACAATAACCTTTAAGTACGACAGTGCCAGAGATGATGAATGGGGCAAGCTTTCTTACAATGCTGAAATTCCTGAAGGAACTCAAATCCAGTTCCGAACCCGCTCAGCAGACACGGAAACAGCCCTCATTGACGCGGAATGGAGCGATCACATCTCAACAAGCGGATCCAAAATCACAAGCCCCAAAGGCCGTTGGATCGAAGTGGAAGCTACACTGGCCACAACCGATAACGGCATTACCCCGATTCTTCATGATGTTACCGTAACCAAGGGAGCAGAGGCTGGTGAGTCGATTTGGGAGACAACCTTGCCGGTCGACGCGCTTTCTTCAGAAGAAAGCGCTGATTTCAGCGAACTTGTTCCCTCGGTTAGCATTGCCGGCAAATTCTTTTTGCGTGGACACATCATTTCACAGAGCGGACAAGTTATCGCCGATGCCAGCACACCCTTTTGTGTCGTTGAGGATGGAATGCAATTATCCTTCTCTACCGACAAAAAAGTCTATAAGCCAGGAGAAAAGATTCTTGTTCAAGGGTCTGTCCGAAATTCCACTGAGGCCTACATTTCGGACACTGGGATTAGTATCAATAGCGAGGTATCTTCAGAATCCCTTTATTGGGAATTGTTTGACATGCCGGCATTTGGTCATCATGACTTTTCGTTTACCACGATAGCCGGAGATGAAGGAATTTTTGCTCTGAGTGGCCTGCTTCTGCAAAATGGAACCACTCTCTCCGAGTTCAGCAGTCAATACGAAATCGCTTCCCCACAGCTTGAGGCTGTTCTGGAAGCACCGGAAACAGCCGATGAAGAAGCCTTTCTGTTGCATCTTAGCTTGAACAATCCTGGAAACGTTGAGCTCGAACTCAACGTTCGCATTACAGACAATCACAATGCCCTGATTGATCAGCAAACTGTTCGCATCGCCGCTGGAGAAACTAGGTCCATTGACTCGCTTGAGAAAATTTCTCAGGACACAATCTTTAAAATTGAAATCAGTGGAGACAGTGCAGTCTTTTTAGAAAAAGAGGTTTTATTCATCCCTACAGTCATCGATAAAGAAATTGATGTCGAAGTTTTTGTTGATCAAGTTTCTTACAATCCCAACGAATCCGCGACATTAACTTCAACAATCACATCCGGGTCAATTTGGGAAAATCTTTTTGCTGAAATTATTATTACAGATCCACAAGGAAGCACCCTCTTTTCCGCCACGGAGAACATCTCCACTCTTTCGCCCGGCCAGTCGATTCTTCTCAATAACTACTGGGATACCGGTGCAAATACGGCCGGTAATTATCTTGTTAATGTCCAGATACGAGACAACTCAGGTACGGTCGTTACGTCAGCATCCCGCGATCTTGTTATCACCAGTACAAGCGACCCCAAAGTGCTGCTTAATGGCCGGATTTCGCTGAACAAGCAGGAAATCCTCACCGGTGAAGCACTGACGTCAACAATAACGGTCGTCAATGCCGGCAATATTGACCTTGATGCCGTTACTTTCACAATACGGATTGTTGATACAGCGGATGAGACCGTCATCAGCACAGAAACTATTCAGTCGTCACTTGCCAAGGGTGAAGCCTATAGTGAAGACCGCCCTCTCAATGTCGAAAATTACTCGGCGGGGGATTATCTTGTTGTTCTTTCGGCAACCATTGACGAGGTTGAGCAGACTCTTAATGGTGCAGCTTTTCGCGTAGAAGGTCCACCAACAGCACCAGCACTCGCCTCTCCTACTAATGGCGCCGGAGTAACGAAAGCGCAAGTTTTGCTTAGCGTCAGCAATGCTGTCGATCCGAACAACGACAAGCTCAGCTATGAATTTGAAATATACCAGGAGAGCGAGCTAACAACACAAGCCTTTACAGCCACCACCAGCAGCACCAAGGATCTGACTCAGTGTTCGGTTCCAGCGTCCTTGATCGAAGGACACACCTATTATTGGCGCGCCCGGGCCCATGACGGTTTACTTTATGGGCCATGGATGACAGTGGCTTCTTTCTATATCCTTGACGAAACTCCGCCAACGCTTGGTGTCGTCAGTCCTGTTGCCAATGAAACCTACCGTTCCGGTGTTGAAGTGACAGCCCATGCGACAGATGCCGTGTCCGGCGTTGCAACAGTGGAATATTCTCTGGATAGTGGCGACTGGACAATGATGCCGTTAACTCAAGACGATATCTACTCCGCCTTTTGGGAGACCACCTATCAGGATGACGGTATCCACAGTCTTGTCGTTCGAGCACAAGACGGCGCAGGCAATGAAACCATGGGCGAGCTCATTTCCTTTGAAGTCCTTTCTGACAGCACTGCGCCAGAAACGGTGCTCGATATTGCAGATCCGCAATATACCGCGGGTGACGGAATGACGTATCTGACACCGGAGAGTTCCTTAACCATGACTGCTACAGATGATCAGTCAGGGGTTAAAGCAACCTACTATAACTTTGATGAGGATACGGGTTGGTCTCTGTATGATACGGCGTTCCGATTAACCGATCTTTCCCCCGGCGAGCACTCTCTACATTTTTATAGTGTCGATAACGCTGAAAATGTGGAAACAAAACATAATATCCCCATCACACTTTTAGATTTGTCGGTTGACGCCAAACTTCTTCATTCGCCACGAGTGTTGGTCTGGACGGAAGACATTTCCCGGAAAAGTTGCTTTTTGAAACTGGGACATTCCATGGAAGACATCCGTGATTTTGTTTCATCGTCATTCAAAACGCCTGATGAATATGTTTCAGTAGTCACGGATAAAGATACCTTCCGCGCATATTTCAGATCAGGTTTTAACAATGTTGTCATGATTATCAGCCAAGACACCCCACTGGATGCCAACTTCTTGCGGGAAATCCGTGAAGCCGTTTCCTTTGGCCACATCGGTTTACTGGTTTCCAGTTGGGGGAATAGCGTCCACCCCGTTTTTCAGGATGCTTTTGGTCTCAAATTCACCGGTGTCGTCAATTCAGGCTTGGGGAGTAGCATTTTCCCCTCGTTTCAAGACATGTTTAACTTCAACTTTGCCGATCCATTTGACGAAGAAAACGAGCTCTATCTATATGACAGCGTATTGACGCAGGAACGTTCGGCTGAAATTCATGGCCGCATTCTGCGAACAAAGCCCGAGAGCGGAACAGTCGTTGCCATTGTCCCCGGCGAAAAATTTTGCAACGGCTTGAAAAAAATATCTCTCAACTATCCGGAAACTCTCAATTCAGGCGATGTGGTCACGCTTTCTTTGTACAAGCGTAAGTTTATAAAACTGTCGCTTATTGATGAAGAACAGGTTTCTGTGTCCAGTTTACCGCTAACGAACATCAATAACGCCACAAGCTCTTCTGACGCAGAGTTAACCATTGATGAAATCTGCTCGGAGGGGATCACGCTGTCCTTGTCCGCTACGGATACCGTTCTCGATGATGACTATCGGTTGTCACTCAGGATTGATTGTGCCGATGGACGTGTCATTGAAGATGCCTTGGTCACCATAACCCCTTGCTGCGATCTCGACCAACAAGCCGAGACCTCTTTTGGCCCGTTCACAGTCACAGGGACGATACCGAACTGGATGCAATGCAGTGAAGATGTCCCCGCTCTTGTTCTGAATGAGTATGGTCAGGGTAAAACCGTTTTTGCGGCCTACAATATTTTTGAATCGGCCCTGAAAAGCGGCGACTCCGTTCACTCTGCCATTTTGAACCATGCTGCGGACTATCTGCTATCAGGACGCAATGATGCTGAACCATTCGGTATCGGCTTGCTCGAAACGGCTGTAGGTATCAGTGGAGTAGATATATCCGTTACTGCCGTTGAGACACTTGATGAGGCATTAACGCCGCTTCCGCTCTTTGACCTCAACCAAAGCGACTTGGCATACCACCTCGACCTGAGAGACTCAGAACCGCAAAGCTACTACTATTTTGTTCGTTTCCCGAATCAGGTCGGCGATTTTACCAAGCAAACCGATATTTTCCTGAATCTGGGCAATGAAGATGTTCTGTTCGGCTCTTTGCGACAAACCTTCAGCGTTGCAACGGATTCCACGTTGCTGTTGAGCGAAGCCATGGCAAACGTTACCGAGATGCAATCCGACCATCCGGACTCCTACGATGCTCTGGTCGATATTTTGTCAGCTCTGCAAAGAATCAGTGCGCTGCCACAATCCGATCCAGGAGATTACAGCCTGATCATTGATGAGACCTTGGATGTGCTTGAGATGGTTGAGGAGCTGCCTTTCAATTCGGATATCCTGCATCAACAACTGAATGGTTTCATGCGAATCATCCAGACGTTGAGCCTGTGGTAAAAATGGCCATCACTTATTGAGTTGATTGATGATTTTCAAAAGAAAATTTGGAGGATATATGTTCAGCCGGACCTTAAAAAACATTGCCTTTGTTACCGTATTATTCTTTTCTTGGACGAGCGCAGGAGGCGCGACTCTAGCTCATGCCGTCAGCATAAACAGTCAGCAGGTTACCAACACCTCAGGTCAGCCTGAAACGTCTCCCGAAGAGCAGCTTGCAACCCTTATTGCCGAGATCGAAACCACCTTGGCTGATCCGGGGGATGATTTAAAGCAAGTGCGTAAAGATCTGAGGGAAAAGCTCAAGGAGGTTGACCGGCTTGACCGGGAGATCCGCCAAGGGTTTGACAAAACCCACCAAAAACTGTTTCAAGCAGGCGTTGACGAGACCATCTTTCAACGTCACGAAAGATTTATTGCCACCTATGAAAACAATATTGCCGAGCTGAAGCAAAACATTCAGGAACTCACCACACCGACAGACCGCAGCAACTTCAGCCTTGCCGCTGAAACAGCCATGACACATTTTAAAAAAGCCATAACGCCAAAAAGATACCAACAGCTGGACCCTGAAAACCTTCCTCACCGCCTGCTCAAACCGCTCTATAAAGAACCACGGATGAAACGGGAAGAATTTGATCAGGAATTGAATCAGGCGAAAACCTCCTTGATCAACCAACGCCATATCCTTTTGGCCTCGACCGACCCGGTTGAAAACCCCTTCGGTCCCATAGAGCTTTCTGAAACCATTGAAGTGCAATTTACCCAGGATATTCAGGCCAAGGCAGCGGAACTCAATCACGACCCTGTCCAGATTTACAACTGGGTGCGCAACAATATTGAATTTGTTCCCACCTGGGGTTCTATCCAGGGCGCGCAGATGACCCTTGAAACCGGTCAAGGCAATGCCTTTGATACCGCCTCTCTTCTGATTGCCCTGCTTCGCACTTCGGGCATTAAGGCACGCTATGTGATGGGAACCGTTGAACTGCCTATTGACAAGATCATGAATTGGGTTGGCGATTTTAGCGATCCCCTGGCGGCCCTCGACTTTATGTCCAGCGGCGGCGTTCCGACTAAAGGTCTTGTCTCCGACGGAAAAATTGTCGCGGCGCGTATTGAACACGTCTGGGTTGAAGCGTTCGTCGATTATATTCCCTCGCGGGGTGCCAAACACCTGCAAGCCGATACTTGGATCGATCTTGATCCATCGTTTAAACAATATGACTACACGAGTGCCATGGACATTCAGGCCGCGGTTCCTTTTGACGGCCAAGCCCTGCTTGACCACATTCAGGCAACGGCCACGATCAATGAGGAGCAGGGTTATGCGACAGGGGTCGACAGCCTCTATCTCCAACAGACGATGCAGGATTACCAGGCCGAAGTGGAAGCGTATTTCGAGCAGAATCACCCGGATGCAACCGTCGGTGATGTGTTGGGCAAAAAAGGGGTCGTTATAGAGGAGTCGTCCTTTTTACTGGGAACCCTGCCTTATCGTACGGCGGTCGTCGGCCAGGCTTTTTCCGACATCCCGGACTCATTGAGGCACAAAGTGACATTCGTTGTCGAAAATGAGGAAGCCGACGATCCTTACGCCGACCTTGACGATACGGAGACGCAGGATTTGACCTTGCGCCTGACAAAGAGCTGGCCGGAACTGGCGGGCAAAAAAATCACGCTCAGCTACTCACCGGCAACGGCAAGTGATGAAGCGGTGCTCGAATCCTATCTGCCGGAGCCCCATGCCGACGGCACACCCATCGAAATCGATGAGCTCCCGACAAAGCTACCCGCCTATCTGATCAACGTTATACCGGAATTGAAAATTGACGGAGAGATCGTCGCCAGCGGAGAACCAGTCGGTCTGGGAGGCACCAATAGCTTCACCATGTCGTTTCGCGACCCAGGCTATGGCTCCTCCAACGTTTCCAACTATATCAATGCCGGAGAATATCAAGCCATCGGCCTGAACCCTGGGCGCATCAGCAAAGAACAGCTAGAAGCTTTGAAAACAAACCTGGAAACAACGAAAACAAAACTTGAAACGCAGGACTTCACGAATTTGGACAAAGACGATCTGATCGGAGACCTGCTTTACGCCACAGCCATCTCCTATCACGCCGAACTCGGCGCGTTTAATTTCATCACCTCAAAAGCCATGGGCGTCAACGCCCTGACCCTGCCGTCGGAAACCATCTTCGCCACCAAGCTCCAGGTATTGACGCTGTGGGGTATCCCTCGCTTTGTCAAGCCGGGCGGTCTTAACATGGATGCCGACTACCTGATGCAGGCGGCCAAGGCCAAGAATGGCGACAACGATCAGGTGAAACAGTACATGCTCAGCAGTGGCATGACGTCTTCCGCGTTGGAACATGAAGTGCCCGAACAACTGTTCTCGACTGAGGAAAGTCCCGCTTACGCCATCAGTACGGTCAAGGCTTTAGCCCTGGCTAACGAACAGAACATTCCGATCTATACGATTGATCAGGACAATCTTTCAACTATACTGCCGGAGTTGCAAATAGGCTCACAGGTCAAAACAGACATCCAGAATGCTGTTAATGCAGGGAAAGTGGTTACTGTTTCTAGAAGCAACATTAGTTTCTATGGATGGACGGGATGTGGGTATATCATCACCGACCCGGAGACTGGTGCTGGGGCATATATGATTAGTGGAGGGAGCAGCGGGAGTATTTTTGTATATATGGCCCTCGCTAGCTTTATTATTCCAGTAGTGTTTTTAGTGGCTCTTACCACCGCCCCTCTAGCGCTAATTTTAGGTGTTGCATTAATTGGCTATGCGCTAAGGAGCTACCTATCTGGAATTAATAGCTATTTAGACAAGGTAGAAGCGGGAGAAATGTCACAAGAAATGGCCGACAAGCTCATTAAGACTCGATCCATTTTGACAATTTTCACTAATTTTGTGCCCATATTTATTGGTCGTGAATCGGAATTTAACGCACTGCCTAAAATCCTAATACCTTTCACGCAAATATTATTTGACTTACTTGGACCATTTTTCTCTGATAAAATATAGGATTATTATATATATGTGCATTTTGTTGAGCTTGAAGTTATTTATATTTGCTCCTTGGTATGCTTGGTCGGTAATAAACACAAATAAAGAAAAAAATAATTATTTTTTATTTTATAAGTTATTTATTTTAACTCAGTGGACATTTATGTTTATTATGTCTGGATGTAGCATTGTAAGTATATTTATAAGTAATTTTGGAATATTAGGTTTTTTTATTTCTAATGTCTACATGCAGTTATCAGTTGAAAAATATTATAATAAGGACTTTGTTTTTCTGTCAAGCAAGATTGTTAGGCTTTTAACTGGTGTTTGTACTGTACTATATATGTATGTATTCTTTCTTTTTTCAATTGATATTGTTAGTGATTATACAAATATTACCTTTCAGGCATACGGTTCTGGTCAATTGATTAACCTTGCCTATGTGGCGATGTTTTTATTCTTTTTATCGTATATTTACTTTATGCTTGTAGTTGATTTGAGTTTTTTTAAAATTTTCCCAAGGGGCAATACTCGTATGTACAAAGATGTATTTAATATAAAAAATAAAGCAGTATTTTTCTTGTTCAACATTCTTAGTGTGGCAATGTTTTATGATTGTCTTTCGAAGTGGATTTAATACGCGGCATGAGGCATGCGGGGGCATAGGTAGAGCAAAGAGCTGGTTCCCTCTACCACTGGTACGCTTATCCCTTGCCAAAGCGCACAGAAACCCACGGGGTTACCCATTAAAAGGCTGCTGTCAATAGCACAGAGGTCCCCCATAAGCATTGATATGCCTTGTTTTTTACTTGGTGTTATTGATTCTTTACTGTTGCCGTATCTTCACAGGTTTCGCGTCAGCATTTACTGCGCCAGTCACCCATCAGGTTGAAGGCTGCTTCGTGTTGACATGAAGCGATGCCCTTTTCCGCAGTTGCGGACCAGAATATAATCGGTACCCTAGCTGTGTCCTATCGGGTGCAGTTCTGGGTGCAGTTCTGGGTGCAGTTCTGGGTGCAGTTCTGGGTGCAGTTCTGGGTGCAGTTCTGGGTGCAGTTCTGGCAGTCTGGGAACATCCATGATAAGTAAAGTCAAGGGGAAAACGGAGATTTCCCTTTAGCTTCGGATATCCTCCAAGCCTAGTTTGTTGCAGCCTCACGAATTCGTTTCGATCTTTTTGATCTTGTTCTTGTGGTCCGCCTGTCAGGCGACCAGACATCCATGTGCCGTCTCAGGGAAACGATGCTCCCGTCTCGGAAGATTGAATTGGGCCAACCCGCCAGCCTTGAAACAGTATATGATGGCGCACAGCCAAGCTTGCGCAGTCTCCGGAAAGGCAAGGCCCGGCGGGAGATCGTGTGAATTCATGGTAATCTATCTATTCGCCTTCCCTTTCATGCAACCTTGGCACTGACCTCCTGTTTAAATGGAGTGCCACGTCTCTCAACCGCCAGCATATATTCAACGAGTTTACGTGCTACAGCCAGGGTCGCCCGGTTGCGATTTCCTTTTTTAAGTTCTTTATCGTGGATCAGCGCAAGCTGGGGGTTCCAATGTGGAGCCAGCCTTGCCGCTTCAATCAGCTTCGTTTGCAGGTGTTTGTTGCGTTTTTTTGAAATTGGCCCTCGCCTTTCTTTACCTGCGGATTCTTTTTGAGCGCTGCAAAGTCCACAGTAACTGATGGCCTGCCGAGCATTTTTGAAACGTTGCGGCTCACCGATCTCCAAAACCCAGGTCAGGGCCATGACCTCACCTACACCAGGGGCAGTTCTGGCAGTTCTGGGGACAGTATATTGAACTCGGTTGCAGCAGCATAAGGACCCATCCTGCCGGGCAGGATGATGTGATGGTCAGGGTGCGCCGCTGCTTGACCTTGTAGCGGATTGCAAGACTTTCTCCTGTTGTCGTCCGCAGAAGAAATCGAACTACACAGCGGACATTGACGCCTCAGAAACGGGTCTCGAAGAATGAGTAGAAATGACGTTCTGTATACTGCCCCCCCCCCGCGCGGCACTGAGCCTGACCTATCCGGCCAACTTCATGCTGGTCGCGGCCATGAATCCCTATCCCTGAGTCTACCTTGGCGACAGTCATCACACCTGCCACTGCACACCACAACAGCTGCAGCGCTACCGCATGCACTTATCCGGGCCCCTTCTTGATCGGATCGATTTACACATTGAAGTACCGCGCGTCCATCATCAGGGCCTGGTCGACAACCAGAACGGCGAATCGAGCGAAACCATCCGCCGCCGGGTCGAACTCGCCCGTCAGGTGCAACGCGAACGGTTCCACAAACATCAGCCCTACACCAACGCCCAAATGCAGTCGCGACACATTCGCACCTTTTGCGCCCTCAACAGCGAAGGAGAACAACTCCTCGCCCAGGTCACTCAGCGCCTCGGCCTGTCAGCACGCAGCTATGGCCGCATTCTCAAAGTCGCCCGCACCATTGCCGACCTGAGTGGCGAACAAAACATTCTTCAACCCCATCTGGCCGAAGCAATCCAATACCGCTCTCTGGACCGACCGGTACATAGTTGAATTTGAAGTAACCTTTTGAAAGCAATCAGCCAGAGCATCTTTTCAAGATTGGCGGTCATTGAAAAATGGAAACAATGAAATACATAAAGCAATCAGCCAAGCGAGTAGCTATTTTTTCGTTGTTGATACTACCCTTCTTTTTAATCTGTATAAAAGTTGGATACAATAAATGGGCAGGGGATATCAAGCCTATTCCATGGGAAGCTTTTTTGGCATTACTCCCTAAGGCCATGATCATTTACACGGCCAATGTAATATGTTTTTTCATCATTTATACGATGATGTTGATCTTTCTCAAGGGCAGTAATGACTCATATATCTGTACAAAGTGCGAAAACGTTCTAAAAAAATGGCAAATGGACAAAAACAGCGGCAAGTGCACAGCCTGTGGTTCCAACATGGAACCCCTGGAGGGGTTTTATGAAAGGCACCCTGAGAAAAGGGATTGATCCGCTCATACAGCGAAGGAAAGAAGCATCTCTCCTTTTAGTCAAACCACAGAAGCAGATCTTGAATTACAACTTTTCCTCAAACAATGCTTCAATTCAAGACCTGACCCTATGGGTGCTTTCAGGTCAAAACAGATATCCAGAATGCTGTCAATGCCGGAAAGATAGTAACAGTTTCAAAAGGCAATATAAGCTTTCATGGATGGTCTGGATGCGGATATATTATTAATAATCCTAAAACTGGAGCTGGAGCTTATATGATAAGTGGCGGTTCGAGCGGAGCGATGATCCTACTCTTAATCCTTTTATTGGTAGTAGCCTTTTTCTTTTCCCCTCTAATGTTGGGAGCTGGGTTATTCCTGGCATCGATTGCATCAGGAAGTTTTTATTCTTTGATTGTTTTTTTCGGACTATTTGGAGCCACATCAGCTTTGTTAGGCGACCATAACACTAAGGACGCTATAAAGCAATTCACTCAAGAAGTTATTAAAGAAATATTGTTGCTAGCTCCATTCATTTCTTTCTTTTCACCAATATTTATTATAATTCTTATTGGTGCATACATAGCCCTAGAGTATGTGCCAGTCGGTTTTAATTGTAGAAAAAATGGTGACATATTATGTTAGTTGAAGAATATCATTATAATATGGCCATATTGTCTGTTTTTTTATATACTTATTCTTTAGAAAGAAAGCAATAAGCTTTCTTCTTCTTTCGATTTCTTTTATAATACCACTATTTTGTTTTATTCTAGACATTGAACCATTCAAAAACTTTGGTGCTGTTGTGATGCCAATTTTTTTACTTTTCAGTCTTCCATTTATCCATAGAGATAAGGTTGTTAATAGCTATAAATCAATATCTGACATGTTTGATAAGTACGATATGGTAATTATTGTAGTTTATGCTGTGTACTTTTTTATTAATAAAAATGGTTTGTAGTTTTCATGAGATAGTGTTCAGTTCTTTATCGATATGGATTTACAATGACTCAAAATGTAATTTATTCGACAGTGACAATATTGTTAGGGATGATTCAGCTTTACATTTCTAGTTTTGCTTGGAAGACAAAAAAACCTGTTTTTTTATCATGCAAAGCCTTTCAGGTTTTGCTCTTATTTGTCTTTCTGCCACACTTTGTTTTTGCTCTCTACGCAGCCGTAGATAAAAATTCTTTTCTGTCAATTGGGGCGATTTTTCCAGTGTATATCTTGCTGTTTACCCTTGTGAAATTAGCGGGAGGGCTTACTATTTTCAACACAACCAAACCGGCACTTGAAGAGGCTGTTGAAAAGATTCTTGTCTTAAATAAACTCCCCTTTGAGCGGGCAGAAACAGGTGGATTGCTCTCGACAGGCGCTTCCGGCGCTACCAATTCAATCTCCACCCTAAAACTCTTAAACACGAATACATCTATTCAGTATGGGTGTAATCCCTTTTTTTTACAGGATTTGTAAGAGTATTGGGTAAAGATTCATTTTCTGATGCAGGCAGACTTGTAAATGAAATAAGATTTGAACTCTGCAAAGTACCTTTGGATGCAACTTTTTTCAGCGTTAAATTTTTGACAAGCGGCTTGATTTTTATTGCCTTTGGTATTTTTTCAGCTGTCAAAAACTTCTGATGTGCTCAATGAACAATGGCATGTCTTGAATTGCAATATCCCTCTATTTGGGCCACCAAAAGGAATTTTGTTGCTTGATTACTTTTCTACATCCCCAACCTCAATAGCACTCCACCACTATCTAAATAGTCCACTCCATAGCGAATCAACCCCAAAAGCCCCCGGCCATATCATGACCGGGGGCTTTTTATCAATTACGGCCTTTCACATCACTCTGGAATATTGGGCAAATGAGTAATCTGGCCTTTATGGTTGCGCAGGGTGTATTGCTCGTCGTCCTTGTCGATCATGTAGTAGTCCGGCATCAGCGGAATCTTGCCGACATTGGTGGCCACCACGTACATGGGTTGCGCCAGACCGGTGGTATGGCCACGCAGGGCATCGCGGATCAATTCGGCTCCCTTTTCCACCGGCGTGCGGAAATGATCGATGCCCGGCGCCGCTTCGCAGTAAAACACATAATAGGGACGGATACGCACCCGCAACAGTTTTTGGTGCAGTTCACGGAACGTCTCAACATCGTCGTTAATCCCTTTGAGCAGGACCGCCTGATTACCAACATTAACGCCGCAGGTCATCAGATCGTACACCGCCTGGGCGGTGTGTTCGGTCAGCTCTTTGGGATGGTTGCACTGGGTATTCAGCCAGATCGGCACCTTATGGTTGCCGCCGAGAATCTTTTTCAATTCCGGGGTAATACGCTGCGGCAACACAATCGGCACCCGTGAACCGAAACGGATCATTTGAATGTGGGGAATCGCCCGCAACCGCTCAATCAGGTAGGCAATCTTTTCATCAGGGAGCAGCAACGGATCACCGCCGGTGATCAGCACATCACGCACTTCGGGATGCTGGCTGATCCACTCCAACCCGTCATCGACATTAAAGTCGAGCGTCAGGTCACCATCCACCACCAACTCTTTGCGAAAGCAGTGGCGGCAATAAATACCGCAGGTCTGGGTGACGGTAAAGGCCACGCGATCCTTGTACTGGCGGGCAATGCTGTCCGGCCGCTGCTCTTCGGTGTCGCGATTCTCCTTCCACATCAGGTAATCGTCCATGCCGTAGGTATTTTGCTGTTCCAGGCTTGATGGGATGACCTGCTTGCGGATCGGACATTGCGGATCATCTGCGTCCATGAGCGAGGCAAAGTAGGGGGTGGTGCCCCAGGTGGTCTTATTCTTTTCGAGAATCTGCCGTTCATCGTCGGTGAGATTCACATACTGCTCGAGTCGTTCGATGGTGTTGACAAAGTTAGCCAGTTGTTGCTGCCATGTTTGCGTGGTGGCGCCACGGTCATCAGACATGTTTTCCCCTTTGTGTTGTGTAAAACCTATGCTCTTGTGCGTTAAAAGAAACGGTTCGGTATCAAGCTGGTTACAACGCCTTGAACCAGATATTCATGCTCTCCAATTGGCCAAAGATCTGGGTGTTATTGACCAGCGTGCCGGTAAAGCGGTAACCGTGCTTGCTGAAGGTGATATTCATGCCGAACGAATAGGCTCGGGCAATGGTAAATGCGGTGCGGATGCCACGGCGGCGCATATCCTGCTCCATCTCTTCGAGCAGAAAACTGGCCAGACCGGCACCGCGCTGATCGGGATGGGTGGCAAAATCGGTCATCTCAACATGCTTTTGCGCCACATTCATCTCTGATGAAGACACCGCGACCAGCACACCGTGATGACGAATGCCGTGATAGATCACATCCTCATCCATGGTCTGACGCAGATAGTCCGGATCATGAATCGGAAACGGATAGGATTCAAAAACCACCTTATACAGGGCGGCCATGTCCTCAGCATCCTGCGGACCAAGAAGCTGACAGGAGTAGCCTGCGGGCAATACGGCGTCGGTAAACGATACGGTCGTCTTAGCCCGGGCGGCAGCCAGCACATCCTGAACGGTATCGACATACTGCTCTTCACCACGTTGAGCGTCGACAAAACGACTGAGAAAAACCCCTTCCTGTTCACCACCGAACAGACCAGGAACCCGAGCTTCCTCGATGAAACCATGGGCGAAAAAGGCACGTTCCAACGTGGCCGGAACCTTGGTAAACAGCTTGCTGTAACCGTGTTCCTCGGCCAGTGTTTCGGCCAACTCAATCACCTCCGGCAAGTCACGCTCGTCCACCTTCATCAGATAGACACGATCATTGCTTTTGCCGTGTTGCAACTGCGAATGTTTAAAGTGGACAATCTCATCACTCATAGTGCGCGGCGCCCCATCCTTTCATTGTCTTCGGGGGTTAAGGAGATGGTCTGATCATGGTCTGCCAACAGCTTTTCTATACCGATGGCGCGGCATTCCTCGGCATCATCCAGCTGCAATTGCAGGTCACAGGCATCACATTTGCGATCACAGAAATGCTGTTCATACCTGTCCGGCTCTTTATAGGTGGTGATCACCCCTTCATAATTGCGCAGCACCACCTTATTGGTGGACAAAGACACCAGATAATTGGGATTGAGCGGAATTTTGCCGCCACCGCCCGGCGCGTCCACCACATAGGTGGGAACCGAAAAGCCGCTGGTATGGCCACGCAGACTTTCCATGATCTCAATCCCCTTGCCGACCGGGGTACGAAAATGGTTCAGCCCCTCCGACAGGTCACATTGATAGAGGTAGTACGGGCGCACCCGATTGGCGACCAGCTTATGAACCAGCGCTTTCATGATGCGCGGGCAGTCATTAACCCCGGCGAGCAGAACACTCTGATTCCCCAGAGGAATACCGGCATCGGCCAGCTTGCGCACCGCCTCTTTCGACGAGGTCGTCATCTCGCGCGGATGATTGAAATGGGTATTGACCCAAATGGGGTGATGTTTCTTCAACACCGCCACCAGATCGTCGGTGATGCGATAGGGCAGCACCACCGGCATGCGGGTACCAAGACGCACCACCTGCACATGCTCAATCTGGTCCAGTTCGGTGAGAATCCAATCGAGATGGTCATCCGACAGCATCAGCGGATCGCCACCGGACAGCAGCACATCGCGCACCACTGGATTGTTCCGGATATACTCCAGGCCCGCTTCGATCTCTTCACGCCCCGGCACAGTATCCTGATCACCGACTTTGCGTTTACGCGTACAGTGACGGCAGTACATCGAGCAGATATTGCTGATATGAAACAACACCCGGTCCGGATAGCGATGGGTAATGCCCGGAGCCGGGCTGTCCTGATCTTCCGCCAATGGATCAGCCATATCATGATCCAACACCTGCAACTCTTCGGGCACCGGAAATGCCTGGCGAAATACCGGATCGTTGGCATAGTCGTCAGTATTGATCAACGACAGATAATAGGGGGTAATGGAGAGTGGAAACGTGTCCACAGTTTGTTCTATTTTTTCCCGGTATTCCGGTTCAAACTCAATGCCGAGCAACTGCTCAAAGTCGTCCACCGACTTGATGCATTTACTCATCTGCCATTTCCAGTCTTTCCATTTCGATAAAACAATTTTTTCATCGCCGAGATGTTCGGCGAGGTCTTGCTGAGCTTTGTTAAAAATCGACATATCGCTCTCTAGGGGTTTCGAGTGACGAGAATTCACTCAGGTAAAAATAAAAAAGGCCAAGATCGCTCTTGGCCTTTATGTTCCAGCTGACGCATGCCAGCCTTACTTCATAGATTAGTCTTTTCTGTCGGCGTCGTAATGCTCCAGAGCACCGGTTTCCAGAACTGGAGAGGCATCAATGCTGCCGGCCTCCATCAAGTCGACAATCCGCTCCAAAGCCATGGTGATCGACACCTGTTCCAGCTCCGGCAGTTCCTGAAGTGCCGTTGCCAGGTTTTCCTGCAATGACGAGGGATTTTTGCCGACCAGCGCCAGCCCAGCCTCGGTCAATGACACCTGAACCTTGCGGCGGTCACGTTCACTGCGTCTGCGTTCGGCCAGCCCCTTGTGCTCCAGACGATCAAGAATGCCGACAATGGTACTCGGACTCAGATAGACACTGCGCGCCAGTGTCGACGCCGTCATCGGGCCCTGTTCAGCCATGGCCGTCAAACAGGCCAATTGCGGCCCGGTGATGTTGTACTGCATGGCCAGTTTTCGGGAATGGAGGTCTACCGCCCGAATGACCCGGCGCAACGATTGAAGAATTCTCAGATCGTAACTGCTTTTCGGAACAGCAGGGGTATCATGCGAATCAGTACGATCCACTTCGACAAGGCGAGGGACAAATCCCTCGGCATCAGGGCTAGACTTAAAATCATTCATCTCAAAACACTTTAGCTGAAATAGTTTGAATTGAAATCATTTCTACCACAAACAACTTACTGTTGTCAAATCCCCCTACAGACAGAAGCACTTGACAGCCTCATAAAAAACAGGATAGACAGAGGCGCACACGTTTCATGGCATTGATCTTAACCACCCCGTCAAGGAGGGAACAATGAACCACCTGCGCCGTTTTGCCGTCGTGATGATCGTCTTGATTCTGGCTCCAGCAGCCTGGGGCGAAGACGCTCCGGGAACCTGGAAAGACCAAGCCGAACTGGCCTATGTCGACACCAGCGGCAACACTGACGTCACCACTCTGTCCGCTAAAAATAAACTGACCTACCAATTCACCGACCGGATTACCGGCCTGTGGAAAGTGGAGATTCTCAATGGCAAAAGTGATGGTGAGCGCAATGCCGAATCGTATTTTTCCGAGCTGCGCAGCGATTACGCCTGCACGGATTTGCTCTACTACTACGCTCAGGCCAGCTGGCTCAAGGACCGCTTTGCCGATATCGACTCGCGCACGGTTCTCGGTGCCGGTAGCGGCTACAAATTTCTCACCGGCCCCAAACATCTCCTGGTAGGTGAAGCGGGTCTGACCTACACCATTGAAAAGCTTACCGACGATTCTGACGATCAGTACGTTGGTGGCCGCCTGTTTAGCCAGTACGACTACCAGATCAACGACACCAGCACGTTCACCCAAAACGCCGAGCTGTTCCTCGACCTCGAGCAGATGAGCAACTACCGTCTCAACACGGAAACCGCGCTGACCACGGCATTGAACAGCCTGCTGTCGTTCAAAACCAGCTATGTTATCAAATACGACAATGAGCCGGCCGACGGTACCGAGCACACCGACACAATCCTCGCCGCGTCACTGGTGGCCAACTTTTAGCACCAGCTCTTCGCTTATCAGGATGTTGAAAAAGTCCCATCGGGGCCTTTTACAATGACGCAAACCGAAAATGCGATTTCCGTCTCGTTTACAAAATCAAGGGCTTGAAAACCTGTCCTTGATTTTGGTCGCCCGTCCATGGACTCCACAGGCTGTCCTTCAACAGCCTGTTATAACCTCATTTAAAGCGGCCACTTCCCGGTGGCCGTTTTCTTTACCGACAACGACCAACCGCCTCAACCTCAATAAAACCGATAATACATTCAAAAACCATCGGCGTTACATATTGGCCAGAACAGAACCGGCTATGCTATACCCGCCAGCGAAGAGTCAAACATCCTGTTTACGCACCTAACTGAGGTTTGAGAATCAACATGACCCGCTGGCGCAATGTTCTCTGTGCAACGTACCTCCTAACGGCATGTTCTGTCCTGTTCTGCAGCGCAACAGCGCTGGCGGCATCGCCATTCTCCGGCTATATCGATCTGCGTTACCGCTACGAATATCAGCACCATTTTAACCTCAAGAGTTACGGTGAACAGCCAGTCAAAGGGGAAAGCTGCGATGGTTTCTGGCTGCAACGACTGCGCATCGGCGGCCGTTGGCAGGCCAGCGACTGGTTGACCCTTGCCGTCGGCATGCAGGATTCACGCGTGTTCGACAGTGATCTGAACAGCGAATCCTACTTCTACAATAAACGGGTCGATCACCAGAAAAACGCCTATGAAGATCAGTGGGAGCTGTATCAGACGTATCTCGAACTCACACCGTTCACACAACACAATCTTAAACTGCGCATCGGTCGTCAATCCATCTCCTACGGCAACAACCGTATTTTCGGTCCCGGCAACTGGGGCAACAGCGGCAGTTACCATTGGGATGCCGCCAAGCTGTCGTGGCACAGGGGGGATCACCTTATCGATCTGTTGTGGGGAGCGCACATCATCCACGAACCCGAGCAGTTTTCCCTGCATCACCGCCACGAAAACTACGGCGGCGGCTTCTACAGCCATGTTCAACTGTCGCACCAGTGGGCCATCGAACCGTTTTACGTCGTCAAATACGATGATCATGGCAACGTCAGCGGCGAAAGAGGCACAGATGATCTGAGGTGTCACAGCCTCGGCAGCCGCGTGACCGGGCAACTCGGCCCCTTAACTCTTGATGCCACCCTGGTCGGCCAATGGGGTCGTTACGGCAACGATGACCTGCGAACTTGGGGTGGTCATATTCAACTCGGTCACTGCTTTACGGCCTGGCCGTGGCAGCCAACCATCAATGTTGACTACAGCTACGCCTCCGGTGATCGCGATCCCGATGACGGCACCCGCCAGACATTTCTCGGCGTGTTCGGCTCACGCGACAGCATGTACGGTCGCATCAACCTGTTTTCGTGGAGCAATCTCCACGATGCCCAGGCCACGGTGAGCGCCAAACCACGCAAACGTCTGAAGCTGACCATGGAGCTGCACCGATTCTGGCTGGCCGCCAAACAGGATGGCTGGTCTCTTAACCGCAGTACCTACCGCGACAAAACCGGCCACAGTGGCCGTCATGTCGGTGACGAGATTGACCTGTTTGTCCAGTGGCGTCTTCCAGCGTTACGCCAGGTCGATAGGGAGAAAATCACTGTACGGGTTGGCTACAGTCGTTTCTGGCCGGGGGAATTCACCAAGAACGTTGCTGACAATGTAGCTGCCGACTGGCTGTTTGGCCAAATTCAATACAATTATCGGTTTTAGATGATGAGACCCACCTGGAAACAGCGCCTGTGGCGCATGATCGGACCAACCCTGCTGATTGTCGCTCTCTGGCAGATCACGGCATGGGGTGTCACCAACTTGCGCGGCGTGCCTTTCCCAACGCCGCTGGTCACCCTGCAACGCCTGATGGAACTGTTTGCCAATCAACCTTTGGCCGGGTACAGCCTCTACCATCATATAGCCGTCAGCCTGACGCGCTGGCTCGATGCCTTTGCCCTGGCAACCCTGTGCGGCATCAGCTACGGCCTGCTCAGCAGTCGCTGGAACGAGTTGCATACGTTAACCGCGCCCATTCCGCAGCTGTTGCTGCTGATTCCCGGCTTAGCATGGATTCCGGTGGCGATCCTGATCTTCGGCATTGGCGAAGGGGCCACCCGCTTCATGATTGCCATGACCGCATTTGCCCCCATTGCCCTGGCCACCATCAACGGCATTAAAGGGGTCAACATTCACTACATTCGGGCGGCCCAGATGCTCGGCGCAACCCCCACCACGCTGTTTTTTCAAGTGCTGTTGCCGTCCGCCCTGCCGGCGCTGATCAGTGGTCTGCGTATCGGTCTCGGGAACAGTTGGCGGGTATTGGTGGCTGCGGAAATGGTGGTCGGTACGGGCAGCGGTCTGGGCTTTTCCATCATTGAAGCACGCTGGAGCCTCGACTATCCGTCCGCGCTGGCCTGCGTGGTGATAATCTGTCTGATCGGCCTGATTCTCGAATACGGCCTGATCCGCCCCCTGGAAAAACGCACTCTGGAACGGTGGATGGTACAACGCAGGAGCAACGATGTTTGAATTTGATCACGTCAGCCTGGGCTATCCGACCTCCCGCAATGCCGGGACCAAGTACCCACCCATTATTGATAACCTGACACTATCGCTGACTGGGGGCGAATTTGTCTGCGTGCTTGGCCCGAGCGGCTGCGGCAAAACCACGCTGCTCAATTTGGCCGCCGGATTTCTCACCCCAGATCAGGGCCAGGTTCGCTTTGACGGCCGCGAGATCAACGGCCCGTCACCGCAGCGCGGCGTGGTGTTTCAGGATGCCACCCTGTTCCCCTGGCGCACCGTGCTCGGCAATGTCATGTTCGGTTTACGCCGCCAAGGGGTTGATCGCCATCAGGCCCGCCTTCAAGCCATCACCATCCTGACCCAGGTCGGACTGGGGGAACACATCGATGCCTGGCCCGTCACCCTGTCCGGCGGCATGCGCCAGCGCGCAGCCCTGGCGCGCATTCTCGCCCTCAACCCTAAAGCATTACTGCTCGATGAACCGTTCAGCGCACTCGACGCCAACAGTCGTGAACACCTGCAGGACACCTTGCTTGATCTGTGGCAAAAACGACCACGAACCGTGCTCTACATCACCCACAGCGTTGAGGAGGCCGCCTATCTGGCGGATCGGGTGTTGATCTTTGGCCCCGCCCCCAACCACCTGTGTGCGGATCTGCCGGTCACCCTGCCGCGACCACGCTATCGCTCCAGCGCCGAGGTACAAAATCTGGCCCGCACCCTGCGCCAGCATCTCAACCAGTTGCCGTGTTGTCTGAAACCTTCGAAGGACCCGTCATGAAGAAAAAGCTGATTTTATTCCTGATCCTTTGCGCGTGGCCCATGCTGAGTTATGCGGCAGAACCGTTACGCTTTGCCTTTCAGAACCGCATCGGCAGTGTGCTGCCGATCATTGCCGTCGACCAACGCTTTTTTGCCGCTGAAGGGCTTGACGTCACCACCCAGATGTTCAGCAGCGGCCCGGCCTGTGCCGAAGCACTCACCTCCGGAGCGGCAGACATCGCCACCATGGGTGACACCACAGCACTCATCGCCCTGTCGCGCAACCTGCCGGTACAACTGCTCTTCAGCCATGCCAGCGGCGAACAGCGTCACCGGGTCATGGTCATGAATCCAGCCCTGAAAAGTGTCGACGATCTGCGCGGCAAGCGCATCGGAGTAAAAAAAGGCACCTCCACGTATGGAGGCTTGTTGAAACTACTGAGCCGCAACGGCTTGACAGAACAGGATGTGCGGCTGATCAATCTGCGCCCGGCCACATTGATTGAAGCACTCCAGGCCGGATCCATCGACGCCTTTGCCGCCAGTGAACCGACACCATCCATGGCCGAGATGCGCGATGCCCATCAACTGACCACCCTTGGCGGCCTCGGCAATCACTACCCGATTCTCATTGTCGGCCAATCGCGCTATATCAACGACCATCCTCAACAGCTGGCCGCATTCCGCCGCGGTCTGCAACGTGCGTTGACATTCCTGCATCGCTATCCGCAGCAGGCTGAAAAAATTGTCGCCACCACGCTCAATCTGCCGCCCGATGTCATCAAACAAGCGATGGCCCGCCATACCTACCACCTCAAACTGGACCAAGAGATTCTTACCAGTCTCGCCGATACCGGCGACTTCCTTTTACAGCAAAAAATCATCCGTCAGCAACCAAAGCTGCCGCAACCGGAGTCAATCTTGGTCAGGAAGTGATCCCACCCAGATCCAACCTTCACGGCGCGCCACAGCCTCATTGTCCGGTGGACACGTTTGGCCCCGATAAAAATCAGCCGCAGCCAGCACACACACGACGGCATCTGCGGCATCGTCCGAGACCGTGACAACATCGGTCACCCGCGACCAGTCGAGCACGGCTTCCAGCCCGCTCAGATGGCCGCCTTTATCCCTGACACCATGGACCAGGCGGGTCGCAGCCGGATACACCTCAATGGCGCGCCAGCGGGCGTCTTCGTCAGGGTCCCAGGCCAGGGGGATCGGCAAGCCGGTAGCATCGCGCAGTTGTTGCAACAGGGTTAACGCCATATGGGCGGTGCGGGCAATGAGATTGGAGCCGACATCAAGCGGCTGTTTGCCAAGGCGCTGTTTAATGGCGGTATCGGTATAACGACGAAACATGGCGTGGGGTTCGGCGGTCAGGCCCATACCCGCCTGATGGTGGGCCAGTTGTTGCCCCATGGCCTCGGGCCAGCCGAGCGGAGCATCCAAACCCAAGATCACGTCATCGTCTTTACTGACCCAGTCGAGGATCAATTCGAGAGCACCGCGCCGGCGGTCACCTGTCGCGCAACGCTCTATGATGACGCGATCATCGTGTAAAACACCGAGAGCGACGCCGGTTTTTTGTGGGCGGGTGGCGCAATCGATGCCGATGAAATAGGGCATTGTTTGATCCTTTTTCCTGTAAATCTGAACCAAAACGACAATCAGACATATCAATAGCCAAGGGTAGCACGAAGAGCATCGCCGGTTTTAACTTTAAAGTTCAGTGGGTCGAAACACGGCGCGAATTGCGCTAGCCCATATTATCCGGTCACGCGGCTTGGTACGCACGTGACGTGGGCTTCCGCGCCCACACGTCGGGCCACATTTTGCGTCGACAAAAGTGGCGCAAAATCGACTTCCGTCATTGCACCCTATCGGGTTCCCTCTCTTCGTTCACTTACACCGCGATGTCGGCAAAACTCGCTGACGCTCAAACAGGTTGCCGACGATCATCGCGGTGACATTCACTACGTTCGGTGCTGCTGAACGGAAGGGATGAAGTGCAAAATAACGGGCGACTGTAGGGCGGGCACCGTCCCGCCCGTTTGATCGGTGCCACGGAAGAGGTAGAGAAAGATGCAAAATCGTTATCAAAGCTTTACTCCAAGAATGATGAGTTACACGATTTGCCGAGCTAAAGGGAGGCAAGCCGAATCCTTGAAGTAAAACGGAAACAGACTCAGTGTCAGTGGGTCCAGGTTCAGGAGAAGTTCAGCCGGTTTTTGCATACTTTTGAGCGGCCAGTCAAAAGTATGTCGGCTGCCGGGACGAAACCCGGCGACCTTGACCTTGTCTCGATCTTGAACCTAAGTGGTTAAAAAGCCATCTTACGACAACCACCAGGGACGCTGCGATTGAAATACGTGAGGCTGATTCATCGGCCGAGTACGATAGCGGCGTGCCCCTTCCGGCAACAGCGCCATGAGACGGTCGATCCGTTGTTGCAGCGGTGGGTGAGTACGCAGCAGCCCCAGTTCTGCCGGGCGCGGCAGGCGGAACACATTCCACCAGCGTTGTTGGGCACCTTCGAGTTTGACTAGGGCAGAGGCCAAGCCTTGAGGGTCGCCTGTGAGGCGGGCGGCATTGAGATCGGCGGCAAATTCACGCACCCTGGAGATTGCCAGATGAGCCAGACTGCTCAGCATCGGCGCCCCCATCACCAGCAACACCACACCCAGATTAAGCGAGGCATTGGAAAACAGCAACAGAGGCAGGCTGATCATAATCATCAGCATGGTCATGGCCGACAGCATTTGGGTAAAGCGGTTGGCCAGATCAGACAACCGCAGCACCTGTAGATCGCGCTGTTGAATATGGCTGAGTTCATGGGCCAGCACGCCGGCCCATTCATCGTGATTAAGCAACCGGATCAGCCCGTCGCTCACAGCCACAGCTGAGCGTTCCGGGCTACCGACGGCAAAGGCATTGGCTTGTCGGTCGGGGAGATAATAGAGGTCCGGCACCTGCGGCAACCGGGCACGCTGAGCCAGTTGCTGCAACAGACGATACAACTGCGGCGCCTGTTGGGGAGATAATGGCTGAGCACGATGCCAGCGCATCACCTGTTGCGGTGATACCGAGCTGCCCGCCAGAACGACAAAGGCAAGGGCAACCAGCCACAGGCCACTACTGCCCCACACCAGCCAGCCGAGCAGGGCCAGATAGCCGACGACAAACACCAGCAAGGCCAGAGTCTGGAGCTGATTGCGAAAGAATTGTTGAAACCAGTTATTGCGATCCATACGCCCCTCATTTCATCACCTGGGAAAGATTAGACGACGGGGCGGATGTGCTCCCCATCACTGCGTTTAAATTTCATGGATCATGCCAGCAAAACACCCTCCTGTTTTCAATGACTTAGCAAAGTGAGTTGCCCATTATTGTGTTGATGGTGTCGCATGCGACGTTGCGACAAGCCCAAACGCAACAGGACCGATCCGGGGAGGCCTCCGGATCGGTCCTGTCTGATGTATCAACTAGGAAGAAAAGAGAGATCAAGTCCTGCCTGCCACAACAAGCCTTGACTTGGTTTTTACTCTAACAAAGCAGGTTGTTGCCCACCACGATGAGACGCGTAAATGTTTGTTGCCCAATCCGCGAATTGTGACTGTGTAGAGGCACAGGGCGATGGTGCGGAGAACCCTTTGAAGATTTTTCTGAAAATTAAAATGGAAGTGGCCGGGGTTCACCCCGCCACGCCACATCGCCGGAAAAACGAGTGGCGTGGGGAGCCCGCAGAACACAATGACAGGAGTCGATTACACCACTTTTGTCGACGCCAAAAAGGCCTGATGGGGGGACAATAAAGGCAAACCTATTGGAATTCACACAACCTGCTATTCTGACCCAGCCCGTAACTGCATCCCCACCCAGCGCTTAGAAAATTGGTAAGCAGTACGGCCACAACGCTTGCTTTTATCATGTGACCAGCGAATCGCTGCCGCTTCCACCTCGGCATCCCATGGCAAGTGCCGCTCATAGTCCTGACACAACCGTTCGATGCATTGGCGTACCACATTAAGGTACTGATCCTGACTGAATGAATCAAACGACACCCACAGGCCAAAACGATCTGACAATGAATTCTTCTCTTCAATGGTTTCCGAGGCACGCACCTCTCCACCTTTGATATGATTGCCGATATTGTCAAAATCGTATTGTGGAATCAGATAGCGGCGGTTGGAGGTCACATAAATCAGGCAATTGGCGGGTGCCGCATACACCGCACCGTCCAGGACACTTTTGAGGATTTTGTAGCTTTTTTCGCCCACTTCAAAGGACAGGTCATCGCAAAACAGGATGAAGCGGTAAGGCTGCTGCTTGATCTGGGCAAAAATATCCGGCAGATGATGCAGATCGTCTTTATCAACCTGAACGATCCGCAACCCCAACGACGCATAACTGTTGAGAAGCGCCCGCACCAGGGACGACTTGCCGGTTCCCCGCGCGCCCCACAACAAAATATTATTGGCCGGATAGCCATCGATAAACTGCCGGGTATTGTCGGCAACTAACTGCTTCTGCTCGTCAATGCCAAGCAGGTCATCCAACGTTGTTCCTTCCGTTTCCGGCATTGCCTCCAATGTTCCCGAGACCGAATGACTACGCCACGCCGCCGCCAGAGTCGCACTCCAATCAACAACGTCAACGGGTTGCGGCAGCATCTGCTCTACAGCGCTAAGTACCCGCTTCAGCTGTTGTTTCAATTCCTGATCCAGTTCCATGTCCCCCCCTTGTTACCATCTCTGCTAAACATGTTGCCCGTTTTTCAGGCAGACCTGCCTTATAATTAATCATCGCTCAAGCAAAACCACGAACACTGTACCCTGCTCAGTCCCTGTTTTTCAATAAGTTACCACTCTTTTCGTCCACATGGCACAACGGTTGCTGTTATAGGAGCGGTTGGCAATGATGCCGACACCCCCTGTTTTTAAACAGGGAGAACAACGATGTTTTGCTTGATTCGAGGAGGAATAGATGTTGCGCTATGCCTGCCGCATGGTGCCAGGGCTCCTTTTTGCCCCGGCCACCTGTTTGGCTGCGGAAACCACCTGTGATTCGGGGACCACAGCGTGGATGATGATCTCCGTAGCTCTTGTCTTATTGATGATCCCCGGACTCGCCATGTTCTATGGTGGTCTTGTTCGTACCAAAAACGTTCTCTCCACCATGATGCACAGCTATGTTGCCCTGGCGATCATTGGTGTATTGTGGGTCGCTGTCGGCTATTCACTGACTTTCGGCAAAAGTATCCTCGGTGGCGTTGTCGGTTGGAATCCCGATTACTTTTTCCTCAGCGGTATTGACAGCACCATTATCGACGGCATCCCGGAATATATCACGGCCATGTTCCAAGGCAAATTTGCCATTATCACCCCGGCCCTGATCAGCGGTGCCATTGCCGAACGTGTCTACATGCGTGGTTACGCCGCCTTTATCGCCCTGTGGTTCCTGCTGGTCTATTGCCCGCTGTGCCACTGGATCTGGGCGCCGGATGGTTGGCTGTTCAACTACGGCGCTGCCGGTGTTGTTGATCTGGCCGGTGGTCTGGTCATCCACGTCTCTGCCGGTGCCAGCGCCCTGGTGGCCGCCATCTATCTCGGCCCCCGCAAGGGGTTCCCCACCAAGCCGATGCAACCAAACAATCTGGTCATGACCATGATGGGTGCCGGTTTGCTGTGGGTTGGCTGGTTTGGTTTTAATGCCGGTTCCACTTTGCACAGTGGCCTGGATACCGCCCGCGCCCTGACCATGACCCAGATCTCCGCCGCCAGTGGCGCGTTGACCTGGCTGATTATTGAAGCCTTAACCTTCCGCAAAGCCACCGCACTGGGCTTTGTCTCCGGCATTCTCGCCGGTCTGGTTGTCATCACTCCGGCAGCCGCCGTCGTCCAACCCGTCGGCGCTCTGACCTTGGGGGCCTGTTCCTCGATTCTGTGCTACTACGCTCTGGGCATGAAGATGAAACTCGGCTACGACGACAGCCTTGACTGCTTCGGTATTCACGGTGTCGGCAGTGGCCTTGGTGTGTTACTGCTGTGTTTCTTCATCCGCGACAGTTGGATGAGCGATGCCGCTGCAGCGGCAGGTGGCAGTTGGACCGCATTTGATCAGCTGGGCGTTCAACTGGTCGGCATGGGTGCAACAATTGCCCTGGCCGTCGTGGTAACATTGGCCCTGTGCTTTGCCATTGAAAAAACCATCGGCTTTCGCGTTGATGCACAAAGTGAAGCGGAAGGACTTGACCAGACCCTGCATGGGGAAAATGGTTATGGTTTAACGGATTCATCCATTAACGGTTGAATCAGAATTTTGCACAAACAAGACGTTGCAAAGGCTCCACCCGGGCCTTTGCAACGCCGCAAGCCTTTTTACGGTATCAAAACTGGCTCTCTCTAATCAGTCCCGGAGCCAGAGACCTCCACACACGAGTCAGCACTGATAACGATTGTCCCTTGATCCGGACATGACCACGGATGGAAGTAGGCGCGTCGATGCTCCGCTTGACGGCAAACTCGATGCGATAACGGTTTTCCAACGGACGCAACAACGCTCCATCCCGGCCGACAACAGCGACATCACCACCATAAACAGAGGCCAGCGCTGCCGGTTCCAGCGTCAGCTGATTGGTGGAATCGATAAAGGCAACGCGACAGGGAACCCGGGACAGATCGCCTTCCTCCGCATAAAACCAGCCATGAGAGCAGTCCGCCAGCAACGCCAGATCGTCTTCGGCAATCGAGCCGACAATTTTTTCACCGGGCGCGGAAACAATCTGACAAAGCAGTTGGGCAAATCCCACCCAGCTCCCAGCCACTACGGCGTCGGGAAGTTGCTCTACCTCGCCGGCCAAGGTGGCGCGAATCTGCAATTGCTCAATTTTATTGTCCAGTCCCTGAGCCTCGATCAACGCTGCGGTCAGACGGTTTTCCGTCACCGCCGTGGTTTCCAGTTTATGCTTGGCGCCCAGTTCCCGCTGTAATTGAACGGTCAGCGCCTTGATCTCCAGATCAATGATTTTTTTGCGGGCATCGAGCTGCCGTGACGACAGGGTAAACAGCAGATCACCTCGGCTCACCTTCCGGCCGTTGTACACGTGGATCTTTTCGAGCTGCGCCGGGAACGGAACAAACACGCGATGCCGTTCTTTGGCTACTAACTGGGCGGGCACCACAAGCGTGGTCTCAAACGGCACGAACAGCAGCCCGACCAAGGTGGCCAGCACCAGCAGCATGACCGTCACGTGACCATTGCAACCGATCAATTGACGTTGCCGCCACCACTGCAGCACTTCGCTAAGAATCGGTTTGACGACGAACAAGGCAAATTCTATGGTGAAAAGAAGAATCCCCAGCGCCTTGAAAAACAGGTGATAGACCATCAAGGCGATACCTGTAAACAAAATGAGCCGATACAACCAGGTGGCGTAGCAGTAAAGGGTGAGACTGCGCTCCAGCCGCGGTGAAAAATACTCCGGTTTTGGCTGGTCCATACCCCAGAGCAAACGGCGCAGCTGCCAGCGGCCGAGAGCAAATGCACGCGACGCCAGATTGGGCACGCCGAGCAGGTCAGAAAGCAGGTAATAGCCGTCGAAACGCATAAACGGGCTGAGATTGATCAGCAAAGAATGGAGCCAGCTCGACGTTGCCAGAGCGAAACACAGGCTTTTGAACAAACCGGGCTGCAACACTGTCCACAACAACGTCGCCAGCACGGCAAGGACAACCTCCACGCCGATACCGGCCGCGACGACTTTCATACGCACCCGGCAACTTTGCTCGCGCCAAGCATCGGTATTGTCCGAATAGAGCATCGGCCACAAGACAATGAACGCCACGCCGATCACCGGAACGTTGATGCCGTGCGCCGTCGCCGTATAGGCGTGGCCCAACTCGTGAAGAAATTTGACCAGAAACAACACGACAAGATAGGTTGCAGCTCCCTGCCAGCTGATGAAATAGGCAAAGGAATCGACAAAGGAACTCCACTGCGGAGTCAGCAGAATCAGAGCCGCAATCAGCGCGGCGACGTAGAGCCCAAGAGCCGTGGGACTTGCCAGACAACGCACATAGGGCAGGGTTGCGGCCAGAAACCGTTGCGGCCGCCACAGCGGGACGCGGAAAAAAATATAGGATTGCAGGGCACGCATCCACAACGAGGTCTTCTGCGACACGCGGTTTTCCAGGAAATTCTGCACAGTGGGATGGCCGGACTGCAGCAAGGAATTGGCCAGCAGAAACTGCTGGAAGGCGGCGACCTCATCCACATCTAGGCTGAGGTCGGTCTCCTGTTTGATCCGCGTGCACAAGGCGCACGCCGTCCCACAGTCCCAGCGGGCCAGTTGCTCTACCTGATGGCGCCCCAGGCGAAAGAAGCGGTTGCGGACCGGGTCTTCCAGGGTCCATCCGGGGCGACCCTCTTCAGCCGCGGCCGGATAGAGACGCAGTTCGCGCCGCAACGGCAGCAATGCCATTTCAGAAGGTCCCATCACGCCGTTTATCACGTCAGATCCCAACATACAACCGCAACTGGGTCAACGGTTTGCGCAGTATGGCATAGATCAAGGCCACACGCCGACCGTACAGACGCGCTGTTCCCCGCGCACCGATACGCACGTCTGCGGTGACGGACGAGGAAAAGACCGCTTTAATCGGATAAACCGGTCCCAACACCGGGTCCGCCACGGTTTCATAGCCGATCCGTTCAATAGTCGCCGCCAAAGGGCGGGTAGGGGCCACATTGAGAAAAAAACCGGCGCGTTGCTCTGGGTCGAGACGGATGGCGTCTTTCACCGGCAGCAAAACATGCAATTCCACCGACTGCGGTGAGGCCACGGTCATGATCCGCTCTCCCGTGGTCACCGGTCGCCCGAGCCAGTCATTGACGTCGTTAAACACGGCGACACCGTCGCACGGAGCCGTGATGCGGGTTTGTGCCAACAGCGATTTGGCATAGTCAAGCTCAGCCTGTTTCTGGCGCAACTGGGCTTCAAAAAGGAGGAGATTTTCCCGTGCCTCGGCATCACTGAAGGCGCGCTGCCGCGCATGTTGATATTGGGCTTTGACCACTTCAAATGCCTGGCGGGCGACATTGAGCTGATTGGACAGGCTGGTCTGATCAAGCGTCGCCAGAGGTTGCCCCTCGGTGACGTTTTCGTTGGGTTGTACGAGAACCCGGGCGACAATGCCGTCGAGGGGCGCGGTAATAATAACCATGTCACGGGCCACCACCTCCCCCGGTGCCAGCACGGACAGGCGGATGGGAAAACAGCTTCCGGCGAGGAGCACGGCCGCCACGGCCCAGCCGATCCAGCGGCGCTGACGCGGTGCCCGTTCAAAACCAGGCTGCAGGGCTTTCCAGGCATGTTGTGCGGTATCGGCGAGATGCTCAAACAGTTTTTTTTCCTGGTCGCTCCAGCCGGTCTGTTCGCGAAACACCAGCAAGCCAGCACAAGGCGTTGCCTCTCCTTTGGTCAGAGGCACCCACAACAGATGTTGCCAGGGAAGATCGCTTAACAGGTCACCGCGCGAGCAGTGCAAAAACGCGTCGCGCGGCAGATCAAACAAATTTTTTCCGCGCTCCTCGCCGCGCAAATCACGGACCAGGTGCTGAAACTGATGGGCAAACGGCGACAACGCCGCGACTCGGTCCACACCGGAAACCGCGCTCAACGTAATCCCTTTTTTGCTGTAGCGCCAGACAATCAGCTGATCATACTGCACCAGGTTGCGCGTTTCGTTGGCGAGACGGTAACTCAGGGCATCAACATTCTCCGCCTGGCGCAAACGCGTTTCCAGATGGACCAGACCACTGAGAAACGTCACCTGGGAGGCTTCATTCATGAACGGCGTCTCCCGGAATCAGGTCACCAAAATCGAGCTGACCGCTCATACCGGCCAGAAGCTGGGGTGAGCGGTCTTCAATCGCCGCCCGCACTTCGAGCATCTGGCTGTTGGCATCGATGCGCGCGCCGAGGGAGGTTACCCGCGCGGAAAACGTCATGCCGATCTCATCGACGTAAAGCATGCAACGCTGACCGGGACGCAGCGAGCGAATCCAGTGGGACGGAACGAACGCCTGGACGCTGAGATGTTTGTCGTCGATAATATCCAGCAACGGCGTTCCCGGAGTGACAAACTGGTGCGGGCTGGCGAGACGTTCCACCACCCGACCTGGAAACGGTGCCTTCAAGGTACACTGACGCCATTGGATCTCGTACAGATGGCGTTCACTTTCCTTCTGCTTAACCAGGGCCTCACTCTGCAGCACGTCGAGCGTGCCGATAGAATTCAGTTCCTTAAGCTTGCGGTTCGCATCAAGTTGCTGACGGGTGCTGCGCAGCTCAGCTTCAAGTCGGGCCAGTTGAGTCCGGTATATGTCGTCTTTCACTCGTACCAGAACCTGGCCGGACTTGAAGGTGTCGCCCATGTCAACAGTGATGGCATCAATGGTTCCGGAAATTTGCGCCGACAGCGTCGTGCGCAGATCGGAAACGATCAACCCGCGCACATCTGCCGCCTGTGCCCGCCCGATTCCGGCGATCTGCAGGGCGGCTACGACCAACAGAAGGAACATCCTCACAAGTGACGGGTGGCAAAAAGATATTTTTACGGCTTGCGTGACATGGCGCGCCGCTTTCATGGTGACGGTTCTACTTTTTTCAGCAAACACAGAGCGAGACCTCTATTCAGCGCTGCGACTCTCGGCGAGCAACGCTTCAACATTGGCTACCGAGTGCTGCAATGAATCTTTCACCTCAACCAAGGTCGCATCGTCGACTTTGTCCGGCAACATATCCAAGCCGACGGTGTTGACCACCTGGCTGAATGCTTGCTGCAACTGGGCATAGGTCATCATTTTGCTCATCTTCGTAGCCAGGGCCTGGGTGCGGCTGCGAATCAGCGCCAGATCGTTGCCGGTTGTGGATTGCCGTTCGGCAAGGGTCAACGCATTCAGACGGGCATTGATCTGTTCAATTTGTCGCGACAATTCAAACTGGTCTCGCGACTGTAAAAATCCGTTGTACGCCAGATGCACCTGGGTGAGGATCGCCATACTCAGCGCCTGACGGCGAAACAGATCCACTTCCTGCTGCGACTTGATCGCCTGGCGAATGGTTGGCTGGGACAGCAGTTTAAACAGGTTTAACGATACTCTGGCTCCGGCCTCCCACCATTGGTTGTTATGCAGAAAGGAGTTGGTATCGGTGTTAAATCCGGCACGCAGGTTCAGATTTGGAAACGCCTGCAGCAGGGCCTTGCGTGCTTCGAGAGCGGTAATGCGCGCCCGATAGTCTTCTTCATGCAGTTCGGGACGTTGTCCCATTGCCAGCCGCTCAAGGGATTCGACATCCAGCTCGAGCTGTGGCAATTCTTCAAGTGAAACGGGAACGACTAGGGTAAAGGGCGTGGACGGAGAAATGTTCATCAGTCGTGCAAGCTCGGTGCGCGCATCGTACATTTCCTGAATCGCGCCTTTGATGAAACGGATATTTTCCAGCAAGGAGCGTTGGTATTCAAGGGCCTGGCGCGGCTGAGACAAGCCTTCTTTTTCAATGCGGCGGGAGCGTTCCAGAGCGCCGTGTGTTTCTTCAAGAAGGAGGTTCATGTCTTCGAGGAGTACTTCGGAGCTAACCGCTTTCCAATACGCGGTGCGCACCTGCTGAAGGATATTCTGGATGGTTTTGCGCTTGTGCTCCTCGGCAATGAGCACCTTGTCCCCTTCCTGCTTGGCCCGCACATAGCTGAGTCCGAAATCAAGGACGTTCCACATCATGGTGATGTCGCTGGTGACGCTCTCTTTTTCCTGGGAGGTTGAAGAGACCAAAGATTCACGCCCTTTGTTCGGACCTTCTAGGGCCATACTGGAAGAACCGCTGTAATTGTCCCGTGACTGATAGCCCGCTGAAGCAACCAGTTTGGGCAGCATGTCGAATCCGGCGACTTTTTTCTGGTCCAGAGCCAATCCGGCTTCCATCAGTTTCAGGCGCCCTTCCAAGTTGTATTTCAAGGCTCTGGCCATGGCCTCATAAAGGTCAATGGGACCGGATACCGGCTCCTGGGCCTCTAGGGTGGTGGTTAAATCCTGATACGAGCGTTGCTCAACCTCCTGCAACGACAACGGTTGCGGCGTGACGGAGCAGCCCGTCAAAAACGCGATCATCACCCCCAATAGTATCAAGTGTTTCATGGTTTCCTTTCCATCCAGTCTGATTGTACTGTTCCCAGCAAGAGATAAATAAAAACGGTTCACGACGACGTCCGTCGGACGGCAAAACCGCCGGTTAATCGCCATGGAGCCCGAGGTCTTCAAGTAATTGACGCCGTTGTCGCTCAAACCGGCAGGATTCAGCACAGGCCACGCCGTCGAGAACGCCGCGTTGAGGACGGCGGAAAAGCCCGGCAAGGCTGAGCGACAAACCGGCGGCAATACCTTCAGCTTTGATCTCGGAGGTTCCAGAAGCCGGTTGGGACGGCCCGTCGGCATCTTCGCCTTCCCCGGCGGTGTCATTCGCGCCGGGTGCCGCTGTTTTCTGCGGCTGAATGATAATACTGAACACCACTTCGGCTTCCTGACCGTCCTCGGTATAGGCAATAACTTTGACGTCGACAACGTCCATGCCCTCGGGAGGGGTTCCGCTGAAGGTAGCGGATTCCGGCTTAAAATGGAGCCATTCTGGCAGCGGAGCACCGCTGGCAAGCTGCGCCTTGAGGTGAATACGCGGCGTTTCGTCCAAAGGAGCGTCCGACGTTAACTTAATGGCAAAGGTGCTGTCCGGCACTTTGTACGAGAAGGTCTCGCGGATTCTTGCCATCTGGTCGTGGATCTCCATATCCAGCACCAGGTCATAATCGGCCTTGCGATGTTCGGCGTCAAACACACTGGCCAGATGCGGCACGGGATCGAAGAGATCATTATCGCCCGGATAAGACGGATCATCCCCCATCGGATCATCCTCCGGCGATGTCGGATTGTCTGTTGCACCGTGGCCGCCATCGGAAGGTGGTTCAGAGCCCTCGGGCTGCTCGCCATTCCATCCCGGGTCCACTTCGGGCAGAGGCGGCACATCACCGTCTGGATCCGGCTCGGGACCCGGACCCGGACCAGGACCAGGATCGGGGTCTGGCGTTGGCGTGTCGGTCACGTCAAGGGTTACCGTGGCCGATTCCGTGACACCGCCACTGGTGACGGTATAGGTGTAGCTGTCACTGCCGGTGTATCCCTCGTCGGGGGTGTAGGTCAGAGTGCCGTCACCGTTGTCCGTCACCGTGCCGTGGCCGGGCGGAGTGAAGGCGGTGATCCGTGGCGTGCCTTCAAAACTGTCGTTATCCAGTACCGGCGTGGTAACGGGCTGATTGACTCGGGTGGTTGCCGCATCGTCGGCAATGTCGACGACCGGTGTGACGACAATATCCAGCCGTGCCGTGGCCGTACCGTTGTCCGCTCCGGTCCCGTCACTGACCGTGTAGAGGATGCCCGGCACCGTACCGTGCCAGTCCGCGACCGGGGTGAAGTCATAACTGCCGTCGCCGGACATCACCAGCGTACCCTGCCCGGCAAGATCAACGCTGACGGAACCGTTCTCTGGAACCGCGTAGGTCGTGCCGTCAATGCGGATCTGCGTCACCGTCAGGGTGTCGCCGTCACCATCGCTGTCGGCCACATCACCATCACCGCCGCCACTGATCACATTACCACTGATCGGCGTATCCTCCGGCGTGGTGCGTGCATCGTCATTGGCAATCAGTGCGTCATTGGTCACCGAAATGGTCACCGTGGCCGTTTCCGTGACACCACCGCTGGTGACGGTATAGGTGTAGCTGTCACTGCCGGTGTATCCCTCTTCGGGGGTGTAGGTCAGAGTGCCGTCACCGTTGTCCGTCACCGTGCCGTGGCCGGGCGGAGTGAAGGCGGTGATCCGTGGCGTGCCTTCAAAACTGTCGTTATCCAGTACCGGCGTGGTAACGGGCTGATTGACCCGGGTGGTTGCCGCATCGTCGGCAATGTCGACGACCGGTGTGACGACAATATCCAGCCGCGCCGTGGCCGTACCGTTGTCCGCGCCGGTCCCGTCGCTGACCGTGTAGAGGATGCCCGGCACCGTACCGTGCCAGTCCGCGACCGGGGTGAAGCCATAGCTGCCGTCGCCGGACATCACCAGCGTGCCCTGCCCGGCAAGATCGACGCTGACGGAACCGTTCTCCGGAACCGTATAGGTCGTACCGTCAATGCGAATCTGCGTCACCGTCAGGGTGTCGCCGTCGTCATCGCCGTCGGCCACATCGCCGTCACCGCCGCCGCTGATCACATTGCCGCTGATCGGCGTATCCTCGGGCGTGGTGCGTGCATCGTTATTGGCGTCCGGCGTCCGGTTGTTGACAACGGTAATCGTCAACAGGGCGGTGGTTTCGTCACCATCCGCATCGCGCACCGTATAGATAAAGTCATCCGAAACTTGCGGCGTCAGGGGCGCTGCGTTGGGATCAGCCGCATAGCTGTAGGAGCCGTCCGCATGGAGGGTCAAGGTGCCGTGTGCGCCGACAATCTCCATAGCGACTCCGCCAACGGGCACACCGCTGTTGCCTGCCGCGACGCCAACCACGGCACCGTCGGCGTGCCAGCCGTCCGCTCCGGCCGTATCGTTGGCAAGAACGCCGTTCGCGGCGGACACATCGAGCGTCTGCCCGGCGAGAACAGTGCCACTGTCGGCAACCGCCGTGGGAACATCATCGAGAATGGCGACGGTCAGGGTGCCCTCACCTGTCACATCTTTCTTGTCCGTCACCGCCAGGAAGATCGAATCCGTGGACTCATCGGCACCGGGTTGATCCTGGGCCTGCTTGAGCGTATAGGTGTAATGCACACCGGCTTGCGTCGGCGCATCGGAGGGGCCGCCGTCATTCGTCAGGCCGGTCAGACGTAACAGCCCTTCCCCCGTATCAATAACCGCTGAAGGGCCGGCCGTGGAATAGGACTGCAACTGCGCAATGGTGAAGCTCTGACCTCCAATAGTGACGGTGGCGATGCCGTCCGGTGCCGTCACCGAAATCACGCCGGTTGTCGTTTCCGCATTGTCGCCCGTAGAGCGCAGCCCGCTCTCGGCGACGCTTGCCTCTCCGCTTGCTCCGGCATTGCCGTCGACGGCAACAATTTGCGGGTCACCGTCGCTATGTCCGTTGATGGTCACAGTCAAGGTGGCGGTGGCGGTGGCCGTGCCGTCGCTCAGGGTGTAGGTAAACACTTCGTCCGTCAGCTGTTGTCCCGTGGCCAGAGCATTGACGGTCGGATTGGTATCGTCCAAATCGTAACTATAGCTGCCGTCGGCACCGATGGTCAGGGTGCCGTATTTCCCTTGAATTTCCGTTCCGTTACTCGCGCTTGTGCTGCCGGAAGCAATGGCTGCGCTGCCGCCGTCGCCGACGATCTGGCTGATTTTCAGATCGTCGGTGGGCGTGTCCGGATCACTGTCCACACCGTGACCGTTGTCATCGTCGATGACGTTCCCTGTAACCGGAGCCGCGACGTCTTCGGTCACGGAATTGGTATTGTCCGTTGCTACAGGCGGATCGTTCACCGCGCTGATGGTGATGGTGCCGGAAACCGTCGCCTCCAGTGGGGCGGGACCTCCGGCATTGCCGCCGGATTGCACGTTATTGCCGTCGCTCAATACAACCGAGAAGGCGCGCTCGTTATCGGCGGTGCCCGATTTAAGTGCGGTTGGATCGTCGCTTTGGTGGGCATATTTAACGGCTTCGAGAATTGTCTGGACCTGCGCGATGGTGGCATCTTGCGCCAGGTTGACGACCAGTTTTCCCGTGGCTGAATCGTAGGCGGTGACACTTGAGATGCCACCCAGACTGTCGTCGACCGTAAGCAGGTCACCGGGAATCTTGTCGGCCAGGGTCACAGTGACGCTACCGCCGCCGAAGGTGGAGCCGTCCAGCGCGGATGTCGTCGCTAAATCGAGATCCGTAACGGCGACATTGCTGAGGAGAGAGACCTCGAAGGCATTGGCGGAACCGGTTACCGCGGCGGATTCGGTGGCGGTCACGGCAATGTCGCTGGTTGCCCCATCGGACGTCAGGGTCGGCACGTCATTTTGCGGCGTCACCGCGGCACCGAGGGCCACGCTGTTGCCACTGTCGCTGTAGGCGGTTGTTCCGCCGGAATTAACGCCGGAGACATCGACACGGCTTTGCGAGACCACCGCCCCGTTCGAAGCGTCGATCAGTCGCACGGTCAGGCTGTCGCCGGGCGTGCCGTTGTAGTTCGCCGTTGTCGGGAGAAAACGCAACTGATCCGTGGCCGCCAGCACCAGGGCATTCGTGTCCGCCACTGACGTGACGCCACTCCATGAGGTGCCGCCGTCGGTACTGTATTGCCAGACTCCTTTGTCGTTGACCAGGCCGGTGATGGCCACCCCGGCCAAAGCATTCGCGCTGGAACCGTCGGTCACCGCATCGGCGGCATCGGAATAATTGCCGCTGAACAGGGCGGAAACGGTCTGCCCGGAAGGATCAGCCGCGTCTTCAACCACGGTTATGGTTGGGTCCGAACCCGTGCTGGTCGGTGCATCATTAAGGGCCGTCACGCTGATTGAGATGGTGCGGTTCGCAGAGTTCCAGGCTCCGGTGGTCAGGTCGGCATCACCGTTGGCCGTATCATTGAGGTTTTTCAGATCGGAGGCGGCGGTGCTGGTAGTAAGCACCTGAGAACTATCCGCCAGACGCACATTCAGACTGCCGGGCGTGCCATTGAAATCCGCGGCAGGGACAAAACGGACTTGCGTCGCGACATCGAAGACCAGCGCATTGGTGACACTCAGGCCCGAGGCCGGGATGTCGATCCAGCCACCGCTGCCGTCGGATACCTGCCAGGTGCCCTGGGCGGCCGCGGCGGCATTGCCGACAATGGCCACATAGCTGTTGGCCGTTGACGTATCATTGCCGCTGTTTGCGGTCTGGTCGTCGGTCGCGTCACTGTATGCGAAGTTCAGACTGGAGAAGGTCACACCGGACGGTGTGCTGTCTTCACTGACAGCCGCGAGCGTCACATTGGTGGTGGCTACGGGACGGTCATTGACCGGCGTAACGGTGATGGCGATAGTTTCGGTGTCGCTCTGTGCGCCACCCGCACCCACCAGACCCTGGTCATCGACGGTCACGGTCAGGGTATCGCCGCCGTGGTAGTCCGCCGTCGGTGTGTAGGTCAAGGTGCCGAGGGCGGTATTGAGTTCCTGTTTGGTGCCTGAAATGGTGACGGTTGAACTGCCGTAGCCGCCACTCACTACGCTCAGTCCGGTTTTCGTGCCGAAATCAACGCTGCCGTGGTCGACACTGACGGTGACCTGTTCATCACCGCCGAAGTCATCACTGTCGGTGTAGGAAATGCCGGAAACCGTGGTCGCACTGCTGTCCTCGGCCACGCTGATCGGCGACGGAACGGTCAGAACCGGAGCTTCATTGGTGTTGGAAACGGCAATGGTAAAGGTTTCCACATCGGTATTGTTGCCGTCAACACCGGTCCCTTCGGTGCCGTTACCCACGCCGCCGTTACGATCATCAGCCGTTGTCTTGATGGTAATCACTTTATCGACGTTGGCATCGGCGGGGGTGTATCGCAAACTGTTGAGGGCCGCACCCACCTCGGCGCTGGTGCCTTTGACGGTCACGCTACTGGTGCCGTTATTGTCGACGGTGGCGCTGCCAGGCGTCTGGACGGTCAGAGTGCCGTAAGCGACAGCGCCATCCAGCGCGTCAACCGTCACTTCGATATAATCGGTGGCGCCCTGAGCGGTATCTCTGGTGTCCTGAACCGCAAACCCGGAAAGATCAATGGCGCTGCCCGAGGCCATCGCCTGGTTACCCGGCACGGTCAATACCGGCGCATCATTGACTGGAACGATGGTAATGTCGTTGTCCACCGTCACCGAGTTGCCGCCCGGCACATCGGCATGACCGGCGTCGGTCAAGGTGGTCTCGAGGTAGAGGGTTCCGTTGCCTGTTGCGGCACCGTTGTAGTCCGTCGCCCCTTTAAACTGGATCTGGTTGAGAGCGGTCTGCACATTGGCCAAGGTGCCGCTGAGAGTCACGGTATTGGTGCCGGTGGCGGTGACATTACTCAGCCCGGAATAGGTTAACGTTCCCTGAGTCGCGGTATTGGCCAGAGTGGTACGTCCGGCGTCATTGAACAGTTGCACGGTGACGCTGACCTGATTGTCGAAACTGTCCACGTCGCTCAAGGTGAAGCCGTTCAGGGTGACGGCGGCGTCTTCGTTGACCGAATAGGCGCTACCGTTGGTTATCGTCGGCACGTCGTTGCTGTTGGACGCGGTCAGGGTGATCTCTGTGACGAGTCGGTTGTTGTCGGCATTGATCGGTGTGCCGTCGGTGTTGTTGGTCGCACTGTTACCGCCGTTGGCACCGCTGTCAAGGTTACCGCTCGCATCATACAGCCGGTCATCGACGGTGACGCGGATTTTGTGGGCACTACTGTCTTCATCGTTATCAAAGGCAACGGTCAGTGCGTCGAGCGCCGCCTGAACCTCGGCTTTTGTCCCCTGGAGGATCAGGGCGTTTGTCGCCTTGCCGCTCACATAGGCACGGCTGCCGGAAGAGGGGTCCGCGCCCGAATAGGCCAGATGGGCGCCGGAGACCAAAACCTCACTGCCGTCGAGCACTTCAATTTCAACACGGAGAAAATCCTCTTCCGCACCGGCGATGATATCATCAAGATCAATGTCGTCCACGGTGATACCGGCCACGGCCACGGCCGTCGAACCGGAGGCCAGAACATCCAGAGAGTTGGGCGCTTCCACCGTCGGCAGGTCATTCATGGGGGAGAATGTCATCAAAAAGACGTTGTCGTCCGCGCCGGAACCACTATCTTCGGCAACGCCGTCATTGACAACGAAATGAAATTTATCGTGATAGGTCCCCAAGGCATCGCTAGTGAGTGCCGCCACTTCATCGCCGTTGTGCCGATAGGTGAGATTCCCCGAATCAATATCGCTTTGAGTAAAGGTGGAACCAACCCCCAGGGTTTTGCCGTTGAGCAGCAGGGTTCCTTCGGTCGTCGATTCGGTAATACGGTACTGGCGCTGGACCGTGGTATTGTCGGGATCAATCGCGGTCAGAAAAGCACTACTGATGACGGCGTTGCCCCCTTCGGGAATATCGGCGAGAATAACGTTTGTCCCCGTGGTTGCCCCACCGTCAGTGATGGTGTCGCCGATCGTCGGATCGCCGTCACCCGGTCGATCAGCCACTTGCGGCGCATCATTGACCGGAATAATATTAATGGTGGCGGTGGTTTGCTCGCTCTGGTTGGACTGCGTGCTGCCGCTGATGTCGTCGGGTGCCGAGGCGTCGGTGGCCAGGGGGTCCGCCGGGTCCGCCAGGTCATCGCGGACGACATAATTGAAAGTCACCTTGGGGCCGCCTGCATAGGTCAGAGGCTCACTGCCGTCATGGACATAGCGCAAGCCGGAGGACTCGCCGTCGGCGGCCGCAGTCAACAACGTGGCGGGCAACCATACGGCGGTGTCGACAGCGACCCAGGCCGATCCGTTCCAGCGTTGCAGAGTGCCGTCATCCGGAAGATCGGTGATCTTGAACCACAAGAAATCCTCAGCACCTTCGTCGACCTGTTTTGCCGCATCCATGCTCAGATCGATATCGTCCATGCCGAGCACGTCGGTGCCAAGGCGAACGGCGTTGCCGTCCCCCTCGTCAACCTGAGTGGTGCCGCCGCCGGCCGTCGGCCGGTCATTGGTCGGGGCCACGTCGATATCAAAGGTGTCGCTGTAATGATCGGCGGTGCCGTCACTGACCGTATAACCAAAGGTCGCAGTATGATTTTCGCTGCCGTCATGGACAAACCGGATGAGGCCGTTGTTGATATCGTCCTGGGTAAATTGGCCATAGGTGGCAATCGTTTCCCAGCCACCGTCCCTGAAGCGTTGCAGTTCTCCGTTGGGCGGCTGCTGTGTCAGGGTATAGACGGTTTCGTCGGCGGGCAGCACAATTGAGGCCAGTTCAGTGCCCTCGGTGTCTTTGGCCGTGCGGGTGATTTCGTATTCCAGCATCTGCTGGGTGATGACATAGCCGCCGTCCGTTGAGGTGGCGATATTGGCTTCATTCCACACCGGCGCGACATTGTCCGCCGTGTTGCCGGGTGACGTGACAATGGCTTTAAACTCATAGTCCAGAGTCTGATCCGGACTCGTGCCATAACCGGCGGTTGCCTCACGCGGGTCACCCTCATAGATCACATGCGCATCGTCATTGCCGGTAATGGTCAGGTAAAAACTGCGCACGGACAGCCCGGCATACTCAGGGGCATCCCGCAGGCCACCTTCGCGGCCACCCGTCGGATTGGCGGGATCGCCCCAGACATCGTAACCGAAGGCCGAATCACGCAAGGTAAAACCGAAGGCGTCCGTGATCGTATCGCTGGTGGTCAGCGCGGTTGTCTGCACGTAACGGACATTGCCGGCGTCGATATCCTCCTGGGTGAAACGCCCCCCCTCTCCCAGAGTGAGCCAACCGTTATCGTCATAGCCGCCCGTCGCGCCGAGCTTCAGTTGAATTTCCCCCTGGTCCGGTCGGGTCTCAATGGTATAGACCAGTTGATTCGCCGGTATCGTCTGGCTGAGATCTGCGGGATTGAGATCCTGATCGGCGGCCTGAAGCATACTGCCGTCAAGAATCGTCACCGTACCTTCGCCGATGCCGTGGGCAGCCCCTTCCGTCGGGTGGCTATTGGTGAGGGTCGGATCATCGTTGTTGGGGGAAATATCGATCTCAATCGTCTCGGAAGTGGTTTGCGCGGCGGCTCCACCTTCACCGCCGCCGGCATCGGTGACGCTGATTTGAAATGAGGGCGTGACGGCAGTCGGGGCATTGGGTTCCTCGCCGTTGTGGAAGAATTTCAACTGCGTCGCCAGATTGGCGCGTTGGGTTGCCGTCAGAGTGACGGTGCCGCTGAGCTCTTCGCCGCTATCGACCTGGTTGTTCCCGTTGGCGTCGATGAACAATGTTCCCTGTCCGCCTTCGACAATGTTGCTGATGGTGATCGTTGAATTGGTCAGGGTATCGTAGCTGTCGCCCAAATCAATACCGGGAGCCACCACCTTGACCTGACCTTCAATCAGACTCGGACTGCCGCTGATGGAGGGTGCCGCATTTTGGGGTAAAAGGGTGATATCGAGCGTGCCGGACGTCTGTCCGCCGCCGCCGTCACTGACCGTGACGGCAAAGCTTTCAGTTGTTGCGCTGGCCAGATCACCTCCGGTATGACTGTAAAGCAACTGGCCGAGATCGGTGACCGGAATCACCTGCCCCACGGCAACAACACCGCCCTGATAGGTCAGAACACCGTGCGTCGGCAGAGAATTGATGGTGATCATCTGTTGGGCCAACACTTGCTGGCCGGTGGCGATATCGGCATCAAGAGCGTCCGCGGAATCGGCAAGCTGGGCGAGGCTGAACGATGCACTCCCGCCTTCATCTACAAGAAGCGGGTCTCCGTTGAGAACAGGCGCGTCGTTAACGGCACTGACACTGATATTGTCAACCGTCAGTGAGGTTGCGATTCCGTCATTGGTAACATCCCGGGCCGTGATGACAATCTGCGGCGAATAACCGCCGGTGGAACTGTTCTGGTTGAGTTCATTGGTAAAGGCCAGACTGTTCAGGGTCGCGTTGATGTCCGCGAAGGAACCGGAAAGGGAAAAATCCGCGCTGCTGATGGTTCCCGAGGTCACGGTCACGTCACCGCTTAACACTAGGCTACTGGTTCCCCCCGTGGTTTGAATCCGTACCGTCATGGTTTCCGGGGCATCCATATCAGTAATGCTGATCCCCTCAATCGCCAGTTCGGTGTCTTCAGCCGTTACACGCTGGCCGTCACTATTGGCATCAGTGACGGCCGTGGCTTCCATCACATGGTGATAACTTTCGAGTACAGGGGGTGAGACAGGCAATAGTGATTCAATATTGCCGACGGCATATTCGAGATCCCAATCGCCGCCCAAAGCGTGCGCCCCGGTGATATCGACGGATGCGGCAACATCCGCATTGGTCCACCGTGCCACCTGTTCGAACAGGGATTGTCCTTCTCTAGATTGAGCCGCAGAGCAACCGTAAAACAGGATATCGGCATTTTCACTCAGAGAGTCACCCCATTGCTGAAGAACCGTCCCGTAATCAGAGACCGTTTCGTGATTGAGTACCGTATCTCCCAACCGGATCATGTCATCGGCACCGTGGGACAGAATATGTACGGTGTCAGTTTGTGGATTGTCGGCAAGAATGCGTTGAACCTGTTCCAGACCGTTGTCGTCCGCACCAAGGACATAGACCGTCGAGTCGCTGCCTAACAACGCCAGCAACTGTTCACTGTCGGGCACGGAGGGATCGACAATGACGACTGTGTGCTCACTGGCACCAAGCGCGTTTTCCGGAATAAGTGCCTCGACGGATTGAACGGTCTCTCGAAGGGGCTCAGCGTCACGTTGAGCATCCGCTGAATGGCCATCGGAATGCGAAGAGTCACCATCAAAAGCGGCATCCGCCAGAACACTCAATGCGGCGGAAACGCCTGATGCATCATATAAAAACCGTGGTTCGAGAGATAATGGCTCAGCATAATCTTTGACATTTGAGAGCGAAGGATTGGAAACCAGACGTTTTGAAAACCACTTTAATTTTCTTGCCATAAAATCTCTCTCCACCAGTTTTTCCCTGCTGCATTCGCTTGATTCTTGCTGTCAGGCTGCAACAGATTAGACCTTTTACGAAAATTTATTAAACAGTAGCAAATGGGATTAGAAGTGAGGAGACTACAAATAGTAATGAATCGTGACGAAATGTAACAAAAGAGACGGAAGAATGAATTCTGCGCGCTGATCCACCAGACGGAGTTTACTGCAACACATCCATTCCGCGGCTCACACCCCGCAGCTGAATCTCCAGAAAAAATTTTCACCATGTCTCGGCAAAGGCTCACTGTTTTTGCGAAATTCTTGCCCGTAATAAAAACAAACAAGGACCGCTGTTGCGCCGGATGGGCTCTCCCGCATAAGAAAATTGCATCGATCTTCGGCCTCGTTGCCGATCCGTATCAGTAGATGTAAAGCTGGGGGAAACAATACCCTGAACCATAAACGGTCTTGATGGGTTGCTCCGATTGCGGAACTGTATCGGTTATCTTTTTTCGCAACCGCCGCACCATGGCATCCATGGCCCGCCCACTGTAGTCATCCGCAGTCGGGTAGAGCATGCCTAAAAAGTGGTGCCGTGTCACCGTGCCGCCCTCAGCGTCAGCTAAGCAGGTAAGGAATTTAAGCTCACGCGCCGTCAGTTGAATCTCCGTTCCACAGGGAGGGACCAGCACCCATCGGCGCACATTGAGATGCCAGCAGGGCGTATCTCCCTTCGGAAAAGTACGTTCTCCCATGGCTGCTACCGGCACCACTTGCTGCATACGAACCAACAAAGATTCAATTGCGGATTCCAGCAGAGGACCGGAAGCAGGTTTCACCAGATAATTGTCGGCACCCGCTTTGTAGCCCTTGACTTTAATGTTGTCCGCATCGTTTGCAGTAAGGATGATAATACCGACATTCGGATCCATTCGGCGTAAGTAGTTTGTCAGTTTCAATCCCGATTGGTCTGGAAGGCCGATATCAATGACGGCTACCTGATAGGAATCCTTTGTCACAGCCAAATAGAAGTCTTCGGCGTTAATCGCCGCAGTGACCTGATAGCCGGACAACTCGAAGAACTCGACCACATTTTCACGAAGATCGGTATCATTTTCCACCAACAGCAGCTTGATGGGCTTCTGAAGCATCATGTTTCGTCCTGTCCACATGTAAACAGCGGAAACGTAACTTTTGCCGTTACTCTGGATTCCGCGTCAGAAAAAAGTTCAACGTTGCCACCGCACCGACGCACGCCGTCTTCTACCAGATGCAGACCAATGCCGGCTCCGCTCGTGCCGAAGCTGTTACGACCCCGGTGATATTTTTTGAACAATTCACGTATATCGTCCGTCAAGGGCCCGTTAGCGGTATTGACGATGGTGATCTCAAGCAATGAGTCACAACAACGCAGACCTAATGCCACCAGCAGACTGGGCGGAGAATACTTTACGGCGTTTTCCAACAAATTGAGAACAATGGTACGCAACAGGTATTCATCAGCGTGAAGGGAGCAGGCCGGGGGTAAATGGTTATCGACCGTAAACCGCTCTCCCCACAAATCCACGGCAGCTTTATACGTTTTAGAAAAAAACGCCGAGGCGTCAATTTCGACCAAAACCGGATGCAACAATCTGCTTTGCGCCCCTTTACAACGATGGGTGGTCTCAAACACGTCCAGCAGACGCTCTGTAGCGCGTTGAATTCGGTCCAGATTGTTTTTCAAACCAGAATCCTGAACGGCAGCTTTGCGCCTGAAGATATCAATGCTTGACTGAATGATGGCCAAAGGCGTGCGATATTCGTGAGAGATCATGTCGAGAAAGTTTTCCTGCTCCTGACGCAGACGTAATTCTTCTTCAAGTTGAACATTAAGACGCGCCTCTTCTTGCTTACGCTGACTGATATCCCATAAAATAAAAATATAGCCTCGCACAATGCCGCGTTGATCTTTCAGGGCATTTACCTTCGCTTCACACCACAAGAGGGCTCCGTCTTTGCGGACAAGGGGATATTCGTCGTTGAAAGGTCCGCCCTTTATGATATTTTCCTTTTGTTCAAAATAGTTTTCAAGGCGGCTAAAAAAACCATCTTGAACGGCTTTGCCGACAAAATCCGTTACGCAACAATGCAGAACATCTTCATGCTCATAACCCAGGATTTTTTTACAGGCGGGGTTGGAATATGTGATGTTGCGATTTAAATCTATTTGCCAAATAACGTTGGGAGCGCTTTCCGTCAAACGTTTAAAGACGTCTTCGCTTGACATCAGGTCTTCAACGATCCGTGCATTGGTTAACGATAAAAACGTATAGATTTGACCAAATTGGGCAACCAATCCAAATAGCAGTAGATAGGGCAGGACCGGGTCCATCGCCAAATTGACGTTATCGACAAATCCATCCGTCATGTACCATAAAAAGCGAACAATCAATAAAAAAGCAACGGGCAGTACAGAAGCTGACCAGACAACTTGAATCGGCAGAACTCTTGGCCGGTAGCGGGAAAACAACAGTGGCTCAAGCATGACTCTTATAAAAAATATAGCCAACATGCATGAGTTTAAAGCGGCACGGAGAGCAAAGCTGTCGTCAACGAAATAGAAATAGGCGCGGAATAGGAACTCCACAGTGAGAAGTCCAATGTTGAGCGGTGTTCCCCACCACGAATGAGGCAACTGGTAGTAGCGCCTAAACCCTTCATAATACAGCATTACATGCATCATGTTGAGCGTGTTGCCGACGAGGATAATCACCGAAATCGGTAAAAATTCAGGGCGCACAACACTTATGACAGAACCCAATGCCCAGCACACGGAACCCGCCACCCACAAGCCAAAACCGGGATAGGTCTTGCTGCGAGACCAGGCATGCAAAAGCAAAAGGGCCATTGCGCAATTCAAAAGTGCGGATACGATGGCCAGAGTTATTGAGTCCAGAACGATCATGGCAATCCAGCTTTACCGTTCTCTTTATAGATAAACTTTCTTGTGGCTTGCGCAAACCGACCAAATCCGGTCGTTGACGGTTTCCCAGGGAGTGAACTCCGTTTCGTTACAATGTCGCACGATCCGGGCGGACCGGTCATTCAGAGTCGTGAGGCAATGTGATACATCGTCATTCCGGCCCGTAATGCGTTGGGAAGATACGCCCCGAAACAAAATATTGTACACGGAGAAACGGAACAGTAGCGACCGGGCTTGAAAAAGAACGTCCTGACCACAGAACGTAGACAGGGTATGCCGCGGCCCAGATAGGGACTTATGGCTCAGAAGTGACGAATTTCAAAGAACCGAGAAAAAACCATCAGGCGCTCAGGGCAAAAAGCAAAAAAGCCGCTCAGGCGTCGGGTGTCATAAATCAACCTGTCAACTTACATGGCGCGCAGAGGAACACATGGGCCATTTGAATTTGCCGGGAAACGCTTCACGGGCTTCACGCCGATTTGAAAACAAAAAGAAAGCTCACGAACTTGCGCTTCATTAATGAATGAGATATACCATCTTTAAAAAATAAGAACAATCAATATATCGTATTGCTTCTGGCCTAGGTAATGGAACCGAATCCATGCCAAGCCCGTTGATGGATCGATTTCAATTGCCGTTCACAACACGTAACATTGCCAGAGCCAAAAAAGACTTAAATCGTGCCCATTCTTCCCATTGGGCATATTCTCCTACTCCATCCCAGCCACAAAATTAAACGGCGACGTATGCGGTAGATCACGCCGCTGGCGATAACTCTCCAATACCTTTTTCCCCTGCGGGGTGAACACCCCCAGGTGAGAAATATCGACGAGAAAACCACTGCAGCCCATCTCGTACAATTGCGGCAATGCGCCACACAGTGAAAAGTCATTATCTGAGCGCAGTACGGTCAGACCGGCTTTCGACACCACCTGATAGCCATCTCCGCGATCAGACAACAAGGGCTGGCCACCTTTAAGTCCGGGAATACGGATGCGTGAAGTAATCAACGGAATGGAACCATACACCATGGCATACAACGCGTGAGAACCACGCCGCTGCACCACCTGCTTCATGTTGTCGGCATCATCCTCAATATACAGCTCATTACTTGCCGCCCCCAGATCCTGCCACGCTTGCATGGCTTCACTATTGAGGCAAAACAGCCGGTAACTCGCTTCAAGACGAACATCGGCAAACTTTTTAAACAGTTCAAAATGACTGAGGTTGGTCAGCCGAAACTGTGTGAACCCGGACTGAATCAGGTGGGAAACCGCTTTTTGATACGTTGTCCACTCCTGGTCGAAAATCACAAAAGGCAGATCCCACACCACACCACGCCGTTGCCGCTGCCCGACTTTCCACGGCCGATGCAATACCGCTGTGGTCAGCGGCACCAGAATACGGTCGATTTCATGACTATCCAGCGCACGCATCTCACGAATATCCTTGATGGCCACAGTCACTTCCTGCGATGCGGCCGGATGCGGACTCTCGGGAGGCAACAGGCTCGCCAGCGCACGTTTGCGCCGTTGCGCCTGGTGTTTTTTCCTCGAATTTTCGACATCGCGCTGTAAATGCTGATAAAAATCGCGGCGCACTTCTTTCAGCCGCTTGGGCGGGATGATCATATCCGGCAAGGTTCCGGTGGTAAAGGTCGTTAATTCAAATGGTGCGTCATCACATTGCCGAAATACCTGCTCCAGAGCCTCTTTGGACAGCGGACTCTGTTTGGCGGCAAACATATCGACATCATACGAGGCATTGAGACACACCTGCCCCACTTCGGCACAGACAATCAACTGTTGATTCTCCACCGCCACATTCAGCGTCAACGGCTGGCGAGCGGCCCCCACCTGTTGCAGACGCCGACGACACGCGGCATCACTCATGGCAAAGGCCTTTTGCGACGAGACCTTGAACACGGCGTCACCCGGCTTGAAGCGCCCTTTGAAGGTATGACTGACACAGGCGGCTCCAGCGGCAAGTTTTTTGACCGGCTTGCGCCCGGCCCACAACTGCTTGACGGTGAACGCCGTACCCACTTTATCACTACCGGGCTGAATGCGGATACGGTCGCCGAGATTGAGCACATCACGGCTCTTGAAGAACAATTTGTTGTCCGTGGCTCGGGTCACTTCGCCGAGATAACGCCCAGTCGAACCACGCAATGCCGGCGTTGCCATATCTGTGGGCTGGCGGCCAGCAAGGAAGCCCTTGGTCGGTGTGCGACCAAATGACTGTTTGAGCAACTTGCGCGCATCCTCGACAGCAGACTGGCGATCTTTGCCTGTGGCATCCATCACCATGCGATAGGCCTGGACAACGTTGGACACGTATTCGGCGCTTTTCATCCGTCCTTCGATCTTAAAGCTGGACACCCCGGCATCCTGCAACGCCGGCAACAACTCAATGGCAGAGAGATCGTTGGGCGAAAAATAGTAGCCGTCCTTGCCACGCTGGCTATAACGACGGCGGCACGGCTGGGTACAGCGGCCACGATTGCCACTCTTACCACCAAGATAGGAAGAAAAATAGCACTGGCCGGAAAAACAGAAGCACAGGGCACCGTGAATAAAGTGCTCCAGCTCCAGATGAGTCTGAGAGCGAATGTGCTGAATCTCGGGCAGGGTCAGTTCACGCGCCAGAACGCCGCGGCTGAATCCCATTTTTTCCAGTTGCTTCACCCCAGCGGCATTGTGGACTGTCATCTGCGTGGAGGCATGCAGCTCCAGATCGGGAAAGTGATTGCGTGCCATACGCCAGACGCCGAGATCCTGGAGAATCACCGCATCGACTCCAGCTTCCTCTACCGCGGCCAGAGTATCGATCAACGCCGGCAATTCCTGTTCCTTGACCAGGGTGTTGATCGTCACAAACAATTTGCGGTCACGCTGCTGGACGTAACGTGTCATCGCCGCAATATCCTGAAACGAAAAATTCTTGGCCTTGGCGCGCGCCGAAAACGATTGCAAGCCACAATAAACGGCGTCGGCACCGGCTTCCATGGCGGCAAAAAAGGCTTCAAGACTGCCGGCAGGGGCCAGCAGCTCAGCCTGAAGGGATTGCTGTTTTTTCTGGGTTGGTTTCACTCGGTATCTCCGACCGGAAGCGACACCGTAACACAGGTGCCTTCTCCCGGTTGCGAGTCATAGCGCAACGTGCCGCCATGCTCCTTGATAATTCGCGAGGAGACGGAAAGACCGAGACCGGTCCCGCCCTCTTCACGCTTGGTGGTAAAAAACGGGTCAAAAATTTTATCCAGATGTTCGGTAGAGATGCCTCGGCCACCATCCGTCACTTGGATGCAAACCTGTTGCGCCTGCGAATCATGACAGGTCACGACTTCAATCGCCTGGTCCGGTGCGGTCAATGCTTGGCACGCGTTCATCAGCAGATTGATCACCACCTGCTCCAGACCTTGGAAACTCCCCGCCAACGGGGGAAGGTCTTCTGCGTAAACAATCCGCACATCGTGGCTGGATTTTTTGAGGCTGTTGGCCACCATGCGACTGGCAGCAAGAACCACTTCGTTCACATCAACCGATTCAAAACGGTCCATTTCACTGCGGGTGAACTGCTTGAGATCTTCAACAATACGGCGAATATTGGTCGTGGCCAGACGGTTATTGCGAAAGAGTTGCGGCAAATCCTCCTCCAGCTCGCTGAAGGTGAAACCTCCAAAATTGCCGTCACATCCGCCACAATCCACCAGCTCCTGCATCAGATCACGGCAGATCTCTTCGAGCAAGCCATTATTCATGGCCAACAGGCCGTTGGGATTATTGATTTCGTGGGCCACGCCGGCAGCTAGCTCCCCCAAGGCGGCCAAGCGACTGTTCTGAGTTGCTTCGTTTTTCAACTGCACGGATTCGGTGACATCGCTGACGATTCGGATCGCCCCAGTCACCTGCTGATGTTCATCCATAAGTGGGAAAACCTTGACCCCCAAACTGCGTCCGTCATTGGCATTGAGCAGTTCGGTCTGCTTCTCTCCGCGTTCAAGGCAACGTCGTACCAGACAGTGTGGTCCATCGTGAGTCAGACTCGAGACACTGACACAGTCCCCTCCTGCTTTACTCAGACAACATGACCGCTCAAGATGTTCTCCTACCTTGAGGTTCCAAACCTTTTCTGCCGCCTGGTTGCCCCAGGCCACGGTGCCATCGCTGCGAATCAGGGTAATAGCATCCGAGATGCCGTTGAGCAGCGTGGTAAACTCACGCGATATCTCCTGATAGCGCTGCTCCATCAGCTTCAGTTCACTGATATCATTCAAAACCAGGGCGACCCCTTGCACCCGTTCGTCAAAATCATACAGGGGGTGACAATACAGCTGCACAAAAGGAACTTGTGGCGAAATCCCTGCCAGAGATTGAACACAGACCGACTCCCCCGACAGTGCTCGAACCAGAGCCGGAAGAATCTGATGGTTATAAAGCTCACCGCACAGATAATCGCTCAACGGTTTTCCCGACAGATGGCGTTCGTGGCATAAGTCGCAAAACGACCCATTGGCGGTCATCAGAGTCAGATCCGCATCAAGGGTTGCCATCATAATGGCCGCATTATCAACCACCTTATGCAGCAGGAAAAGCTCAGAAACCTGCCCCTGCAACATCGTATCGTACTCACCCACCAGTTCCCGGGTCAAATTCAGACGACAGAACTCTTTCAAGCGCAGGGCAATATTTAAAAAGTGCTCAGCTAAAACGAAGCCGTCAATATTCAACGCCACCAGATCATGCTGCACAAAGGGTGAAACCGAAGGATCGACCAAAGCAATCATGCTTTTGATTTTGCTATTATCAATCGAGGGAATCCGCTCCTGAATTTTTCCCATCCGGGCATCGACAAACAGGATATCGATCTGCATGGCATCAAGCCAGGTCGTAACCTGATCAAGCGAATCAGCATGGACAATATTGGTGAGCGGACAATAGGACAAGACGGATTGTGTAAAGTACTGCGCATAGGCGTCACAATCGCTGAATAGAAGAACACTGGCTTTCACTTGGTCAAGTTTTTGTAACATATTGGCGATCATACCATCATCTCTGCTGCGGTGCAGCTTTCAGCACGCACATCCAACAAAAAAGCGCCCCTGAAAGAACAGGGGCGCTTTTGAGTCGAACAATGGGCCAAAATGATTACATCATGCCGGGCATGCCGCCCATGCCGCCGGGCATGGCGGGCATCGCAGGCTCATCACTGGGCATTTCAGCGATGCAGGCTTCCGTGGTCAGCATCAGACCCGAGACAGAAGCCGCGTTTTGCAGGGCACTGCGGGTCACTTTGGTCGGATCAAGGATACCGGCTTCAAGCAGATCAACATACTCATCCGTTGCCGCGTTGAGGCCGAAAGAACCCTCACCGTTCTTGACTTTATCAACAACGATGGAACCTTCCAGACCAGCGTTGGCAGCGATCTGACGCAGCGGCTCTTCCAGAGCGCGCTTGACAATCTGAACACCAAACTGCTGCTCACCTTCGATCTCCAGCGCCTCAACAGCCTTGATACAACGGATCAGGGCAACACCGCCACCAGGGACAATGCCCTCTTCAACGGCAGCGCGGGTCGCATGCAGAGCATCTTCAACGCGGGCTTTTTTCTCTTTCATCTCGGTTTCGGTTGCGGCACCGACCTTAACGACGGCAACACCGCCAACCAGCTTAGCCAGACGCTCCTGCAGCTTCTCACGATCGTACTCGCTGCTGGTCTCTTCGATCTGGGCGCGAATCACTTTGACGCGAGCCTCAATATCGGTCTCGCTGCCGGCACCGTCAACGATAGTGGTGTTGTCTTTGTCCACAACAATGCGCTTGGCAGTTCCCAGCATATCTTCGGTCGCGTTCTCCAGTTTGAAGCCCATCTCTTCCGAGATCACCTGACCACCAGTCAGAATGGCGATATCTTCGAGCATGGCCTTGCGGCGGTCACCAAAACCAGGAGCTTTAACGGCGCAGACGTTGATGGTACCGCGCAGCTTGTTAACCACCAAAGTGGCCAGCGCTTCGCCGTCGACGTCCTCAGCGATGATCATCAGCGGCTTGCCCATTTTGGCCACCGGCTCAAGAATCGGCAGCAGCTCACGCATGTTGGAGATCTTCTTGTCGTAGATCAGGATCATGGGATCATCCATGGCCGCTTCCATACGCTCGGAATCGGACACGAAGTAAGGAGACAGGTAACCACGATCAAACTGCATCCCCTCAACGGTCTCCAGAGAGGTTTCCATGGACTTGGCTTCCTCAACGGTGATAACACCCTCTTTACCAACTTTGTCCATGGCCTCGGCAAGAATGTTGCCGATGGTCTCGTCGCTGTTAGCAGAGATGGTGCCAACCTGAGCGATCTCTTTGTGGTTGGCAATAGGCTGAGACAGCTCACGCAAAGAAGCAACAGCAGCTTCTACAGCTTTATCAATACCACGCTTGATCTCCATGGGGTTGTGACCGGCAGTAACCAGCTTGACACCTTCACGGTAGATACCCTGAGCCAGAACGGTTGCCGTGGTGGTACCGTCACCAGCGATATCGGAGGTTTTAGAAGCAACTTCCTTAACCAGTTGCGCACCCATGTTTTCGAACTTGTCTTCCAGCTCGATCTCGCGAGCAACAGAAACGCCGTCTTTGGTGATCAGCGGAGCACCGAAGGACTTGTCGATAACAACATTGCGACCTTTGGGACCGAGGGTCACTTTAACGGTATTTGCCAGCATATTGACACCGGCCAGAATTGCGGAACGGGCGTCTTCAGAAAATTTGATCTCTTTTGCAGCCATTGTTTAAGAACTCCTGTTCAATAAATTCAGGGTTAATCGCAAGAAACGCTACAGCTTACTTTTCGAGTACGCCGAGGATATCGTCTTCGCGCATCATCAGGTAAGCTTTGCCGTCTACCTTGATCTCAGTACCGGCATACTTACCGAACAGAACGCGGTCACCGACCTGAACGTCCATACCAAGAACTTTGCCTTCAGCGGTCACTTTGCCCTTACCTGCGGCAATAATCACGCCTTCCTGAGGCTTTTCCTTGGAAGCGGTGTCAGGGATGATGATGCCGCCGGCCGTGGTGGTTTCTTCTTCAACGCACTCAACAATGAGGCGATCCTGCAGAGGTCTGATGTTCATGCTCTGTCTCCTTTGTGAATGAAATAATGTCGCGGCTTAATGCCTAAAATTCATAAAATAACTGCGTCATACTCAGGGTTAGCACTCGGCAAAAGGGAGTGCTAACAGCAGGGCTAAATATAAACAGTGAGTTCAGAAAGTCAAGGGGTATCTCGGGAAAAAAATAACAGAAAAAAGCACCTGTTGCTGCATCGCGGTCCGACAAGCGCTTGACAGCCTACAGCCCCCATGCTAAACCACTGAAATCTCCTCGAAAGAGGTGATATTTCGCTCACTTGCACCAGCGACCACCGCCGCAGAAAGGACCATCATGGCGAAAAAACTGTTTATTCCCGGACCGGTAGAAGTCAGCAACGATGTGTTTGCCGCCATGTCTTCACCGATGATCGGCCACCGCATGCCGGAATATGCCGCTCTGCATCAAAGCGTCACCAGCCAGTTGCAGACCCTGCTCAACACCAAAGACCCGGTGTTCCTCTCCACCTCCAGCGCCTTCGGCATCATGGAGGGCGCCGTGCGCAATCTGGTTCAGAAACGTTGCGCCAACTTTGGTAACGGTGCATTCAGCACCAAGTGGCACGATGTCACCAAGCGTTGCGGCATCAAAGCCGATCTGTTCACTGCCGAATGGGGCCAACCCATCACCGCCGAGATGGTCGACAAGGCACTGGCCAGCGGCGATTACGATGCCATGACCATGGTTCACAATGAAACGTCCACCGGCGTCATGTCACCACTTGAAGAGATTGCCGAGGTGATGAAGAAATACCCTTACGTCTCTTTCATCGTTGACACGGTATCGTCGATGACCGCCGTGCCGATCGACTTTAAAGCCCTCGGCCTCGATGTTTGTCTGGCCGGCGTGCAGAAGGCGTTCGGTCTCCCACCCGGACTGGCGGTGTGTGCCGTATCACGCGCCGCACTCGACAAAGCCAAAGCCACCCCGAACCGCGGTTACTATTTCGATTTTGAAGAGTTTGAAAAAAACGACCTCAAACACAACACGCCGAGCACTCCGTGCATCAGCCTGATCTACGGCATGGATGCACAATTGAAAAAAATGTTCGCCGAGGGGCTCGACAATCGTTATCGCCGCCATGCACAGATGGCTGAAGCGACCCGCAACTGGATCACGGCTCAGGGCTTTGGTCTGTTCGCTGCCGAAGGCCACCGTTCCATGACCCTGACCAGTGGTGCCAACGACGGTCGCACCGACCTTGACACATTAAAGAAATTGGTCGGCGAACGCGGTTACGCCATGGACAACGGCTACGGCAAAATCAAGAACGAAACGTTCCGCATCCCGCACATGGCTGACATGACCCTGGCCGATCTGGAAGAATATTTCGCCCTGCTCGAAGAGCTGCTGCCGCAAGTGCGCAGTTAATTCAGATTCAAACAATCAAAAAGCCCGCCTTGCCAATGCAAGAGCGGGCTTTTTTTATTCGTTTTTTCATCCTGTGACTCAGGCCGGTTCCAGCCCGGCAAACTTGAGCAGCAGTCGCTTCGGTCCGAAGCGGTTGAAGTAAACAATCACTTTTTGCTTATCGCCGCTGCCTTCGAGACGCCGTACCGTTCCCACGCCAAAACGGGCGTGGCGCACCCGGCTGCCAATACGCAAGGTGCCATCGTCAACGGGAGCGACGGGCTCCATCTCGATGACCGGTTGATCAGGCACGGATGCCGAATCGACTGCTGAGATAGAGGCTGGAACAGATGATGTTTCCGATTCCGGGGCCTGCGTCGGCAATTGTTCGAACAGCGATGCGAGGTTGTGTTTGGATGTGGCATGCAAAGGTTTCTTGGCCACATCGGCCAGCAGCTGCTCGGGGATCTCGCCGATAAAACGGCTCGGTGGATTAAACTGGTAACTGCCGTATACCCGGCGACGGCGGGCATGGGTAAGGTAGAGTTTTTCCATGGCGCGAGTCATACCGACATAACACAGCCGCCGCTCCTCTTCGAGCTGCTCACCACCATCGTTACTGCGTGCCGCCGGAAAGATCCCGTCCTCCATACCGGTCATGAACACCACGGGAAACTCCAGCCCCTTGGCGGCATGCAGAGTCATCAGCGTGACGCGATCAAGACTGCTGTCATAGGCATCCAGATCCGTAACCAGGGCCACCTGTTCCAGATAGTCCTGCAACGTCGTGTCTTCGTCGCGATGCTCTTCCATACCGGCGAGCAGCTGGTCGATGTTGTCGAGCCGGTCACGTGCTTCCTGGGTGTTTTCGCTCTTGAGCATCTGGGCGTAGCCGGTTTCTTCAATCAGCTCGGCGGCAAGTTGCGGGTAGGGCAGACGTTCGAGACGACTGGCAAAATCCTCCATCATGGCGACAAAGGCGGCGACTTTTTTCGCGGCAGCGCCTTTGAGCACTCCTTGCTCTACCGCCAGACGGCAGGCCGGGAAAAAGCCCTGGGCCTGTTGTTCCAACGTCGCGATCTTGGCGACCGTGGTGGCACCAATTCCCCGTGTCGGCACATTGATGATGCGCTGGCAGGAGATCGTGTCGGCCGGGTTGGTCAGCACCCGCAAATAGGCCAGAACATCCTTGACCTCCATGCGGGCGAAAAACCGCATGCCGCCGAACATAACATAGGGAATGCGCTCACGGACCAAGGCCTCCTCCAGCACCCGCGATTGAGCATTGGTCCGATAAAGCATGGCAATGTCGCGCAGATGGCGACCACTTTGTTGCAACGCCTTGAGTTGATCGACCACATAGCGTGCTTCTTCAAGATCGTCGGGCAACGCCTCTAGGGTGATGGTCTCGCCGTCGGGGTTTTCCGTCCACAGGGTTTTGCCCTTGCGTCCGACGTTGTTGGCAACCACAGCGCCGGCCGCATCAAGGATCGTCGTAGTGGAACGGTAATTCTGCTCCAGACGGATGGTGGCACAGCCCGGATAATCACGCTCAAAACCAAGGATATTACCCACTTCGGCACCACGCCACCGGTAGATGGATTGATCATCATCACCGACCACACACAGATTGCCGTGCTCCGAGGCCAATTGCTGCACCAGGCGATATTGCACCATGTTGGTATCTTGAAACTCATCGACCAGCAGATGAAGAAAACGCCCGGCGTAGCGCTGACGAATGTCTTCGTGTTCGTCAAACAGCTTGACGCACATCAGCAGCAGATCACCGAAATCGAGGGCATTGGCCTGCTGCAAACGCTGCTGATAATGGCGGTAAACATCTGCGACCACCTGTTCCTGCGGTGTATTTTGCGGCATTTCAGCGGGAAACTGGCCGCGGTTTTTCGCTGCATCAATGGCCGCTGCTGCCGCGCGCGGCTTGAGTTTTTTATCGTCAATGCCCAGCTCTTTAAGGATGTTTCTCAGCAGGCGATCCTGATCCTGATCGTCGTAGATGGTAAAAGACGAGTCAAATCCCAATGCCGAAATGTCCCGACGCAGAATGCGCACACAGGTAGAGTGAAACGTCGCTACCCACGGCATCTCCCCCTCAGGAAGGACCCGCTCGATGCGCTCCTTCATCTCCTTGGCGGCCTTGTTGGTAAAGGTCACTGCCAGAATGCGCCACGGTGGCACACCCTGCTGTTGAATAAGGTGAATCACCCGGCCGGTAAGGGTGCTGGTTTTCCCTGATCCGGCTCCGGCAAGAATAAGCAAAGGCCCGCCGGGATGCTCAACAGCCTCAATCTGCTGAGGATTAAGCTGAGGCGTGGGACGATCCATCGTGTTCCTCCTCCAAAGTGCGCGCCATCAGGGCTTTGTTATAAGCGGAGACCATATCGCGGCGTGAGACAATGCCGATCAGGCGACTCTGATGCTGGCGGTCGACTACCGGAAGCTGCTCAATGTTGCGATAACCGATCTTGCGCATGGCCTGATCGAGATTTTCATCGCCAAACACGGTGGTCACTTCCGTGGTCGCCAACTCTTTGACCACCACCAGATCCATCAGGTCTTTTTCAAACACCACGCCGAGAAAATCCTGAATGGAAATAATCCCGGTCATTTCACCCGCCGGATTCAGCAGCGGAAAATTGGTATGCTTGGTGTTGGAAATAAACTCGGTAAACTGACGCAGGGTCATCGCCTCGGGGACGGTTTCCAGCCTCTGGGTCATAACATCATCGACGCGAATCGATTTCATAATGTTACGTTCTTTACCCGCTTCAAGATCGATCCCGGCTTTCGCCAGTTCAACCGTATCAAGGCTCTCTTTTTTGAAATGACGACTGATGGCCGTTCCGACAACACAGGACAACATGATGGGAACGATAACCTGATAGGAGGCCGTCATTTCAAACAGCAGAAAGATCGCCGTCATCGGTGCATGGGTAGCCGCGGACAAAAACGCGCCCATCCCGATCAGCGCATAAGAACCCGGCGCAATGGTCAAGGAAGGGAACAGCATTTGAGCAATATGGCCAAACGCACCGCCGGTCACCGCACCGATATACAACACCGGCGCAAACAAACCGCCGGGCAAACCGGAACCGAGTGTGATGGATGTGGCAATAGCCTTGAACAGGATCAGAGCCAACAACAGGTACCAGGCCCCCTGACCATTGAGAAACTCGCCCATAAAATCGTAGCCGTTTCCGAACACTTGGGGAAACCCGACCCCGATCAACCCCACCAGCAATGCGCCTATGATCGGCTTGACCAAGCGAGATACGCACAATTTATCAAACAGATCCTTGATGCGGAAATGAACATCGATAAAGCCTGCGGCCAAGCCGCCGATAACCGCCCCCAAAGCCACGTACAGCAGCAGCTCCCAATGAGACCCGACTTGATAAGGCGGAATGTGAAACGCGATCTCGTTACCGATCAGCGCCCGTGACACCACGGTACTCATGCCGCTGGCAATAACAATCGAGGTAAAACTGGAGATTTCAAACGAGGAAAGCAGGACAATTTCCTGGGCAAAAAATACCCCGGCAATCGGCGCGTTAAACGTTGCGGCCACGCCACCGGACACGCCACAGGCCACCAGCACCTTGAGCCGGTTGCCGCTCACTTTAAAGCCCTGGCCAAACTGGCTACCGACCGCGCCACCGATCTGGGCGATCGGCCCTTCTTGACCGGCACTGCCACCGGTTCCCAGAGTGATGGCACTGGCCAGACCGCGGGTGATAATGGTGCGGCCGGGGATCTTGGCTCCACGCAGGTTAACCTGTTCCAAAAACGAGGAAAATCCAAACTTAAGGTCCTTGGCAAACCACAAACCAAACGGGATCATCAGTAAAGCCCCGGCCAGCGGAAATAAAATCGCCAGCCAGCGTGAGGCACTCCACTGGTGCCAGGAGATATGAAACAGCTCCATGCCCTGCTCAATGACCAACCAGTGAAAAAACTCGATGGCTTGACGAAAAGCGTAATTACACAAACCAGACAACAAGCCGATGGCCACCGCCAGAATGGCCATAAAGGTGTTTTCGCTGACCCGGAAACGTCCCATCACGGCCAGGCCGACTCGGCGTAACCAGTCAAATATACGGGGTATGGTGCCTAAACTCATCGGATTCACTCAACGGTTTTGATCCCGGGCGATGTCCATGGTGATAATCATCGTCGCACAATCAGTGGTAAGTTACCTATTTTCAATGGAAAAACAGCCGGTTATTTTAAGTTGTTTCAGGGGGAGCTGTAAAGGGATTATCTAGGAAAAAACAGGATTATCGCGTATACACACCAGAAAAGGGTTCAGCGAGGATCATGAAGAGGACGGTTTCGCGTTACCGACTCAAATTGAGCGCCTTCATGGCGATCTTTTCCAGAGGCAGGGTGTAATCAACAGCACCGGTGGCAATGGCCTCCTTGGGCATGCCGAACACCACGCAGCTCTCTTCGTTCTGAGCAATATTCATTGCCCCGGCATCTTTCAACTCTTTCATGCCCTTGGCGCCGTCATCGCCCATGCCGGTTAAAATCACCCCGACGGCATTTTTCCCGGCATAACGGGCGGCACTGCGAAACAGCACATCCACGGAAGGGCGGTGGCGCGATACGAGAGGACCATCTTTTAATTCTACGTAATAGCGGGCACCACTGCGTTTGAGCAACATGTGACGATTGCCCGGCGCAATCAACACATGGCCGCGAACAACACTGTCACCGTTTTCCGCTTCTTTCACGCTCATAGCACACAGACTATCAAGCCGCTGGGCAAAGCCGCGGGTAAAGTTCTCCGGCATATGCTGAACAATTACCACACCGGGACAATCCATGGGCAGGCTTTCGAGAAAAACCCGTAACGCTTCGGTGCCACCGGTGGAGGCACCAACAACAATAATTTTCTCCGTGGTGCGCACCATGGCTTCATTGGTACCTCGCCGCAACACAGCATCAGCCGTCAGCTTCGGCTCAATACGCCGAGCCACGCGCAGCTTGACCGGTCGCGCCGTCGCAGCGGCTTTGATGGCATCACAGATGCGTACTTTAGACTCTTCAAGAAACTGCTTGGTGCCCAAGGTCGGCTTCTGAATAATTTCAACGGCTCCGTATTCCAATGCCTTGAGCAAGGTTTCCGAACCATCTTCCACCAGACTGGAACACATCACCACAGGAATCGGATGCTGACTCATAATCTTCTGCAGAAAGGTCAATCCATCCATGCGCGGCATCTCAACATCCAGGGTGATAACATCGGGAATCTGCTGCTTGAGACGTTCAGCGGCCACAAACGGGTCGCTGGCCGTGGCAATCACTTCAATGCGTGAATCGGATTCGAGCACCGACTGTAACGCCTGACGCACTACAGCAGAATCATCGACAATCAGCACCTTGATTTTAGCCATTTGTCACCTCATCAAAATACGGTAGGACAATTTTCAGCTCTTCACTCTGACGTTTCAGACGCTTGACATACACCTGACCGGTATCGGTAAAAAACACCACCTTGCGTCCGAACAAACCGCCCGTATCGTGACTACGCACTTCAATACGATGCTGCTCCAGAACCTGTCGCGCCCGCTGCATATTGTCTTGCCCTACGGCAAACCGTGCCGGTGTGGCATTACGTACAGAAAAAAACATATCAGCCCCGCCAAACAGCTTGGCCACCAGCCGTGAGGGCTGTACGCCGCGTTGCCTGAGAGTATCAATCATGTGATGAACAGCCGCATCAACAAAACGCAACTCACCCTTGGCTCCCGTCGGCAATATGGCATGGCACATGGCGGCATGACCGGTCGATGGTGAATGCAACGCGACCGCAACACAAGAACCCAACACGGTTTCAAGCACCTTGGGAGTATCCGTCACATAAAGTTCCCCGGGCTTGAGATAGACCCGTGAAAAATCCAGCAGATCTGGGCGCATCATGTTTATTCTTTCGCAAGCAGGCTTGGTCGCTGAAATCATTCGAATTGGACACCTCAAAATACACGCCATCAATCGGTCTAATATCTCTAAAAAGCACGCAGCTTCCGACGCGGTGTCGGCGTTAACAGCCTCGGATGTGCAATCATTTTTTGTGCTAGATGAGGCGGTAGACTGTCGGCGCCACCTGATGCAACGGTACAGAGAAACCGTGCAAAGACTCCGAATGGCCCAAAAACAGATACCCGCCTTCCTTTAAATGGTGACAGAATTTTCCAACTAGTTTTTCCTGAGTCGTTTTGTCGAAATAAATAATAACATTTCGGCAAAAGATCACATCTACTTTATTCGGTAATTGAAACGTACTGTCCATAAAATTGAGACGGCCAAAGCGCACTTTTTTCCGCAGACCCGGTGAAATTCGCACCAGCTCGTTGCTGCGATCCTTATGTTTCAGCAGGTATCGTTTGCGTAATGGCTCGGCTACTGGAGCAATGCGTTCTTTGTGATAGACAGCCGTCCTGGCGTGATCGAGTACCCGTGTTGAAATGTCCGTGGCAATAATTTCAAAATCAAACCCCGGATGATGCTGGGCATAATCATTGAGAACCATGGCCATGGTATAGGGCTCCTCGCCAGTGGAGCAACCGGCACTCCAAATTTTAATTGAGCGACGCTGGCAAAGATCTTTTTGCCATGCAGGCAGGATCGTTTTAATCAAGTAATCAAAATGGTTGGCTTCGCGGAAAAAGTCGGTCTTGTTTGTGGTAATAACATCAAAGAGATGGACCTGCTCGAGAGATTGTCCCTCGTCACTAAAAAGAAAATCACAGTAATCTGTAATACTGGACAGCTTCAAAGCCCTGATCCGTTTTGACAAACGGCCTGTGAGCATCGTCTTCTTTTTTTCCGATAAAGTGATCCCAAGTTCTTGATAAATATAACGACTCAGGCGATCAAAGTCCTTTTGCGTCAGAACCATAGCTTTTTCCTCAAGACGGTTTTAGGGGCGACAGGTTACCCTGCCGCCCCTGAGCACATCTAAAAACAGTCTGTGATATTAATATTCTTCGAAATCTTTATCTAACGAATCCTTTCCTGCACCCATATCAAGCATCAGGCCACTGTCACTGCCCTTGGAAACCGGTGCTGTTTTTTTCACAGAAGGACCTGCCTTGGGAGCAACAATGGGCTTAGCAACGGAAACCTTTTTCCCGGTAGAATCTGACTTAAAGAAAGAGATCGTCTCTTGGAGTTGATCTGCCTGAGCATTGAGCTCTTCAGAAGTTGATGCCATCTCTTCAGCGGCAGCGGCATTTTGCTGAATCACCTGGTCAAGCTGCTGAATCGCCTTGTTGACCTGATCAGCACCGGTATCCTGCTCTTTACTGGCAGCGGCAATCTCCTGCACCAGTTCAGCGGTGCGCTGAATGTCGGGAACCATCTTGCTCAGCATTTCTCCGGCCGTTTCCGCCACTTCAACACTGCTGGAGGAGAGGTCACTGATTTCAGCGGCAGCGCCTTGACTGCGCTCAGCCAGCTTACGCACTTCGGATGCAACCACGGCAAAGCCTTTACCATGTTCTCCGGCTCGTGCAGCTTCGATAGCCGCATTGAGTGCCAGCAGATTGGTCTGGCGAGCAATCTCCTCAATAATAGAAATTTTCTCGGCAATATCTTTCATCGCCTTGACGGTCTCCTGGACAGCCTGACCACCACTCTGGGCATCCTGAGAGGATTTGATGGCGATTTTCTCAGTCTGCATAGCATTATCCGCATTCTGCTTGATGTTGGCGGCCATCTGTTCCATGGAGGAAGACGCTTCTTCGGCGGCGGCGGCCTGCTCGGTCGCCCCTTGGCTCATCTCTTCGGAGCTGGCCGACAGCTCCTGACTGCCGGAAGCGACATTTGTCGAGGCACCTTTCACATTTTCGACCACGTCTTTGAGTTTTTCCACCATCATGGCAACTGAACCATAGACGCTGTTGCGATTTTTCTCCGTAACATCCAGACGTTGGGTCAGATCGCCTTCGGCAAGCCCCCCCATGATATTCTCGATAATTGCCGGATCACAACCCAGCTGACGCAGGACGCCGCGGATAAGCAGCAGGGCGATGACAACACCTAGCAGGACTGCCGCAGCAACCAGGATCGTGATCAGTTGAACCGCCTTATCATTTGACGCCTGAACCTGCGGCCCAAGTTTATCCTGAATCTGTTTAACATCGAGCTTAATATCTTCAAATTCGGAAGCGATCTTCGGACCAAGCACATCAAGACTATTCTTGATGTACCCGTTGCGCTCGAAAATTGTCGTTGTAATTTTTTTAAATAGTCCAGCATATTTTTCACTGTTTTGCCTGGCTTCACCCAACAATGCGCGACGCTGTTGATTCTTCAGACTTTCGTCAAGAAGGCTATAGTACTTGTCCAGTGCAGAAAACTCCTGATCAGCTTGGTCAACCGCTGCCAGGGAATTGGATTCCAGAAATTTCATGACATACAAGCGAGCCAACAGAACACTGCGCAGGGCTTGGCTAGTGTAATAAGCCGCTTCCGTATCACCATCGGCCCGCGCGCTCTCGAGAATTTGGGTCAACGCTTTTTCCACCACTGGTCCGGTGATATTCACGCCATTGTTCACAAGGTCATCGCGCTGATTCATCAAAGTCACGACTTTGTCAAAAGCCGCCGCATATTTATCCAAATCTTTCGTCGCTGCATTCAGCATTTCAGCACGCTTTGGATCATTAACGATCTTATGAGCCTGATCGACAAACTCCGTCGTTTTTTGCAGATAGTCCTGATATTGCTGCTGGTCTTCTTCACTGCCGGTAACGAGAAAATCTTTGACATTCATGCGCACCATGAGCATGTTGGCCTGCACGCGTCCGGACAGGTTCGTTTCTCTGGCCAGTTCACGATAATTGCCAAAACCATCTGCAGCCGTGTTCAACGCGTTGTATCCAATACCGCCAACAGCCATGAGCAGCACCAGTACAACGGCAAAACCCAAAATCAGTTTTTTCGCCAGTGTCATGTTGGTTAACATCTATCTATCTCCCTTAGTCGAGTTGAAAGATCACGCTTCAGTGACATCACTGTTTTGCTGAATCAGCGAAATTTCATCGGTCGAGAACACCCGATCGATATCGAGAATGATGAGGAATTCATCGTTGTGCTTGCCCATGCCACGGATAAACTCCGTATCAAGCTTGGTGCCGATGCGTGGCGGTGGTTCGATCTGGTCGGGATCGAGCTCCAAGACCTCCTGTACCGAGTCGACCAGCGCGCCGAGCACACTGGGTTCACCGCCCATGGCCACTTCGGCGATGATGATGCAGGTGTTGACGGTGGCTTCGGCTTCGCTCATGCTGAATTTAACCCGCATGTCGACAACGGGTACGACGCTGCCGCGCAAGTTGATCACGCCGCGCATGAAGTTGGGCGTCTGCGGCACTTTGGTGACGTCGGTAAAGTCGAGCACTTCGCGCACTTTGCCGATTTCGAGAGCAAATACTTCGTCATCGAGCTTGAAGGTCAGATATTGGTTCATCTGCTCCAAATCTTCTACGGCCATGGTGGTTCTCCTTTCCCCTTATGTTTAATCGTGGTTTCTAAAACCTGTCGGTGTTTTTATAGGTGACTGACGCGACCGTCTTCGCTGGCCTTCTGCATCAGGTAAACGATGTCGAGGATCAACGCAACACTGCCGTCACCAAGGATGGTGGCACCGGAAACGCACTGCACATCGCGATACATGGGACCAAGCGATTTGATAACGGTCTGGTGTTCGCCAATAACGTTGTCGACGACGAAACCGAGCTGCTGGGCGTTGATCTGGGTGATGACGATCTGCTGCACGGCGGGTCGCTTGCCGTCGATGGCAAATTCTTCGCGTAAGGGTACGTAGGGCACCAGGTGACCACGAACTTTGGCGAGGTTGCGGCCATGGGCGTCTTGGATGTCTTTGGCGGTGAGTTCGATGCATTCTTCAACGGCGGACAGCGGCAGTACGTAGCGGCCGTCACCGATCTGGACGAGCAGGCTTTCGATGATGGCGAGGGTCAGGGGGATGCGCAGGCTGACGGTGCTGCCCTGACCTTTTTGGCTGTCGAGGGTGATGCTGCCGCGTAATGATTCGATGGCGCGTTTGACGACGTCCATGCCAACGCCGCGCCCGGACAGGTCGGTGACTTTCTGGGCGGTGGAGAAGCCGGGGGCGAAGATGAGGTTGAGCAGGTCGGTGTGGCTGAGTTGTTCGTCGGCGCCGATAACGCCTTTGCTGATGGCTTTTTGGCGGATCACTTCGGGATCCATGCCTTTGCCGTCGTCGCTGATGTTGATGATGACGCTGTCGCCGGAGTGTTCGGCGCTTAAGTGGACCTGGCCGGTGCGGGACTTGCCGGCGGCGACGCGGTCGTCGGGCATCTCGATGCCGTGGTCCATGCTGTTGCGGATGATGTGGACGAGGGGGTCGCCGAGTTGCTCGATGACGGTTTTGTCGAGTTCGGTGTCGGCGCCGGTGGTTTTGAGTTCGACTTCTTTGCCGAGGTCGGCGCTGATGTCGCGCACGAGGCGTTTGAATTTGCTGAAGGTGCTGCCGATGGGCAGCATGCGGATGTTGAGGGTGCTGTCGCGTAAGTCTTCGGTGAGGCGTTCGACTTCTTCGGCGATGGAGAGCAAATCGGCGTCGTGGCGCTGGTTGGCGACTTGGCTGAGGCGCGATTGGACGGTGACCATTTCGCCGACGAGGTTGACGAGGTCGTCGAGTTTGTCGGCGGGGACGCGCAGGCTGCTGGCTGTTTGGGTTTTTTCTTTTTTCTTTTCTTTGAGTTTGCGAACTTCTTGCTGTTCGAGTAGGGCGGAATCAACTTGGTCGCGACTGACGAGCTTGGCTTCGACGAGCAGGTCGCCAATGCGTTTGTTGTGGGCGAGGACGTCGTCGATTTCGGCTTGGCTGATCTCGCCGCGTTCGACAAGGATGTCGCCGAGACGCTTTTTTTCCATATCATCGTCATCGCTGCCGAGATCAATGCGCTTGATGGTTAATTCACAGTCGTCTTCGACGAAGATGAACACGTCGCGGATGGCGTCTTCGCCACAGACGCTGGTGAGGATGATATCCCAACAGGCGTAGCAGTTTTCGGGATTGAGATTTTCAAGATCAACGATATCTGCTTTGTGGGCAATGGTGCGGCTGTCACCGAGTTCGGCGAGTTCATCGAGCAGTTGGGCGATGGAGGTGCCGTTGTGCATAATATCGAGTGATGGCCGAAAGCGGATACGGTAGGTGGTGGGTTCGTCTTTTTTGTCGGCATTGCCGGCGGTGGCTGTGGTTGGTGGCGGTGTCGGTGACAACGGTGCGCTACCGCCTCTGGCAAGAGCCTGGAACTGTGCAACGAGTTTTGCACCCTGGGTGGCGTATTGCCCCTGTTCTTCAGCGTCGCAATCGAGCAGGGCAAGGATATGGTCACGGGCCTTGAGCGACAGATCAACGAGTTGTTTGGTGACGGGCAACTCACCGTTACGCACCAGGTCGAAGACGGTTTCAACTTCGTGGGTGAAGCTGGAGATGGTGGTGAAGCCGAACATGGCACCGGAGCCTTTGATGGTGTGCATGGCCCGGAACACTTTGCTGATGGTCTCGTGGTCGTCGGGCTGCTCTTCGAGTTCTAATAGCGAGTCTTCGAGCTCACTGAGCAGTTCGTAGGCTTCTTCTTTAAAGGCGTTTTGTGGGGCATCCTGCATGGGCGTCCTCGTCTCAGCTCTGTGGTTTCAGGTCAGGTTTTCCGGGATCCATAGGCATTTTTCCGGATCTTCAGCATCGTTGCAGGCCTGATCGCGGAAAAAGCCCAAGGATTGAGCGCGATCGATTAAGGCTTCGGTGCTTTGGTCTTTGAGCTGGAAGTGTTTGCTGTGTTTTTGTGCGTATTTGTTGGCGCTGCACAACAGCTGCAACACGCTGTAGTCGATGTCGGTGACGGCGGCCATGTCGAGGATGACGTGGTTATGGTCCTGCAGGACGCTGAGTAGATCGTCTTTGAACTGACGGATGGTGGCGATACCCAAATCACCGCTGACGATCAGCAGTTGGTAGGTTGCGCCGTCACTGTTTTGAATGGTTTTGCTTTCCAGCTCAAACATGGCTTCTCCTTAACCGAGCACTTTTTTTACGACGCCGAGTAGTTTCTGCGGATCAAAGGGTTTGACCAGCCAGCCGGTGAGTCCGGCGGCTTTGCCTTTGGCTTTGAAGTCGGCACCGGCTTCGGTGGTGAGCATGAGGATCGGGGTAAATTTGTAGGCGGGCGTGGCGCGCAGTTTCTGCACCAGGGTGAGGCCGTCCATGACCGGCATATTGAGGTCGGTGAGCACCAGGTCAACTTTGTGCTTCTGGGCGGCGACCAGTGCTTCCTGGCCGTTGCCGGCTTCGACCACTTGATATCCTGCGCCTTTGAGTGTGAAGGACACCATCTGCAGGATGGATTTTGAATCATCGACCGCTAAAACTGTTTTTGCCATATAGACTGTTCTCCTTTTGCTTTATCTCTTTGTTTTTTCAATTATCTCTTAGACAAACTCAAAACAGCTCGATGTCACCTTCGTCCATGTTCTTCTGCGATACTGGATTGTGGTGGCTTTCACGAACCAATCGCGCTGAGCTTTTCAGGACCATTTCCAAAACCCGGCCCTGTTCAGCAAGATCAGCGTTTTCAGTGGTGGGCAGTTGCTGTGATTGCCGGGAGACACTGTGCATCAATTGGTCCATGGCTGTCAGGCGTCGGCTAACTGTTCCAATCACCTGAGTGGACATATCCTGAAACTGCAACGATGTCACCGCTTGACGCACAAGCTGGGACACATCCTCGGCAATGGACGAAATCTGACCGGCGCTTTTTTCAACCATTTGATTGAATTGTTGTGCCTGATCCATCGTGGTGCTGATGTGGTCACGTTCTTCTGTCACCAGCTGGCTCGAGTGATCAGAGAGCTCCCGAATGGATGTGCCGACATGTCCCAAAGCAGTGGAAATTGCCTGAACCGAGGTATCAATCTGCTCACTGAATCGATTGGAGCGAATGGACAGATTACGCACCTCTTCGGCGACTACGGCGAACCCTTTGCCGGCGTTTCCGGCACGGGCCGCTTCAACGGCGGCATTAATAGCAAGCAAATTGGTCTGATCGGCAATTTTGCGCACCTCGCCGAGCATGCCGAGAACTTTTTGGAACTGCTCCTGAGTTTCATCCATGGATGCAACAAGCTGATTTGTCTGACTGTTATTTTCAATGGTGGCATCCAACAGGCGCTGCATCACAGTTTCAATGTTTTCAAACAGAGCTTTGAAGGAGGTCGCCGTTCTGTCATTGTCCCGGCCACGGGTTAATGTCAATGCCAGCTCTTTTTGTTCGACGGTTTTTTCCTCAAGTTCACTGAAGCTGGCAATCAGTTTGGTTATGGCATCGGAAAGAATATCCTGTACCTGTGTATTTTCACTTTGAGCATTGCAACACTGGCCGGAGATTTCCGTTTCCAGGCTGACGAACAGCTCCTGTGCTGCGGCGATCACATTACTGGAGGCTTCTTGTGCCGCTGGCGCTTCTTTCTTCATGACCACGGCAACCCAACATCCCGTTAATGCGGACAGCATCGATGCGACCACAAGTAGCGGGCCCAGCCAGCCAAGATCCGCCACCACGGCAACTGCGACTAAACCAGCATTGACAACCAACACAGCGCTGATAATATTTCGTACTGTTTTTTTCATCAAAGCTCCTCAGCCAAATTCTTGAAATATCACTTCAAGCTGATTTTCATCACGACAGAACACGAAATACTCACTGGATGCTGCGTTCATGTCTCTCTTCAGTTGACGTTCCAAGGCGTCATCCGTGTTGACAACATAGATGGGCACCTGAAACTCTGATAAAGAGGCCAAGAGCGGATCAGCCTCTTTGATCTTCAGGATGATCGCGGCAACATTAATGGTATTGGCGCTACAGGTTGCCAACCAATTCACCACATCTTCGAGGTGAAAAAATTCCAGAACTTTAAAACCACGTAATATCAGTGGCAGCCTGAAATTAAATACCTGGTTGATCGTATTCAGCACCACGATCTGCTTTGGTATTTCTACCATCTTTTTCACCCATTGTTCTTTGGTCAACCTTCTATTGCAGCGATGTAAACACACGTTGCAACGGATGGGCCACTTGGGGAAAAAGATCAATAATGTATATTATTACAATATATTAGCGATGATAGCCTGGCCGCTTGACGGAGCAGAAAGGCTACAATAGAAATTGTAGACAAAATCTATCTAATGTCTATTCGAGTAAAAAAATGATGTAATTATCTGAAATTACATCATTTAAAAAAAGACAAACCTTGATTACAACGAAAGGACGACAACAACTTAAGTTGTCAGGGCGAATGCTCTGTCATGGCGTAAGATTTGAGAGTCTGGTACGGACTTGAGGTGCTCAGACAAGGTTTTGAGCAGCGTGAAAAGAATGCGAGGTGGTGCCTGTTATAAAAAGTTCGTGTTGGCAGGACACGATGGGATGATTGTAAATCTCACTTGCGGGCTTTTCAGCAGCCCGCTGGGACTTCAGCATAATTGAATTTGTCTATTGCAGGAGCGGCTTCAGCCGCGAATTCCCACCATGATAAGGATCAAGGACCAGAACAATTGGCGAATAAATTCGTTGCTACAAGGGGGGGGCACTCCGCTGGCAAATTTGAGTGCGTTCGGGGACTAGGACAGGGACATTTTTTTCAGACGTTTGCTCAACGCCTGCTGGGAAATGCCCAGTAAGGCCGCCGCAGTACGCTGATTGCCCTGAGCACGACGCATCGCTTCTTCCACCAGCAACCGGGACATCTCCTGCAAGCTGGGAAGATGTTCGGGAAAGGTCATCTCCTCAGCCAGTTCCGGGACCCCTGCGGTAGGTGTTGATAAAATCTTTTCTCGAAAGCCGTTTAGCGGCAGAACCCCGGAGTGATAGCGGCTCAACACGTCGTAAATCATGGCCTGCAATTCACGCACATTGCCGGGGAAAGGATAGCAACGCAACAGATCAATCAACTCTTTTTTGACTGTGGGTCGCGGTTTGGCTAGATCCGCTGACGCCTGATCAACAAAGTAATTTACCAGCAAAGGAAGGTCAGCACGTCGCTCTCTCAACGGCGGGACAACAACCTGATGGGTGGATAAGCGGTAATAGAGATCAGCCCGGAACATTCCATCGCTCATCTTCTGCTCCAGGTCAACATTGGTGGCACAGACGATGCGTGCCTGAGACTGCTTTACCTTGTCACTACCAACAGGAAGGAATTCGCGTTCCTGAACAAGACGCAACAGTTTCACCTGGGAGTGCAAACTTAAATCACCGATCTCATCAAGAAAAAGTGTCCCGTTGGCGGCTTGCTCCACCATCCCGGAACGCTTGCTGCTGGCCCCGGTAAAAGCACCGGCGACATGGCCAAACAGGGTGTCCGTGAACATGTCGTCATCCAATCCAGCAACATTGACCGCGACCAGAGGCTGCTGCGGGCGGCTGAGCTGGTGAACAGCGCGAGCGATCAGCTCTTTACCGGTACCACTTTCACCACGAATAAGAACAGGATGACGGCTGGGAGATACCGCTTCAAGATAATCAACCAGCTTAAACATGGCCGGATCATTGGTGATGATCTCATCAAATGCCGCATGCTGTGAGCGTGTCGCAAGCATCTTGCTGCGCAGACGCTGGTTTTCCTGTTTAAGGCTGTTGAATTCAATGGCGCGTTTCACTCCAGCAATTAGCCGTTCCCGTTCTGCCGTTTTGATGAAAAAATCAAACGCTCCGGCTTTCATGCAACTTACGGCAACGTCAAGTTGATTCATGCCGGTAATGACAATAACGGGGATTTCCGGAAACTCATGACTGATCTGCTCAAGAAGCTCTTCGCCACTGATGTGGGGCATGGTCAGATCGATCACCACGGTTTCCACCAGTTGGTTTCTCAGCAGGGGCAGGACCTCACGGCTATCGGCACACTTAAGAACATTATTGATGCCGCCACGCTGGCGCAAGGTCAGGGCAAAGCTATGCAGCCACGGCTCCTCGTCATCGACCAACAGAATCGGATGCTCAGGGTAGGGCATCATGGCGTGGTCCTTGTGGGCAGTCGCTTAACGGCTCACCGATAACGGTAAAGAAATGACGGATAAAGCGGTAGGTCAGCCCCCAGAGAACCGGCAACTCATCGCCAAGATCGATTCCCGGTACGGCAATGGACTTGCCGTGCCATGACACCGTCGCCAGATGGTGTTTATCGGGGTCCTGAAGCGTGCGTAACGGCACCCAGAACGCGTTGGAGACTTCGTAGTTTTTTTCCAGCTCCCCGGCGTTGTCGGCAATTGAGAACACAAAACAGCTGACACACACCGGGATACGCACACCGTGATGGTCATCTAATCGCACAACATAATCCTGTTGCGCCAGATGTAATCCCACCTCCTCGTGGGTTTCCCGGACTGCAGCATCATAGGCTGTGGCATCACCGGGATCAATGCGACCACCGGGAAATCCGAGATTCCCGGACCAGGGGTCCTGCGGATGTTTGGCGCGTTGGATCAGCAACATCTCAATCCCTTGATCACCATGGCGCAAAATCAAAGCCACCGAGGCGCGGCCTTTCTGATGCTGATCTTCAAGGGCTGCATACTGGTGCCGTTGTAGTGCGGCGATAAGATGGTCCACGATTCCCCCTTGTCGTCATTATTTGACTTCAGCCAACATCAGTGCTCGTCGAGGAGCCGGATAGCCCTCAATGGTCTTCAACGCATCCTGAGGATCAAGAAAGTCCGCCAGAGATTCCGTCTGAATCCATGGCGTCTTACGTTGTTCTTCAGAGGTTGTTCGGGTCACGTCAATACAGCGAATCTTGGTAAATCCGGCACGTGCCAGCCAATTGGCCAAGCCATTGACCGTCGGCAGAAAGAAGACATTGTTCATTTTGGCGTATCGATCGCTCGGCGTCAATGCCACCTGCTCTTCACCGGGAATCACCAGTGTTTCCAGAACCAGCTCGCCACCACGTCGTAAGGTACGCCGAATTCGGGTCAGGGTATCGAGAGGGGAACGCACATGATAAAGCACCCCCATGTGGAACAGGGTGTCGAAACTCCCGGTCATTTCCGGCAATTCTTCAAATTTTCCCGGCAGCGTGTAACAGCGGGGATGGTTTAGTAGCTTCTGCAGCAGGCAATACTGGAAATAAAAGGTTTGATACGGTTCCAGACCAATCACCAATTGCGGATCTGCCGCAAGCATCCGGAAAAGATAATAGCCACTGCTACTGCCGACGTCGAGAATCCGCCGGCCCTGCAAGGGCGCAATCTGTTCTTTGAGGCGATTCCACTTCAGGTAGGAGACCCATTCTGTATCCACTTCCGTACCAAGGATCTTAAAAGGCCCCTTGCGCCAAGGTCGCAAACCGAACAAAGCATGTTGAATCTGTTGATCCTGATCTGCAGGGAGCTCACCGGCCTTGCCGATAGACACCCAATCCCGGTCCAGATCAGCTTCAAGCTGCAGGTTGTCAGGGATATTTTCGAGCAGCTGCAGATACGCCTGGCTTTTTCTGTCTCGTAGAAGAAATTGTCGTTTCTTCTCAATAAATTCCGTCAGTTCCTGCGCCCAAACCGGCTCTTCACCAGGCGTCATGGCACCGATAAGTTTATCTAATTCTTCAAACATAATAACGACATGAAATTGAACCACTTCAACCAGATATCAATTTTTTCAAAACCCACCGCGCACAGACGGGCGACATGCTGCTCACAGGTTTCCGGAATCAGGACATTTTCCAGCGCTTCTCGCTTTTGACTGATCTCTAATTGCGAGTAGCCGTTTTCTTTTTTGAATCGATAATAAAAATCCTGCTGCAACGCATCCAAGTCGGCATCGGCATGAAAAACTTTCTCCGACAACAACAGAATGCCTCCAGGCAGCAGGGCATCATAAACCTTGCTTAGCAGTGTTGTCCGAACCTCGGGCGACAGAAATTGCAACGTCAGATTGATAACAATCACAGAGGCTTTTTCCAGCGGATAATCCTCAATGCTGCCTTCAACCAGATGAATGCACTCAGTTCCGCAACCGTCTTGCAGTCGCTGGCGATACTGTTCCAGCATGGGAGCGGAACTGTCGATCGCTTCAAGGTGAAAAGGCTGGCCGTCCATCTGATTGAGCAGTTCCAGGCCAAAATTCCCATGGGAGCAACCCAGGTCGTATATACGCGAACCCGGCTGATAAAAACGACATGCCAGTTGCGCCTGACGCAACAGTGATTCACGGTACAGCGGAACGCTGCGGGTGATCATGTCGTCGAAGACGGCGACAACACGTTCATTGAATTCGAAAGGATCTACGGGTTGCGGATGTGAATAAAGTTTATCGTAAGTCATGAAAGGCCTGCCAAAATATCTTTGCGTTGTGATGACATGCACAGTACACAAAGCGGGCAAACAAAGCAATCTTTGAGCAGCCTGACACGGGGGAGGATTGGGTAAAAGGCCCCTTTGAACGCCATGGCGATCTTTTACAGCACCTTCATGGCACAAACAAAACGTCCCGTGGAAGAAACTTCCACGGGACGTTAATTTTTTAGCCGATACGCTCTTGTCGCTCCTGCTCGGTTTTGCAGTCAATGCACAGAGTGGTCACGGGACGGGCTCTCAAACGCGCCGCACCGATCTCCTCTTCACAGCTTTCGCAAATTCCGAAGGTGCCTTCATCAATGCGCTCAAGAGCTGCACGAATTTTTGCGATCAGACGCCGCTCACGATCGCGAATGCGCAGCTCAAAATTGCGATCTGATTCCATGGAAGCTCGGTCCGTCGGATCAGGAAAGTTTTCATGCTCATCGGTCATGCCTGATACGGTCTTCCCGGCCTCGCGCAACAGATCTTCGAGTTGCTGCTGCAGGATAGCGCGATAAGCCTCTGCCTGTTCTGTATCCATAATATATAACCCCTAGCCTTCTGAGTTAACGATGCGATAAAACAGACTAATATTAGTCGGATTCACGATTTAAGTCAATAGGCTATAACGGCCATTAAACCGTGTACTTCCTGACAATTATCGCACCATGGCAGAGGTCGCTAGGACGCTTCTTCGTGTTTGTCCAGCGCCATAAACTTTTTGATATTTGCCTCTTCTTCTTCAGCGAGTCGAGCAAAGTTATACTCTGAGAGTTGCTGAATCATACTTTCGCGCACCTCTTTCCAGGCACCATGAACCGGGCAATAATTGTCACGCTCACAACAGTTTTCATCTCCCAGACATTTGTTGATATGCAGGGGATCTTCCTGAGCCTTAAAAACATCATAGACCGTGATGTCTTCCGGTTTATGGCGCAGATAAAAACCACCGCCGACACCACGCTGCGATCCAACAATTCCTGCTTTTACCATGGGCTGAAAAATTTTCGTAAGAAACGCTGGGGTGACATCCTGCGTCTGGCAGATATCTTTTTTGAGCACAATCTCTCCTGGCGGAAACTTCGACATATAGAGAATGGCACGGATCGCGTATTCTGTTGCTCGTGTAATGACCATTTGTTCTCCCTGCTTATTGTTTACTTATCTTGTTATAAATAAGGGGCAGGCCATTTTTTGTCAACCCTATTTCCTGATTAAGTTCACTGGGATTGACTTTTTTCACGCAAACTTCCATCATTTGGCTATGATAAACACCTGTTCGCCAGCCGTTGTCGGTCGCTTCGCTCCCAGCCCAACCGGACCATTGCACTTTGGTTCCATCATTGCGGCTGTGGCCAGCTATCTGTCCGCGAAACAGTCGCCACATGGTCGCTGGCTTGTTCGCATGGACGATCTGGATCAACCGCGAACCGTTCCAGGGGCCAGCGACACGATTCTCAGCCACCTCCAGCGCCTTGGCTTACATCATGACGGCCCAGTCATCTATCAAAGCCAGCGCCACGAGCGTTACCAGGAAATCCTTACCTGGTTGACGGAACAGGGCTGGACCTATCCCTGCGGCTGTTCACGCAAAGAGATCCTTGCCAGTGCACCACATCAGGGCGAAGAGGGGCCAATTTATCCCGGCACCTGCTTACATTCGCAGCCACCTTCCGATCGGCCGACCTCCTGCCGTGTTCAGACCTGTAATGAACTAATCCGCTTCACGGACTTGCTTCAGGGAGAATTTACTCAAAACCTGCGTCAGGATGTGGGCGATTTTGTTCTGCAGCGCAACGATGGTATTTTTGCCTACCAGTTGGCGACCGTGATCGACGATCACGACAGCGGTGTTAATCTGGTGGTTCGCGGCCGGGACTTACTGACATCAACCCCGCGGCAAATATACCTGTTGCAACGCCTAGGCTGGACCGTTCCTCGTTATGCCCATATCCCGCTGGCCATGGCGCAAGATGGACACAAAATCAGCAAACGCCACCAGCAACACTCGCCTTGTGACATCTACCCACCCCAGCAGCTTTTGTCTATTGTTCTGAGCTTCCTCGGCCTCAGTCCTCCTCAAGCACTGGTCAGCGCTTCGGTTGAAGCTCTCGTCGCGTGGGGGATTGACCACTTCGCTTTTTGCCGAATTCCCACCAGCAATCGCTCGCTGGAGGAATTTTTTCAGCTCTCGTCCCGGTAATGCGAGGCCTCGTTGCTTCGCTGATGAACGTGCAGCCGGTTTCGCCCTTTCTGCTTGGCACGAGACAAGGCACGATCCGCTTGACTGATCAAACAGTCTGATCCCTGGTGGGCATCAGGAACCATACTACAGACACCAAAACGGACCGTAACCATCCCAACACACTTTGATCCACAGTGGTCCAGGTCCGAATCGCGGACCACCTTAAGCAAGACATTCGTCGCCCTGCAGATAGCCGTAGCAATCATTGTAGATCTTGAAGTAATCCACATCGATTATCAGCGCAGCCATCCAGTGATGATGACGGCTAAAACAAAAAGGCGGGTCCGAAGACCCGCCTTTTGATGAACAATGTCACTACGATCCAGCTTTATTTTCCGAGAGCTTTTACATACTCACGATTGGTTTTAGCGATGAATTTGACGCTGACCCCTTTCGGGCAGGCCGCTTCACACTCGTAGTGGTTGGTGCAGTTACCGAAACCGGCGTCCAGCATGGCTTGAGTCATGTTGTTAACACGCTCAGCAGCTTCAATCTCACCCTGAGGCAGTACAGCCATCTGAGCAATCTTGGCACTGGTGAACAGCATGGCACTACCGTTAGGGCAGGCCGCAACACAGGCACCACAACCGATACACTCGGCTGCGTCCATCGCGTAGTCAGCATCAGGCTTGGAGATCAAAGTCTGATTCGCTTCACCAACTTCACCGGTATAAGCTGACGTGTAACCGCCGGACTGGATAATGCGATCAAGAGCATCACGGTCAACCGCGAGGTCTTTGATTACCGGAAATGCCTTGGCACGCCACGGCTCCAGAGTCAGGCTGTCGCCATCGCTGAATTGACGCATGTGCAGTTGGCATGCTGTGGTCTTCTCTTGAGGACCGTGAGGAATACCATTGACGACACACCCGCAGGTACCGCAGATACCTTCGCGGCAGTCGTTATCAAACTCAATGGGGTCAATGCCGCTGGTAATCAGCTCTTCATTGACTTCATCAAGCATTTCCAGAAAGGAGCTGTCGGGGCTGACATTTTTAGCCTCGTACTGCTCCAGCTTGCCCTTATCCTCCGGGCCATTTTGGCGCCATACGTAAAGTGTCAGATCCATTATTTATAACTCCTTATCGCAAGTTTTACGTTTTCGAATTTCAGCGGCTCTTTGTGCAGCTCAGGTGCCTTGCCTTCACCTTTATACTCCCAGGCCGCGACATAGCAGAAGTTCTCGTCATCACGCATCGCTTCGCCGTCGTCAGTTTGGTATTCCGTACGGAAGTGACCACCGCAGGACTCTTTACGATGCAGAGCGTCAGTTGTCATGATCTCGGCAAACTCGAGGAAATCGGCAACGCGGCCGGCATCTTCCAGCTGGCCGTTACGGCTACCTTTTTCACCGGTGACTTTGACATTCTTCCAGAACTCTTCACGCAACTTGGGAATTTCCTCGAGAGCTTCTTTGAGGCTTTCCTCACTACGTGCCATACCGACCTTCTCCCACATGATCTTACCCAGTGCGCGGGCAAAGGAGCTGACGGAACGCTTACCATTGACGTTCATCAGTTTATCGATACGTGCCTGAACTTCGTCACGGGACTTGGCGAACTCAGCATGCTCCGTGGTCACTTCGCCCGGCTTAACCGTGGCCAGGTAGTTACCAATGGTGTAAGGGATGACGAAGTAGCCGTCAGCCAGACCCTGCATCAGTGCCGAAGCACCGAGACGGTTGGCACCGTGAACGGAGAAGTTGGCTTCACCGAGAACAAACAGACCGGGAACGTTACTCATGCAGTTGTAATCAACCCACAGACCGCCCATGGAGTAGTGCGGTGCCGGGTAAATACGCATCGGCTGCTTATAGGCGTTCTCGTCGGTAATTTTTTCGTACATGTCGAACAGGTTGCCGTAACGCTCGCGGATGGTGTCTTCACCAACGCGATCAATGGCGCTCTGGTAATCAAGGTAAACACCACGCTTACCGGGGCCGACGCCACGCTCGTCATCACACTGCTCTTTTGCCGCACGAGATGCGATATCACGGGGAGCCAGGTTACCGAATGAGGGGTACTTACGCTCGAGGTAGTAGTCACGATCCTCTTCAGCAATATCTGCCGCAGGCTTCTCGCAATCCTCTTTACGTTTGGGAACCCAGCAACGACCGTCGTTACGCAGAGATTCGGACATCAGAGTCAGTTTAGACTGATGGTCTCCACTTTGCGGGATGCAGGTCGGGTGAATCTGGGTGTAGCAGGGATTGGCCATGAAAGCGCCTTTTTTACTCGCTTTCCAGGCTGCGGTAACACTACAACCCATGGCGTTTGTCGACAGGTAGAAGACGTTGACATAACCACCGGTGGCCAGAACAACAGCATCACCCCAGTAGGACTCGAGCTCGCCGGTCACCAGATTACGAACGGTGATCCCTTTGGCGACGCCGTCAACAACAACCAGATCCAGCATCTCCGTACGGGGACGCAGAGTAACGGTACCGGCTTTTACCTGACGGGACAGGGCCTGGTAAGCACCAAGCAACAACTGCTGTCCGGTTTGGCCACGGGCGTAGAATGTCCGGGAAACCTGGGCACCACCGAAAGAACGGTTGGCCAGCAGACCACTGTACTCACGAGCGAAAGGAACACCCTGGGCAACACACTGGTCGATAATATTGTTGGACACTTGTGCCAGACGCCAGACATCAGCCTCACGAGCACGGAAGTCACCACCTTTGATGGTGTCATAAAACAGGCGGAAAACACTGTCACCATCGTTGTGGTAGTTTTTAGCGGCGTTGATGCCGCCTTGAGCCGCGATACTGTGAGCGCGACGAGCACTATCTTGGTAGCAGAAAGCCTCGACATTGTAGCCGAGTTCGCCCAAGGTTGCCGCTGCAGCACCACCAGCCAGGCCGGTACCGACAACGAGAACTTTGTACTTACGCTTGTTCGCCGGGTTAACCAGCTTCATGTCAAAGCGATGCTTATCCCAAGATTTTTCAATTGGTCCAGTCGGACATTTTCCATCAAGAATCACGATGTACCCTCCTAAACTTTAATCAGGCCCAGAAGTATGGACACCGGAATAGAGATAAAACCAACAAACACGACGATAGCCGCTGCACGACCGATTTTTTCCATGGTCGGCAGAGTGTTGCTGCCAAGCAGACCCAGAGTCTGGAACAGGCTTTGTACACCGTGGCTCAGGTGAAGCAGCAGAGTCACCATGGCAGCGATGTAGATCAAGCTGATGAAGAATTTCTGGAAGCTCAGGACCATCATGGTGAAGACATCGTTACGACCCAGCGCATCCAGAGGCAGGACACCAACGGAGATCTCAGGGTTGGTCAGATGCATGGTGAAGTGAAACAGATGGTAAACGGCAAAAGCCAGAATCGCCAGACCGGTGTAGATCATGGTCTCAGCACCAAACGAAGTACGGATGTTCTTCTTCTGGTTGTAATCGATGGGACGGGCCGCACGATTTTCCAGAGTCAGCTGGATACCGAAGAAGATATGCAGCCCGAAAAGGCCAAGCAGCACAAGGCGGAAGATCCAAACCAGGGGACCCAACGCATGTAGGTGCTCAGCATACGCATTGATACCGTCCGCACCAACAAAAATGGACGAGTTACCAAGCAGGTGAACGATGACAAAGCCGACCAGGCACAAACCGGTCACAGCCATCACGAGCTTTCTTCCAATAGAGCTTTGAAGCATTTGCATAACGAAATACCTATCCTTAATAGTTTGTTCTGAACCGGGAGTCCTTCCAGACTCTTTCTGAAAATATCCCTGTCCTGTCGAAACGCCACTTTAGAAGCAGTGTTCAGGATGGCGGCGGCCTCCAACTTACAAATTTCATCAACATTCTTACCCCCTTAACTACGTTAAAAAATCAAATAAGCCCCCGGTCGCAATTCCACCTGACGAGGATCACATATTAGCGTCCATCTTAAACATCGTTTTAAAAAATTGCAAAAAGAAATTGTATACAGTGTGCATTTTCTTAGCTGTATACAGAGTGTCTGAGAAGGGTCTTATGTCAGGAAAAGTCGCACGGCACACAGCAGGACAACAAGGGTCACAACCCGGCGTAACCAGTGATGTCCCTTGAGAACAGCCAGCCGCGCAGCTATGGCGCCGCCACAGGCATTGCCCACGGCCAGCACACTGCCGAGCAACCAGTCGACTTGACCGTTCCAGGCAAAGATGGCCAGGGCCGGCAGATTAAGGATCAAGACAACAACCACTTTAAGCACATTGCCTTGCACCAGATCCAGCCCGACCATCAACACGACACTGAGAATCAAAAAGCCGACACCGGCCTGAACAAATCCCCCATAGATCCCGACCAGAAAAAAACCGACCAGCAACAGAATGGAACGCAATCTCGGATGGTTGGAAAAGCAGCCCTGAAAACGACGGACCGGATCAAAGGTGGTCAGCAGCAAAACCAGCACCATAACGGCAGCCAGGACCTGCTTAAACAGGCTATCATCCATCTCTACAGCCAGTTGAGCGCCGATCACCGCACCAATTACCGCCGGTACCGAGCACAGCAAGGCCAGCCGCCAAGAGAGCACACCACTGCGATGAAAGCTTCTCAGAGCAAAAATATTTTGGACGACAATAGCCACCCGATTGGTGCCGTTCGCAACCGTTGGTGGAAGTCCGAGAAAAATCAACAGAGGCAAAGTCAGTAACGAGCCGCCCCCGGCGAGAATATTGAGAAAGCCGCTGACCACACCGACCGCAGCCAATGCGACAAGTTGCCACCAGACCAAATCGATCATGAGGGAACACCGGCAAGGTGGTTGATGACATAACCGGCCATCATCAAACCAAACACAGGTGGAACCGTTGACAAAGACCCCATGGGAGGGCGCTCCACGACAACCCCTTTTTGGCGAGGGGCTGATGGCTGGGTTGAGTCCGGAAGGTACTCTTCGGTTGAATACACCACCGGCACATCACTCTGCACTCCGCGCTTACGCAGCTCTTTGCGCATAATACGGGCCAGGCGACAATGGCGGGTTTCAAACAGATCTGCCTGTCGGATTTTGCCGGTATCTGTTTTATTGGCCGCGCCCATGGAGGAGATCACCGCAAGCTGTCTCTGTTTGCACTGCATGATCAGGTCGAGCTTGGCGGTGATGGTGTCGATACAATCGAGAACAAAATCAAAGGATTCGGCTAAAAGATCCGGACCCGACTGCGGTGCGTAACGCTCACACAACGCTGTGATCCGCAACGAGGGATTGATCAGCCGGCAGCGCTCTGCCGCCACCTCGACCTTGACTCGATCCACAGTGGAATCCAGGGCAAACAATTGCCGGTTGATATTGGTGACAGTCACCCGATCATAATCAATCAGGGTCAGAGCTCCGATGCCGGAGCGGGCTAACGCCTCAACAGCATAGCTCCCGACTCCGCCTATGCCAAACACCGCCACATGACTCTGAGCCAGCCGGGCCAAGCCCAACTCTCCCAGCAGTAGCTCACTGCGACTGAACCGCTGAGGGTCTGTCTCTGTCGTCATCACATCTCTCCTTGCGGCACATGAAAAATGCGCCGGGCATTCTCATCAGTGATCAGAATTGCCTGATGCCGATCCCAGCCACGCAACTGCGCAACCTGATCGAGAATGTTATTCCAGACCAGCCGCCAGTCGTCACACGGTTGGCGCCATGGCGCATCCGTTTCGATCAGCAAAAAATCTCTGAAAACCGCCTGAACCACGTCAACCAGCTTTTTCGCCGCCGGATCGAGAATCAACCGGCCCACACCCACCGCCAGATTCAGGCGCTCCAATTGGCGGGCGATTTCAACACTGCCGTAAAAACCATGCAACACGCCACCGACACGATCAATCCGTTCCTGTTTCAGCATGGGGATCAACCTATCAAAACTGCGCACCGCATGCAGCACCACGGGTTTACCACAGGCCACGGCCAGCCGCAACTGACAACGCAGCACCAGCTCCTGAATCTCCATAGGCACGGCCAGCCGTTTGTCCAATCCAATCTCGCCGACGGCCACCACACCCGGCTTGTCAAGCTGCTGGCACAACCGCTCTTCGGTTGTGTTTTGCCACTGATGTGCGTGTTGCGGATGAACACCCAGTGCCAACCACTGCTGCGGATTATAGTCATGCAAACGTCGCAGTTGCGGCCAATCCGCTTCGCTGATGGCCGCAACCAGACAGGGCGTCACATAGCGATCTTTTTTTTCGAGTCGCTGGACATGGAGATGGGTATCAAACAAGGGCGCCTCCCAACGGGCAACGTGAACCCCGGCATTGCTATTTCTCAGGCGATATGATAAAGATGCGTACGATAATTCAGATAATTGAATATCTCAACAATGGATTCAATGAGGACCCGTCATGACTTACCAGTTCAAACCCACCGGCTGCTGCGCTAAACAGATCAAAATCACCACGGATAACGATACCATCAGCGAGGTCAAATTCGTTGGCGGCTGCCGGGGCAACACCAGTGGCATCGAACGCCTGATCCGCAACCAGAAAATCAGTGACGTCGCCCAGACTCTGCGTGGCATCACGTGTCGCGGCACCACCAGCTGCCCGGATCAGCTCGCCATTGCTTTGGAACAGATCATGGCGCAAAATTCTTCTGCAGCCTGATCAGAAGCTGTAGCGCACCCCGGCGTACAGGTTGCTGTTGTCCTCAAACTGACCAAAAAAGGTGTGGGGAACATCTCCGAAAAACAAGTTAGCTCCCAAATACAGACTGACCGCATCGCTAGCCTTATATTTGACGTAGGGACGCAGATAACTGTCGCGATCCGAAGGCGACCAGTAGCTGAACAAGGAAAGCTCCAGATTTTGATTGAGCAGCTGACGGGTGAGGCGCAGGGTCACGACATGGCGATCTTCATCACGGGCTGCCATCCCCTCCGGCAGGGTGCGTCGATAGGCGGAATAGTCCTGCATATATTCCAGATAATATTGCAACGCTGCTGAAAAATTGCGGGCGATCTCCCGCTCATAGCCGACCAGCACCCGCATCTCACTATTCGGCACCATGGCATCATCACCCCGCCGATCCTCCCGGGAATCGTAATAGCCGGTTTCCAGATTAACAACCCCACCGGCCAGACTGCCCCGCACGCTGGCACCAAACACCCGCAATTTTGGAAAATAGGAGCGATACACGCTATCCACGCCCTGAGGGCTCTTCCAATAGCCATCGTAAGCATAGGCCGCCCATTCAACGCCTTCGATGTTGCGCGAGATACGCAGGTGCCACTCATCTTCACGAAACCACTGCCCGCGCTGATCGACAGCCATGTCATCACCACTGCCGGCACGTCGGCTCAACATGGGATTCCAGTAAGAAATACGCTCTCCAGAGATATAGCGATCGGCATCAAAACGCGGCACGTAGATTATGTCAATGTTGGCCCAGGACGGATAGAAGCTGAACATGGCGGCATCGGACGGCGCTTTGAGATATTCGACATCGCGGCCGATGAAAAAGGATTGCCAGTCTTTTGGAAACAGGTCGTTGATAAACAGCAGATCACCGGTTCCCCAGGTGAGAATCTGTCGCCCCAGCTTGACATCGAGAAAGTAAAAGGGCGTCAGCAAGACATTGGCTTCGCGCAGATCAAGCACCCCGTGACCACGCTCCAGGTCCTGGTCGGTTTCGCCGGCTGCCTCATCGCCAACCAGATCCGCACGAAACTGCCAGATGGCCAGATCCGACATATGGTTGAGGTCCAGCTGCAGACGCACTTCATTGAGGATCGCCTGGCGCTGCACCGCATCGTCTTGCAGACGCATGCCACTGCGGCCATCGACAAAACCGTGCACTTGCCAGCCCCAGGCCGCAGAAGCCCACATAAGCAGAACCAGCGCAAGCCCCCACCGTTTCACCATACTCACTCCCTCCGATCCATCATATCAAACGTCGGCCAGCCCATTGCCATAGGATCCTGTGACTGGCCGCAAGACATCTCTGCTATTGAACCTCCCGAGGCGGACGACGTAAAAACCGCTCGGTGAAGATCCGACTGTTCAGGCCAATATTGTACTCTACGTCGCTGAACTCATTGCGTGTTACACTGCCGGAGGCCAAATCGCGCGCCTCGGAGACTGTAACAGTGGCAAAGCCCTGAATCTCTTCAACGTTCAACGCTTCGACCTCACGGTACTTATTACCGCGATGATCATAATAGTGGGCGATCATCGGCAGAAACGTGCTCTTGTTGATGTCAACCACGTAGTGTGAGAACTCAACGGAGCCTGGATCTTTCGGCACATTATCGATGCGATACACCGTATCTGTTTCTTCAACCAGCGTGTGAACATCCTCTTCCGGGCTGCGTCCGGAAACATCCTCGTAAAGAAAATCAGAACCGACAAAGCTGGTCCGCTTATCGCCCGGCGCAATCCTTTTTTTCAGATTCAACGCCGGCAGCCATAGCCAGCGATCATCGTCACGGCCGATGTTTTTCCAGACCAGGTAGGCCATCTTGTAGACATCTGCCGGAGCCTTGAAATAGGTGTAAAATTTCTGGTCTCCATTCTCCTCGTTGTAACGCAGCTGCGTAAATTCACGCACCCTGACGTCGCCCCCCTTGGCGGTGATGGTCATCTTGACCATGGCCCGACCATCCTTGCCGGAATAGTAGGAGGCCTGATTAGCCTGATCAATAATTTCATCGGCCGTCAACGCGTAGCTCATCGAGGAGGCAACGAGCAATACCATCAACAACATTATGCTAAAACGAACAGAGTTCATGACGAATCTCCTTGTGGTGATAGTGTAAAAATGGACGGTATTGTGTTTTCTGAAATCGCGGCGGTTAAAGCCCCTCATCCAGAACGTCCTGGCGGAACACCCAGCGCTGAAACACGGTGAGCAAAGCCGGCAGAATCACCAATGATGCCAGCCAGGAGACCGCCATGATCGTCGCCAGAAAAAATCCAACCGTCTTGTAAGGCACCAGCGGAGCCAGTAACAATGGCGTAAAACCAACCGAGATGGTGATGGCATTGCGAGTGATCGCCCGGGCCGGTTCCTTGAACATCACCTTACAGGATTCCGCCCAATTGCCATTCTGCCGGTAAAGTTCCCGCGCCCGCTGCAGAAAATGGATGGCAAAGTCGACGCTCAAACCCAATGTCAGTGACGACAGCACCGCCACCGGCATGTCATAATCTTTGCCCGCGACGCCAATCAACCCATAGATCAAGCTGATGGTCACGGTCAGTGGAACCATCGCCAAGGCACCCCAGATTATCGAGCGAAACAGCAACATCATCATCACCAGGACAACAACAAAACTCCCCGCCAGAGACGATAACATACCGTTGACCATTTTATCCTGCCAGACAACATTGAGGTAGGTCAGACCGGCCCAGCGGTTTTTTAACGGAACCGGCGGCGGATTGCGCTGCATATAGTCTTCAACCTGGGCAACGACGGCTTCCATATCCTGATTATCACCGCTTTTCAACTGAATCCAAACATTGGTTTCCCGGTAGTCGCGGGTCACCATGTGGAACAAGCTGTCTTTCTTTTTCATCCCTTCGAGCTGTACAAACACCTGACCAACGGCAGACGCGGTATCCGGTACGGAAAAATGGGCCTGATTGCGCTGTTGATAGCGCTCCAACTCCTCGCCATCGGCGTCAGCGGGCGGTGCCACATAGCTGAGTTCATACGCCGCCTTCTTCAGTGCATCAACGGCCGAAGTACTCTTGCCGACCAATCCACCCTCATTCAGCGCCTGTTGCAACCCTTCGACATAACGCAACATTTGCGGCTGCTTGAATGGTGGAGCCGACACTTCAGCCTCCATTTCCAAAATAAAAGAAGCGAAAGATTGGCCGGTATGCTCGTCACAGATTTTCAGCGCCGCATCCATGAGTGGATAGCCCTGCAACGTGTTATCGTTCGGCAACTGTTTAAGCAATGCAGCCAGCTCTTGCGGCACCTGCGCAGCAACAGAACCCAGATTGGCAACCAACTGCTTGCGCGTTAAACCGGTGGGGTCCATGTAATTGATCTCATCCGCAAGAACGTTCCACCCGGCCATAAGCTGGTTATCGATTTTCTGCGCCTCAAGAAACAGCTGATGAAAACACTGATGCACATCGCATCCGTCGACGTTGCGCTGATTGGCTTTGAGTTCTTCAAGTTTGGCCTTGATGCGTGCCACCCCTTGGGGAAACTGTTCGCCAAACCGCTCCTGCACCCGCTTGCGCACCAAAGCCCGTTTCTGCTCACGGTTGCAGGCTTCCGGTCGCACCTCGGCAAAAGTCAAATAGGCGGTATAGGTGCCGCCAAAATGATGATTGAGAACCCGGTCCGCCACCCGAATATCATGGCCACGGGTGAACCACTTGACCGGATTGTCATTGACATTAATAGTCGAAATCCCATAGCCGGCACCCACCAGCAGCAACACCGTAACGACCAGCACGGTGCCTCCATGGCTGAAACTCAAACGCCCCATCCCCTCCAGCAATGACGACAACATTCCGGAAGAGGGCCCATGGGGTTGCTCCAGATGCGCCCGCGACAACTTTTCTTCCGAAATTGCCACCATGATATAGGCTGGGATAAATGTCATGCTCAACAGCCAGGCCACCGCCACGCCAAAGGCAACGTGGAGGCCAAACACCTCAACCGGGGGGATTGGGGTGAACGCCAGCGAACCAAAACCGGCAATGGTGGTCAGGCTGGTGTAGAGCATCGGCTTAAACAGATGCCCGATAACGTAACGGATTGTTTCTTTCTTGTTGCCGAACCGATGGTAGGTATCGTAGAACTCACTGAGAATATGTACCGAATCCGCCACAGCGATCGGCATGAGAAAAATAGCGATCATGGAACTCATGATGTGCACATCGTAACCAAGACCGATCAGCAGTCCCATGGCGCTGACAACACTGAAAATCGCCACCAGCATCGGGGCAATAATCAACGACACATTGCGGAAAAACAGCCACATCAAAAGAAAAATCGCCACCCCGGCCAACGGTGCCGAGGTCGCCATCTGCACCAGCATTTCAACGCCAAAGGTATCTTCCGCCACCGGCAGTCCGGTGATCAGCACCTGATCTTCCTGCGGCCAGTCTGCGGTTAAGGTCTGCACTAAATTTGCCACATTATAGCTGTAGGGTTTGTCGATAATCGGAATATAGAGACAGACGGCTTTGCGATCTTCCGATACCAAAGTGCCGCGATAGAGAGGATTGCTCATGGCATCCTCAGCAATCTGCCGGGCCTCCTGTTCAGTGCGAGGAGGATTTTCCATCAGATATTCGAGTTTCAACGACCCCAGTCCGGCCTGCTTGATGTTATCGACAACACTTGGCGCCATCAATTCACGTTCAACGATGGCGCTGTTGCCCTCGGCATCAAACAGATCATTGGGGTTGTGATTAAAAACGATTCCCAACAGACGCGGCCACCAGCCCTGGGGCTTGAGATCATACGTTGTCCGTTGTTGCGGTTGGCCCTGGTGGGCCGGGAGGACAATTTCTGGAAGGCCTTGCTCATTTTTTTGCAGATGGAGCAATTGCTGAGTAAGGTGATCAAGGCGGTTCAATGTCGCGACATTAAACACCCCATCCGGATTTGTTTCGTTGACAACACCGACGATGACAAAATCGTACAATGCGTACTTGTCTTTTACCTCATGGTGGAAAATCCGCACCGGCTCATCGGCTGACAGCATATTTTCCGGATCATTATCAAATGTGACCGCAGGAAACTGGATGGCAAATGCCACAACAAGGGCAAGGACAGTTATGATGATCAGCCAGGGTCGTTTCAGGCTGAATTGGGTAAGGGCGAACTTCATAATGGGCTCCTCAAGTACAGATAGGCTACCCACAAAGATGTACCACAATGAAATCTAATGGTCAAAATCTATATATATTAAACAATATATTATCTAATCAAAAGAAATCCCCCTCTTCGGTAAACCAAAAAAAGAGGGGGGGTGGTGTTACTCCTCAACCAGACAATATTTATCCACCAAGGCAACCACCTTGCTCACGTCCGGTTTGCTGGTAAAATCATCGGCGCCGACTTCAACACACTTATGGGAGGTATTTTCATTGATCAGGCTGGAGTACATCACCACCTTGATCTGACGCAACAACTGATCTTCTTTGATGCGACGGCACAGGGCCAGACCATCAAGCTCAGGCATCTCGATATCCGACACAACCAGAGCGGGGAGTTCCCCCTCCTCTTTGGCCTGCTGTATGGCATTCCAGCACGCCAGTCCATCACCATAACTCTGCGCCAGGTCATAGCCCGCCTGTTTGAGAACCCGCATAATGCCCTGGCGGATAATGGCAGAATCTTCGGCAAAGAACAGTTTGACATCGGCACGGTTTTCCTTGCGCGAGCTGCTCGCTTCAACCTCTTCATCTCCACCGGCGTAATGTTCGCCGTCGCCAAAAATCTCGTAAGCAATATGTTCCATATCGACAATCAGGATATCGCGCTCTCCGACAGTGACGGTGCCGGTGAAACGGGGCCGATAACTCTCAAAAAACTGATCCATCGGTTTAACCTGCGACCAGGACAACCGGTGGATCTGATCCACCCCATCCACCAGAAAAGAGATTACCTCATCGTTAAACTCGCACACCAGCACCACTTGACGCGTCTGCACCGCACTGTCCGATGTCACTGCCACCTTGGCCGGATCAAGATGTTTGCCGATATGGTCGGCAAGACTGATCAGGGGAATGGTATCACCACGCAACAGCAGCGTTCCCAGCAGTGAGGGATGGCTGTCCGGCAGCGTGGTCAGCTCTTCGCGACAAAAAGGAACGATCTCCCTGAGTTTATGGACATTGATGCCGAACGATTGATCAAACAGATAGTATTCGAGAATCTCGAATTCGTTGGTTCCGGCCTCCAGAAGTATCCCCTGTTTGTCCTGCATTGTCGCTTGAGCCATGGCTTCCTCATTCCATTTAGGGGTTAAACGATCATGTCTAAAAACTATGACACTAAAACAACCGGGCCAAATTGGCCGGTGTTCATCAGGTGCGCAGTGAAAAACTCTTTTTATTTATACCCTTAGAGGCTCCATTTGCCTAGCAGAAAACGTGATAACAGCCAAGATGAAAAAAATCCCTTGACCGGGGGGATTTTCTCCCGCTAGGCTGCACCATCGTCCCCACAAATAACAGCGTTCGATTTTTTCGAACGCATGCCACTTCAAGAGAGGAAAAAATGAAAAAAGCAACGGCCATGCTCTGGCTGATCAGCCTGTTTTGCCTGATCAGCGTCACTGTTCAAGCGCGCGATTTAAACATTTTGGAACAATGGAAACCCAAGTTTGATCCTTCTGGAGCGCAATACACCTACATACTGTCCAATGTCGACCATCCGGCCATTGCCGGTATCGGTGTCGGCTATCGAATTCGCGACCGCGTCTGGGAGGAAAGTGGCGGACGGATCTATGTGGATTTTCGCCCTCTGGCTCAGCTCGGCGGCGAAAAAGATGTGGTTCGAAAAATGAAACTTGGCGCAATCCAGGGGATGCTCTGTTCATCGGTAATGGCCGCCAATGTCGCGCCAAAACTGGGCATTGTCAACCTGCCGTTCATTTTCGACAGCAGTGAAAAACTGGAAAAATTCCGCAATACGCCGGAGCTGTTTGATGACTTCAGCAATGCGGCGCTCCGCTCCGGTATCAAGGTCATCGACTTTACCGGTTACGGCAGTTATGGCTGGGCCACCACCACCCCGGTACGGACCCTTGAAGAGGCAAAAAAAGTCAACTTCCGTATTGCCCAAGCTCCAGTCAATAAAGACAATTACCTGGCCTGGGGACTCAAGTTTACCGTGCTGCCATGGCCCGATGTTCCACAGGCATTGCAGACCGGAGTCATTGATGGACTCGATCACACACCCATCGTGTGCAGCATTACCAAAAAATTCGACGTTGCCAAATATTTCACCGACCTCCACTACACCCAGGGGCTGTACATCCACATGGTCAACAAGCGTTGGCTCGACAGGCTCCCGCCGGATCTCAGAGAGGTTTTTCTCAAGGTTGTGCGCGAAGAGAGTGCCATTGCCCGTCAGAAAACCGACCTGCAACAGTCCGATCAAATCGAACAAGCCAAAAAAGAGGGCGTCCAGTTCTTTACCCTCAGTGAGGCCGACCGTCAGACCTTGAAAAGCAAGGCTCAACCGGTTTACGAAAAATGGGGCAAAAAAATCGGCGCAGACTATCTGAAAAAAGTTCAGACCGCTCTCGACTGATTACCAACCCGCCAACGCTCACCCAAAACGCCCTGCCGACACCGGTAGGGCGTTTTTGTATATCAAACTTTTTTCGGCATTATCAAAAAAAACACCTTATCCAAGGCTTTCCGTTGCACTACCCCGACGAGTTATTATATAAAAAACAAACGCCATTCTAAAACTACACAGCATCCACTACGTAAAATTTATCTTATGCTCAAAGGGGAGAACACGTTTATGACATTGAAACGACTACCGGCACTCTTGCTGTTTATCCTGCTGCCGATATCAGCCATGGCCGGCGGCAACCCGTTGGTGAAATGGAAACCGGATTTTGATCCTTCAGGAGCCGAATACACCTATCTGCTGTCCAACGTATCCCACCCCGCTATCGAAGGCGTCGGGGTCGGTTACAGCATCCGCGACCGGGTGTGGGAAGAGACCAACGGCCGTATCTATGTCGATTTCCGTCCGCTGTCGCAGTTGGGCGGCGAAAAGGATGTACTGCGCAAGCTGAAAATGGGCGCCATTCAAGGCATGATGTCTTCGTCGGTTGCGGCAGCCAATCTGGCCCCGAAACTCGGCATCGTCAACCTGCCGTATGTCATTGACACCTTTGAAAAACTGGACAAGTTTCGTGAAACACCGGAGCTGTTCAAACCATTCAGTGAATGTGGTCTGAAGCAGAAAGTCCGTGTTCTCGATATCACCGGTTACGGCACCTACGGCTGGGCCACCACCAAGCCGGTCACCAACCTCGATGAAGCCAAGGATGTCATCTTCCGCATCGCTCAGGCCCCGGTCAATGCCGATATTTACCGCTCATGGGGGCTTAAATTCACCGCCTTACCCTGGCCGGACGTCCCGCAAGCCCTGCAAACCGGCGTCATTACCGGACTTGACCACACTCCGACGGTGTGCAACATCACCAAGAAATTTGAAATTGCCAAATACTTCACCGAGGTCAACTACGCCCAGGGCCTGTTTATCCACATGATCAACGAGCGCTGGCTGAAAAAACTGCCGGAAGATTTGCGCACCACGTTCCTGAGAGTTGTTGCCGAAGAGAGTGCCAAGGCACGCCAGCGTACCCGCGCTCAACAGGAAGCCCAGATCGCTGCGGCGAAAGCCAATGGCGTCACTTTTTATGCACTTTCTGCCGATCAGAAGCAAAACCTTGTCGATTTGGCGGCACCTGTGTATAAAAGGTGGGAAGAAAAAATTGGCGCAGACTATCTGGCCACTGTTCGAGCTCGTTTGGCCGAATAAGCTCCAACGCATAGCGAACAGCCCAACGGCCGGAGGACTCCCTCCGGCCGTTTTTATTGCGCCCTGTTATCACCTCATCGTTGCGGGACGACCTTATGCTAAAAAAAATTTTCCGCCGTATTGATGCCACATTCTCCTTTGTCGAAGATTGGTCACTGCTGATTGTCGTGGCCGTGGCTCTGTTTTCCGGACTTCTCAACATCATTTTGCGCAAAGCCACGCCTTACAGTCTGTACTGGTCGGACGAAGTGATTCGCAAAGCGATTTTCTTCTGCACCTACATCGGCTGCAGCGCTGCAATTAAGCAACGCGCGCTGATCCGGATCGATGCCGTCCCGCAAATCATTCCGGTGTCGCGCAAATTTTTCAATGTTATCAACCATCTGTCGGTGCTGATTTTTTCCGGCATGCTGACCTGGCTGGGCTGGAAGATGATGGTCGAAGTTCGCGCCGACGAATTCGCCACCACGGCAACGTTGCAGATTCCTGAGTGGTACTTTTACGCAGTACTGCCCATTGTCGGGGTGATGATGTTCATTCGCACCGTCATGTTGCTGACCGAGGATGTCTTCAACCTGTCCGGCGACGACACCCAGGAGGCCGCCAATGGATAGCATGCAACTGATGATGATGGCGCTGCTTCTCGGTGCCATGGCGGCCACAGTTCCGGTGTTTATGGCTCTGTTCTTTACCGGTCTGGCAGGGCTGACCCTGATTGTCGGCATCGATCCGCAGATCGTTATTGAGATCCTTTACCGCAGCATGGACAAATTCGCCCTGATCGTGGTGCTGTTTTTCGTGCTGTGCGGCAACATTATGACCACGGGCAGCATTGTTGAAAAACTGATCAAAACCGCTGACGTACTGGTTGGCTTTTTGCCCGGCGGCCTAGCCATGGCCGGCATTCTCGCCTGCGGCTTCTTTGGTGCCATTTCCGGTTCCACCGTTGCCACGGTGGTGGCCATCGGCGGTTTCATGATTCCGGCATTGATTGATCACGGCTACGATGAGCAATTCAGCATTGGAGTCATGACCACAGCGCCAATTCTCGGCGTAATCATTCCACCGTCCATCGCCATGATCCTCTATGCGATGATCACCACCGACTCGCTCGAGGCGCTATTTCTCACCGGCTTCATCCCCGGTTTCCTGATTATGGCCGCGATGTCGCTCTATGCCTGGTGGGCATGCCGCCGACATGGCATGACCCGACGTCCGCGTCCACAGTTTAAAGAGGTGGTCTCGGTGCTGCGCCAAAGCATTTGGGCCCTGATGCTGCCGGTGATAATCTTCGGTGGTATCTATTCAGGAATTTTTACCGCCAATGAAGCGGCGATCGTTGCCTGCGTGTATGCTTTTATCGTCGAGCTGGCCATTCATCGCGACATGAAGGTACGAGACATCAAAAAAGTCGTGGTGTCATCTGCGGTGACCTCATCAACACTGTTGGTCATTGTTGCCGGTGCGTCGGTGTTTGGCGAATATCTCACCTTTGAACAGATTCCCGATCAGATTGCCCAGGCAGCGGTGAGTAACTTTGATTCGCCCTGGTCTTTTTTGCTGGTCGTCAATGTGTTGCTGCTGTTCGTCGGCATGTTTATGGATATCATCTCCGCCACCATCATCCTCACCCCGATCTTTCTGCCATTGCTCAACCAGTTCGGCATCGACACCCTGCATTTCGGCCTGATCATGACGCTGAATCTGGGCATCGGTTACTGCACACCGCCATTAGGGGTCAGCCTGTTTATCTCCGGTGCGGTGGCCAATCGCAGCATGCTGTATGTGGCACGAGCCGTCTTGCCTTTTCTGGCGATTCAGATTGCAATTCTGCTTCTGTTGACGTTCTGGCCCGATCCGGTGCTCCTGCTGCCACGATTGGTGTTCGGTTACGGGCAATAGTCCGCTTCCCCTTTTCAGGAGGTCGTTATGTCGTTTAAAATTCTCGTTCCTATCTGTGATGGTGTGACAAGTAAAGCGACGGTTCAGGCTTTGATTGACCATAAAGATCAGTTCAACACACCGATCACCCTGCTGCACGTCGTCAATCTCGACAAGATGGATTACCGTATGATTCCTGACTTTCAGATTGATATGGTGCGCCAATACGCCACCAAAACCGGCGAAAAGTTTCTTGCGGAGCAAACCACGCTGCTGCAGAACGCCGGGCTGGAGATCATTGCCCGGATGGAAACCGGTTCACCACGTGATACCATCTGCCGGATAGCCAATGACGAGAATTTTTCGCTGGTGGTCATTGGCCGCCATTCCAGCGGTGAAATCCGCGATGTGCTGTTCGGCTCGGTGTCCAATCACGTTTTGCATGGCGTAAAATGCCCAGTCCTGCTATTCTAAAGGCTCTAACTATCAACGAGCCCGAAAGAATAGGAGCACTTAATAATGGATTCCATCTGGCCTCTGTTGGGCATTGTGGCGATCTGGTTTGTTCTCAACCGCTGGGTATTTCCTAAAATCGGTATGGGCTGAGGTCCACAGCAGTGCGACCTTCCCGTGCGGAAGGACAAGAAAAAAGACCCGTCAGAATCTGAAGAAGAATAAAAAAAGCCCCGCATTTCGCGGGGCTTTTTGATTGAGGGTTTAAGAAAATCAGCTGCTATATTCCACCTGGAATCCAGCCTGAGCGAGGCTGTCCAGACTGTCAACGCCCTGGTAAGAGCCGACATCAGCCAGAGTGACATTGGTATCAACGCCATCCTGACCGCTGATGGTCAGTACCAGATCATTGCCATCGGCAAAAACACCAACCGAAACATCACCACTGTCCAGACTCCCATCTGTATCGAGATCAAGAACATCGGTGAGTCGGATGACATCCTGATTGACATCGAAACCGTCAATCACCAGATCACCTTCGCCGCCGTTGGCACTGAATTCGTAAATCATCGGGTCTTCGACCATCAGTGCCTGGAGAGTACTGGCTGTTCCAATATCACTGTCCGGTGTCAAAACAACATCAATGGTTCCGGCAGCCATATCGCCGTCAGCATCGTAGATATCCAGCGGCACAGAGAATTCAACCGACTGCCCAGGCTCGGTGAGCGTCGTCCCGAAGTCACCAATTTTAAAGGTCTCTCCGCCGTCATGCCAGAACTCAATGCTGTTATAGCCATCTGCGGTGAATGCCGACAGGGCCACACCTTGTAAGACACCGGCAATCTGAGCGTCTGAGCCATCAAACGTGACATCAAAATCATGGCCATCCAGTGTCACGGTTTGACTGTTGCCGAGTGCCGAGGAGACAAAGACTTCCCCGCCGCCATAACTGATCCCAATCGCGGTAATATCATCCTGAACACCATCACCAACATCATTGCCGTCAGCGTCATCATAGGCCTTGATCAGGACGGTACTGCCAGTCGTGTGGGTAAACAGGGCAGACGCGCCATTGACCTCATAATGACTGTCAAACACATGGTCCTGATTGGCGGCATCGGTATAAGGCGTCCCTTTAGGATCACCGGTGAGATCAACAACAAAGTCGGCGCGTATGGCCTCACCCGGACCAACCGAGTTCCCGCCACCAACCCCACCTTCGTTGGCATTGGTGTTGACCGTGCCGGCACCGATCGGCGTCAGCAACAGATCAAAGCTGTCATCATTGGCCTCGGTTGAGAAACCAGCCCAAGCCCCGTTACCACCGACGAAATCGTAGCCACCGGCGTTAAAATCGATTGATGTTGCGCCACCATCCACCGTGCCGATCATGTTGATGGTGTACTGATCAACGCCAGCTCCGTCAACATTGAGGGCGATGGTGAACACCGTGCCAGCCACCGTGTAAGCGGTCAGGGTCTGGCCATCCGCGGAAACATCGTAGTGAATATTCAAACCACCGGAGGTCAAACCGGTATCGGTGAGAGTTTCCAGAGCAACCGGGAACTGTACGCTTCCTGGCTGGTCAGCACCGATATTGTCTTCAATCTGGCCGTCAAAATCCAGATTACCGGTGAACGTGCCGAGCGGCAGGTTTGGCAACTCAGCAGCATCCGGCATTATGTTCAGCGGGCTGTCATCCTCCACAGTCACGGTAAACGCATCCGTGAAGGTGGTGTCGCCTGCGGTGACATCAATGAACAGTGACAGTTCATCTTCATCATCCTCGGTCACGCTACTCTCATCATAAATGAGACCACTGCCGTCACCGACAAAGGGGTGTTCAATCGCTTCACTGAGCGTCACCTGATAGGCAACCTCATAGTTGTCAAGATTCGGAGTAACACTTTGAACACTGATGCGAATCACTTCATCACCATTGTCATCACGGCTACCAATCAGGGCATAGTCGCCATCAACCCAGTTAAAGGTGATATCAACACCATCAGCGGTTTTCACTGTGGCATCCGTCGCCAGACTGATGCTGTCCATGGTGTATTGGGTATCCGCGTTAAGGGTAAAGCTGCCGGCATTAATGACAAGATTGGTGTTGTCATTCGGGTTATTGAGTGGATCATCACCCGGCAACAGCGCATAACCATCCGGTAGGGCATCCAGATTGCCATAGGTGAGGCCCTCTTCGGAAACCGTGGTATTTGTTGCGGCGGTCAATGTCACCGCATCATCTACGCCGTTTATGGTGATGGTCAGATTGGCGCTATCCGTGCCGCCGTCACCGTCGTTCATGGTGTAGTTGAACACGTCGCTGAGTGGTGTACTGTCGGTATTCAGCGCCTGGACAGTCGTGTTGGCATCGTCCAACTCGTAGGTGTAACTGCCGTCGCCACTGATGGTCAGGGTCCCATAGTTGCCGAGAAGGGTGACATCAGTGGCACCGTCACCCACGGTCGTACCGTCCACGGTGACCACGAAGAAGTCGGCAAACAAGCTGTCACCGGACGGATCATTGTCGTCAATGCTGTCCGTGCCGCCGCTGCTGGCTCCGGTAAGAACATTACCGGTCACCTCGTTGTCCGAGATGATGTCATCGGCCAGCTCGGTGATAGTATTGTTGTCCGCAACCGCGACCGGCGCGTCATTTACCGGGATCACCGTGATATAGGCGGTCGCTTGAGCTGTACCACCGGCACCATCACTGATCTGATAGACGAAGCTGTCATTGCCGTTGAAGTTGGTATCCGGCGTATAAGTGAAGGTCCCGTCGGCATTCAGTGTCAACGAGCCGTTGGACACATCGGTGATCGGTGTCGTATTAACGGTCAACGTATCCAGGTCCAGATCGTTGTCGTTGGCCAGCACAGTCGGATTAATGGTGCCATCGACGACCAGCGCCACATCTTCATTGGTGCTGTAGTAATCATCAGCAGCTTCCGGCGCGCCATTAACCGGATTGACGGTAATATAGACTGTTGCCTGCGCGGTTCCACCGGCACCATCACTGACCTGATAGACGAAGCTGTCATTACCGTTGAAGTTGGCGTCCGGCGCATACGTGAAGGTGCCGTCGGCGTTCAGTGTCAACGAGCCGTTGTCCACATCGACAATCGGTGTCGTGTTCACCGTCAAGGTATCCAGATCAATATCGTTGTCATTGGCCAGAATGGTCGGATCAATACTACCATCCACCTCCAGAGTAATATTCTCATCGGTCGTGTAGTGGTCATCCGCTGCCGTTGGCGCGTCATTGACCGGAATCACTGTGATATACGCGGTGGCTTGGGCTGTCCCACCGGCCCCATCGCTGATCTGATAGACGAAGCTGTCATTGCCGTTGAAGTTGGTATCCGGCGTATAAGTGAAGGTACCGTCGGCACTCAACGTCAGCGTACCGTTACTCACATCCGTGATTGGTGTCGTATTGACGGTCAACGTATCCAGGTCAAGATCGTTGTCGTTGGCCAGCACCGTCGGATCAATGGTGCCATCGACGACCAGCGCCACATCCTCATTGGTGCTGTAGAAGTCATCGGCAGCCACCGGCGCATCGTTGACCGGAATCACTGTGATATACGCGGTGGCTTGGGCTGTCCCACCGGCCCCATCGCTGATCTGATAGACGAAGCTGTCATTGCCGTTGAAGTTGGTATCCGGCGTATAAGTGAAGGTCCCGTCTGCATTCAGTGTCAACGAGCCGTTGGACACATCGGTGATCGGTGTCGTATTAACGGTCAGCGTATCCAGGTCCAGATCGTTGTCGTTGGCAAGTACCGTTGAATCGATGGTGCCATCGACGACCAGCGCCACATCTTCATTGGTGCTATAGAAGTCGTCAGCGGCAGCCGGAGCGTCGTTTACTGGAAGTACCGTGATATACGCGGTGGCTTGGGCTGTCCCACCGGCCCCATCGCTTATCTGATAGACGAAGCTGTCGTTACCGTTAAAGTTGGCATCCGGCGTATAGGTGAAGGTTCCGTCGGCGTTCAGAGTCAGCGTACCGTTGGCCACATCGGTAAGCGGTGTGGTATTAACTGTCAACGTATCCAGATCCAAATCGTTGTCGTTGGCTAATACCGTTGGATCAATGGTGCCATCAACAACCAGTGCCACATCTTCATTGGTCGTATAAAAGTCATCAGCAGCTTCCGGCGCATCATTGTCCGGGTTCACCGTGATGTAGGCGGTCGCTTGAGCCGTGCCTCCGGCACCATCGCTCACTTGATAGACGAAGCTGTCGTTACCGTTAAAGTTGGCATCCGGTGTATAGGTGAAGGTTCCGTCGGCGTTCAGAGTCAGCGTACCGTTGGTCACATCCGTAAGCGGTGTCGTATTAACGGTCAACGTATCCAGATCCAGATCGTTGTCGTTAGCGAGTACTGTTGGATCAATGGTGCCATCAACAACCAGCGCCACATCTTCATCAGTGGAATAAAAATCATCGGCAGCTTCCGGCGCGTCGTTCACCGCGGCAATCGTCACGGTCACCGTGGCGGTGTCTGTCCCACCCTGACCATCGGTGATGGTGTAAGTAAACGTATCGCTACCGTTGAAATTTTCGTTCGGGGTGTAGGTCACCGTGCCGTCTTCATTGATCTGCACCTGACCGTTCTGCCCCTGAGTGACGCTTTCAACGCTTAACGTATCACCATCCAGATCGGTATCATTATTCAGCACCGGGATAATCACCGAGGTATCTTCGTCTGTGGTCGTTGCATCATTAACCGCATCAGGGGGATCATTGGCCGGTTCTACGGTAATATAGACGGTGGCGGTGTCGGTTCCGCCCTGACCATCACTGATGGTATAGGTGAAGCTGTCGTCGCCGTTATAGTTTTCGTTGGGGGTGTAGATGACGCTGCCATTGTCATTGAGAGTCACTGTACCGTTTTGCGCCGAGCCCAGATCAATGATCGTCAACGGATCACCCTCTGGATCACTGTCATTCGTCAAAACGGGAATAACGGCGGTGGTGTCTTCCGCCATTGTAATGGTGTCATCGAGAGCATCGGGGGGATCATTTTCATCCAACACAATACTGGTATCTTCGAGTACGGTTTCCTGATTTTCCCCTAGAGAGGTCGGTCCTTGCACTCCAAGACGATCAACGCCCTCAATAACCTCACCAAAATCGGTGCGATATTCACCCAAACCGCCACTTGTTAAAGCAGGGCCGGCTGCAGGAGCAAAATCGGTTTCCGCCGACGCAAAGACGATGGCATCGCCCGGCAATATCGTCCCATCACCGAGCACCAATGTCGGTGGGTTGTCACCCGCCGAAGCCGTTGCGAAGTCTTCCAGCATCAATAGTGTTCCGTTGCCGAAATCAAGTTGCAGATCGCCACCGACAACACTTATTTGCACGTCGTTCAAGTCAAATGCGACAGGAACCTGTTGCCCCGCTTGTACGGGAACCACAGCAACCGTCCCTGGTTCAGGGAGGGTGATCATTGCTTCAGGCTGTGCCGCTTCAGGATTTGCTTGAACAGCAGCAGAAGTTTCCGCCGCCTGCGAAATCATCTCTTCATTGGTCGTGTCCAGTTTTAGTTCGTCAGCCATGACATCCTCCTGAACGTTTATGACGTTAACGTGGTTACATTTTAATTGCTAACCGTCTTTGTCATAAAGTATAGCACCAATCAAAAAAAACACCACCAAACGCACACTTATCAAATATTCCTGGCAAAAAAATCCCCTGAACATTTATGAAAAAACATTCATGGGATATAACTGTTCAGAATTATTCTGACATTGCGACTTCAAAAAGCTGCGGTTGGATTTCTAAGGTTTCGTTAAGCTGGCCGGCAAGGGCCCGTAACCGATAAGCAGCGATCACTTCATTGACACGACTGGTCACCAACTGCCCCGAAGATTGATACAATTCATTACGCGCATCAAGCACATCCAACAATGTCCGTTGCGAAACGCGAAATTGTTTCAAATAGCTGTCCAGGGTCTTATTGTTGTAATCAACAGCGTCATAATAGGCTGCTTTGCTCTCCTGAGCCGCCTCATATTCCGCCCAGGTGTTGCGCGTTTCTTCCAGAACATCAAGAAGTTGATTGCTGTGTTCTGACGAGGTCTGCGAGAAACGCGATGCCGCCGCCTTACGTTCGTAATAATCCGCACCACCATTCAGCAGGTTCCAGCGCAAACGGACCATGGCCTGATGATTGCGTTCATAGGTCTGAGAGCTTTCCACCTCTTCTTCATAGCTGGTGCGCAGTTCCAAATGGGTTTTGGGATAAAATTTGGACCCAACCACAGCCACGCGCTGATTGGCTTCACGCATATTGGCCTTCAATGCCAACACTTTCGGATTACCACATTCGGTCAGCTCCAGAGCCTGCTCCAGAGTTGCAGGGGCAACTGCGGCAACCAACGTATTGAAGGTTGCTTCATCGAGTGGATGACCGACAACACGCAGATAATTGGCTTGAGCCTGGCGTAAGTCACTCTTGGCGTTTGCCAGAGAAGCACGTGAGCGTGCCAGGCGTCCCTGAGCCTGAACCACATCGGCAACACTTCCGGCACCGGCGTCCTGAAGTTCCTCAAGCATGCCGATAATATCCTCATGGTCTTTGACATTTTTTTTGGCCAGTTGCACTAGTGCTGTGTCACATCTTAATTTTCGGGTAGAGCGACTTCAATTTGTTGCGAGCGTTGTCAATTGTAAACTGCCAGTCAACGCCGCGTTGTTTCTTGTTGCTTGCGCTGGCCCAAGCCGCAGTTTCTTTGCGTAGCATCTCTATGCTTTCGATTCTGCGTCCCGACAGACACTGGCGAGTCATTGAACTCAGTTCGTTCTCCGCGATATTCAACCAGCTGCCATGTTTGGGTGTATAGTGAAACTCGACGCGTTTTACCAGTTCGCGGGCTTTTTCGGGTTCAAAAGCTTCATAAAATGCTCCGCGTGTATGGGTGTTGAGGTTATCGCACACCACAATAACCTTCCGGGCTTTGGCATAGCACGTTCGCAGCAGCTCTTCCATTTCCAATGCCCAGTCGACTTTGGTTCGATGCGGACGAGCCGTCACGTTACGCCAACCGGATAATGGCTCTGTAAACATGAAGATACAGGCGGTTCCGGCCCGTTCATATTCATAATCCACGCGTCGCGGATGCTCTTTGGTCGCGGCAATCGGTGTGCGCGTTTCTCGGGTCAATTGAACAGGCTGTTCATCCATACAGATGACGGGGTAGGCCTCATCGTAGGGCTGGGCATAAACATCGAGGACATCCTCCATCGCGGCCGTAAACTCAGCATCAACATTTGGCGGGATGACCCAGTATTGTATTTTACGCGGTGTCATGCCCCCCTTTTTAACGTTCTACGTAACGTTTCATGGCTGATCGATTCAACGATTCCAAGCTCCACGACGCGCTCAGCTAAAAGGCGTAACGACCAGTTGGCAAAGCCGCTGGGAGCCGGCCCCAAACGTAACGCGATGATTTCAGCTTCCTGTTTCCCGTCAAGTTTCTTTGCAATGGGAGGTGTTTCGCGTTTTTTACGATTCAGCACTGAATCAAAGCCCTCCAGAACAAATCTTTTTCTGAGATTTTCAACTGTGCGGGTACGGCAAGACAGGGCTTCGGCGATTTTGGCATCGTTCCAATTGGCTCCGTCTACATTCGCTTTAAGAAGAATGTTGGCTCGCCGTACCTTCTGTGACGACCCTTTTAGACGCTTGACGATTTCCTCTAAGTGTTGACGTTCTTGATCCGACAGGCGAACGATATATTTTTTGACCATGGTTTCTCCTCCAAAAAGATTTTGGAGGACGTATCGGCACAATTTATCCGAATCTTTAGCGGTGACAGTGCACTAGCTCCTGTTGACGATAAACCTGCATGTGAGCAATGACAGCATCCAGAGCAATGGCTTCAGCATTATCCAAAACACGCTTCTGTGCAGAAGCGAATTTCTCTTTTTCAGCAGCAACCCGGCGTGATGTTTCCCCACCATCATAAAGAAGCTGAGTCAGCTGTAATGCCGCTTCACCACGGTCCTGAAACGTGTCATCGTCACCACGAGCCCGGGTCACTTCGTCGTCATGTGCTTCAGTCCCATAGCCCAGGGTCAGATCGAGGCGCGGAAAATATCCAGAACGCACTTGATTGACCTGATAACCGACAGCACGCTGGTTATGTTGAAGGATTTGTAGTTGTGGATTCGTTTTCAGAGCTGAACTGACACTTTCCTGCAACGTTGTTTCTGCACCGGCAGATGAAACAACAAATAAGAAAATGCCAATAATAAGCAACACCAAACTCATTTTTTTTCATTTCCCGTCAACATCTCATCCTCCCTCTAACATAATGTAAAAACTTAAGATTATTTGTATTTTTCTTCTAACCTTCTACAATAAAAGTTAACAGGTTTCCGGAATCTGCCAAGTCATGCAGTCAATAAAATCAACCTTCTCTTATGAGCAGAAACTTGCAATAGGTAGAGCTTATGGCTGAAAATCATATGAAGTTAAATAGTTCTGTTAACAAAGAGGATAAGATTCCTCCTCGTTTGGGTCGGACAAACATCGATACCACAGCGCCGATTCTGTTGAGTTTGTGCACATTATCCTCCATGCTCGGACAACCTCTGACTCTGGACGTGTTGACATCATCGCTGCCGACAGATCGACGCACGCCATCCATTGCCGCCTGCTTGCGTGCTGCAGAGCAACAGGGATTGTCGGCACGCAGCTTTCATCGGCCGCAGCTCAAAGCACTGTCCCGGCTGACGCTGCCCTGCCTTTTGCTGTTACACGACAACAACAGCTGCATTCTGACGGACCTCCGTGGGGAAGAAGCCACCATTATCCCTGCGGAACTGGATGGTCAACGTCGGACCCTTTCCCTCAATGAGCTGCAACAGGATTATTCGGGCTATTGCATCTTTGCCCATGTCCGCAGCAAGATGGACAAGCGGGTGGGCGACAAGGAACAAGTCTCGACGCGCCAATGGTTCTGGGGCACGATTCTGCGCTTCTGGCCGATCTACAAACACGTTCTGCTGGCCACGGCGGTGATCAACATCCTCGGCATTGCCGGACCGCTGTTTATTATGAATGTGTACGACCGGGTGGTTCCCAACAATGCACTTGAAACACTCTGGGTGCTGGCCCTGGGGGTCATGATTGCCTACATCTTTGATTTTATTCTGCGCAACCTGCGCGGCTACTTTGTTGACATCGCCGGAAAAAATGCCGACGTGCTGATTGCCAGCCAACTGATGCAGCAACTGACGGCAATCCGCATGGATCACAAACCCGACTCCACCGGCACCCTGGCCAATAATCTGCGCGAATTCGAAGCGCTGCGCGAATTTTTCAGTTCGTCCACGCTTCTGGCGTTGGTCGATATTCCATTTATCGCCATTTTTATTGCTCTGATCGGCTACATTGGCGGTCCGCTGGCCTGGGCTCCAGCACTGGCGGTTCCTGTCGTCATCCTGATCGGCCTGCTGATCCAGGTGCCGTTTCGCCAGATGATTGATCAGGGTTATCGCGAATCGTCCCAGAAAAGTGCCTTACTGGTGGAGGCAATTTTCGGTCTTGAAACCATTAAAACCTCTCTGGCCCGTGGCCAGATTCAGCAACGTTGGGAAAAAGTGGTCGGTGCCAACGCCCGCACCAGCGCCAGGGTTAAATCCCTGGCCAATTTCTCGTTGTCGTTTTCCATCTTCGCCACCCATGTGGTCAGTGTGCTGATCATTATTGGCGGAGTCTACCTGATCGGCGAAGGACGCATGACCCTTGGCGGCCTGATCGCCTGTAATATTCTGGTAGGACGGGCCCTGTCTCCCCTGGCTGCCGTTGCCGCCATGTTCACCCGTCTGCAACAGGCCCGCAGCGCGTTGGGCGCTCTGGACATGCTGATGAAAATCCCCAATGAATCCCCGGAAGATCAGCAGTTCATGCGTCAGCCTCATCTGGCCAATTCTCTGGCGTTTGAAGAGATCCGCTTCGCCTACCCACAGGCCAAGACCATGGCGATTCGTGACCTGACCCTGAAAATCCGTCCGGGAGAACGGGTGGGCATCATCGGCCGCACCGGTTGCGGCAAAAGCACTCTGGGCCGTCTTGCCCTGGGGTTGTACACGCCGGAGCAGGGCCAGATCAGTGTCGGCGGAATCGACATCCGCCAGTTACATGTGGCGGACCTGCGCAGCCGCATCGGCTATGTTTCCCAGGACAACTATCTGTTTTACGGTAGCATTCGCGACAACATCACCTTTGGTGCTCCCGAGGCGGATGATCAGGCAATTCTGCATGCTGCGCGCATCTCAGGTGTCAGTGATTTTATCCATCAACACCCGGCAGGCTTTGATTGTCCGGTCGGTGAACGGGGTTCCGCTCTGTCCGGTGGTCAACGTCAGGCCATCACCATTGCCCGGGCGCTGTTGACCAATCCGGACATTCTGATTTTTGACGAACCGACCAGCGCCATGGATAACGGCTCGGAACAACGGTTCTGTCAACGGTTGAAACCGGAGCTGTCGGGGAAAACTCTGTTATTATTTACCCATCGCTTCGGACTGCTGACCATGGTCGACCGTCTGATTGTCATGGATGGCGGCCGCATTGTTGCCGACGGCCCCAAACGCCATGTTCTTGAAGCGCTAAAAAAACAGCAGATTCACGCCACATCGGCTTAGGAGGGGCCTATGCGCCTTTTCAATAAGACACCACAAGAAAAACAACTGAGGGACTCTTTGGAATTTCTCGGCGAAGTGGATGCGGCAACCTACCGCACCGGTCACCGTTTTGCCTATGTGTTGTCACTGATGATCGTTCTGTTGATAGTCATTTTTGTCCTGTGGGCTCATTTTACCGTGCTTGATGAAGTGACACGCGGTCAGGGCCAGGTGATCCCGTCACAACGGGTACAGATTATCCAGCATCTGGAAGGGGGGATCATCGAGCAAATTCTGGTGGAGGAGAACCAGATCATTGAAAAAGGGGATATCCTGGTACGGATTCGCAACACTGTGGCCGCCGGTCAATACCGAGATGCCTCCAACACCGCCTTGGAACATGAAGCGGCTATTGCCCGACTGACCGCAGAGGCGGAAAACGGTCCCCTTGAATTCCCCCAGCAGATTGAGCGGGAACATCCTGAGCTGGTCTCCGACCAACGGCGAATTTTTGAAGCACGGCAGGCTCAGATCAATCTCGAAATCAATGTGCTGGAATCGCAATACCAGCAGAAACAGCAGGAGATCCGTGAACTGTCCAGTCGCAAGAAAAAGCTGCAACAGGGCTTGAGTCTGGCGAACGAACAACTCGACATTGCTACGCCGCTGGTGGAGCAGGAGCTTTATCCCCGCGTCGACTATCTCAGCCTCAAGCGCGATGTGGCGAACATGCAGGGCGACCTCAACGTTGTTAATCTGACCATTCCACGCATCCGTGAATCCGCCCGCGAGGCGCAGCGCCGCATCGCCCAACGTCGCGCCCAATACCGCACTGAGGTGCTCAATGAGATCAGCAAACGACGCATGGAACTGATTTCGCTACGCGAAGCGATCTCCGCCGGTGAAGACCGCGTCACCCGGACAGACGTTCGCTCGCCGGTGCGAGGCACGGTCAAGCAACTGATTGTCAATACCGTCGGTGGGGTCATCCGTCCCGGCGAGCCGATTCTCGAAGTGGTTCCCCTTGACGACGCCCTGTTGGTGGAGGCTCAAATCCGCCCGGCCGACATCGCCTTTCTCTATCCCGGCCAGCCGGCAAAAATAAAACTGACCGCCTACGATTTTTCGATTTACGGAGGGCTGGATGGCTATGTCGAGCAAATCAGCGCCGACACCATCGTCAATGAACACCAGGAGAGCTTTTACCGGGTCAAGCTGCGCACCAAGGAAAAAGCCCTGACCTACAAAGGAACCCAATTGCCGATCATTCCCGGCATGACGGCTTCCGTGGATATTTTAACCGGCAAGAAGTCGGTCTTGAGTTATCTGCTCAAGCCGATTCTCAAGGCAAAACAGACGGCATTACGGGAGCGCTAAGCTTTGTTGGGATGGAGGAACATACGTGCCCTGATCCTTTTGGGGATGTTGCTGGCCACGGTCGGCTGCTCCTCGGTACAGGCCTCGGCTCCGAAAACGACGGCCACGGACAGACCGCCACCGGCGGGGGTATTTGAAACCTACGAGTTTCGCGGCACACTGACCGCCCTGAAGAGCTGGCAACGTGTTTTGAGCCACGGTGCCGAGGAGATGGACCAGTTCAGCTCCCCGCAACAGGACATCGGCATCCGCGCCGCCCGCGAATGGCAGCAAGTGGTCACCCAACTGACCGATGCACCACTGATGGAGCAATTAAGAACAGTCAACCGTTTTTTTAACCGTTGGCCCTATCGTCTGGATCGCGAGGTCTGGCAAAAAAAGGACTACTGGGCGACCCCGCTGGAGTTCTTACGCCACTCCGGCGACTGTGAGGATTACGCCATCTGTAAATATTTTGCCCTGCGACACCTCGGTGTGGCCCCTGACCGGATGCGCATTGTCATTCTCCACGACACCATCCGGGCCATTACCCACGCAGTGTTGGCCGTTTATACACAGGACGACATCCTAATACTGGACAATCTTTCTGATCCGGTGTTTTCCCATCACCGCTATCAGCACTATCTGCCCCAGTATTCAGTCAATGAAAACACGCGTTGGATCCACATCAAACCACGCTCTATGGCCTTGCCAATGCGTACCGACACAGGAGAATAACCATGGTCACAACACCATTTTTAAGCCCGCCACCACAGACCCGGCTGCTGATATCGCGACGCAGAGCCCTGTTGCTGGCCATTGTCGTGATCACAGTCATTGCCATCGGCACCATCATCGGCTCCTCTTGGAGCATTCGAGACAAGGAGCGGGAGATGGAACGCTCCCTGGAGCAACGCCTGTCCCTTCTGGCGATCAGCCATGCCCAAGTGATCGACACCTGGCTTGAGGGGCTGATTCGCCAAGGCGACCGCATTGTCAATTCAGATTTGTTCCGCCTCTACGCAACCGAAGTGGATCTGATCGAAGAGGATATCTCTGCGCTGATCACTCCCGAGCAAACACCAACCGGTGACGATGAAGCCGCGGCATTACGCGCCCAACTTCCTGAGCTACAAAATATTTTCATCGAATTCAGTCATTATGCCGGTTTCCTTTCCGGACGTCTGGTCCACCCCAATGGTCAGGCATACCTGTCCACAGACAGCGGCATCAGTCATCTGTCCGAACAACAGAAAGCATTGGCCCAGCAGGTTTTGAATTCGGCAACAGCGCAATTTTCAGCGCTACAAGCCACTTCGGCCGGACTGGTCATCGACATGGCCCTGCCGCTGTTTTCTCTCGACAGCGACGAGGAGCAAAACACGGTGGTGGCCGTTCTTATTTTGACCAAAGTCGTCACAGAAAAAATCAATCAGCTGCTGTCGGCATCACCGCTGATCGAGCAGGGGGAACGGGTTCACCTGCTGCAGGATACCGCCAAAGGTCTGGCGGTCGTTACGCCATGGATGCCGAAACAGATCGCGCCACTCACTGGCCTTTCACCGCAAATCATCGACAACGAACTGCCTTTTGCGGTTCGTCCCGGCCTGCAGAGCGGTAAAAATGTTTACTCTCTGGCCATCCCGTTACCACGGTTGCCTTGGTGGATTGTCGAGGAAATGGAATACACGGCCGCACGCGCCAGCCTGAGTCGTCATGCCCGAACAGCCTGGAGCATTTCCGCTCTGCTTATGGGTGTTTTTTCGCTGGGTTTTGGGATTTTGTGGTTTCAGCAGATCGGTCTGAAAAACCGCGAAACAGCCCGTCATTTTAAATCTTTGGCCGAACAGATTGACAAACAACGCCAACTGCTTAACAACATCAATGACAACATTGACGACTTTATCTGCCTCAAAGACATTCGCGGCCTTTATCAGTATGCCAATCCGGCCATGGTCAAGGCATTGGGACGTGAACTAACGGAGATTCTTGATCGCGACGATTGCGCCGTTTTCGGGTTTGATACCGCCAAGCGCTTGGAAAAGCTTGACCGGCAGGTAGCGGCTGAAGCCAAGCCCATCAGCGTTCAGGAAACTCTGTACCTGCAATCTCAGCCGACCCACGTACTGATCTCCAAAGCGCCGCTTTTTGAGAAATCGGATCAGCTCGGCGGGATTATCACAGTGATGAGTGATATTACTGAGCTGGTGGAAAGCCAGAAACGTCACGAACGCGCCATCCGCCGAACCGTTGAAGCTCTGGTCAGCGCCATTGAACTCAACGACACCTATCTGGCAGGTCATAGTCAACGCTTGCGCCAACTCAGCAAGGAAGTGATGAAACAGCTCGGCGGCAACAAGCAGCAGGTGGCCACGGTTGAAATGGCGGCCAACTTGTCACAGATCGGCAAAATGTTTATCGACAAAAACCTGATTGCCGCCCAGCGGCCGCTGAGCGACGAGGAGCGTCATGAAGTCGAGCAGCATGTCGAGCATTCCGCCCGCATTTTGCGCCCGATACCGTTTGAGCTGCCGGTGCCGGAAACCATCTACCAGATCAACGAGCATCTCGATGGCAGTGGCTACCCGAAAGGGTTGCAGGGCAACGAGATTTTGTTCACCGCACGCGTTCTGAGCGTGACCAACAGCTTCTGTGCCATGGTGGAACCACGGGCACATCGCACCGGTAAAAGTATCGCCGACGCCCTCGATGAGCTGGAAAACCTGCCGCAGCGCTATGAAGCCAGTATCGTCACGGCCTTGCGCAACGTGATTGAATCACCAGCAGGAGACAAGATTCTCCGGCGCCAGGAGGATGCGTAACGCGGCGACTGAACACCAGGCGACCCTGTGGCCCCCGACTAACAGGATGTTGTAAAATCCAACGACGCAAGCCGAAAATGCGATTTCCGTCTTGCTCACAAAATTAAGGACTTGAAAACCTGTCCTTGATTTTGATCGCCCGTCCATAGGCTCCACAGTCTGTTTTTCAACAGCCTGCTAAAGGAACGGAGTAAACAGGCGGAAAAAGTTGTCGCGCATTTTTTGCCAGACCGGACGACCATCCATCTCGTCGAGGCTGATGGCTTGGGATTTGGCCACAGTGGTGTCGAAATGGTGGCGCATCTCGGCATTGAAGCTTTTGTCGTACACTTCGAGATTGAATTCAAAGTTAAGGCGCTGGCTGCGCGGATCCATGTTGGCCGAGCCGATCAGCGCATAATGATCGTCCATCAACAGCAATTTGCTGTGGGCAAACGGCGGCGGCTGGTAGTAGATTTTAACGCCGTATTCGAGCAGTTCCCAGAAGGCACCGCGGCTGGCCCAATGGACATAGGGCAGGTTATTTTTCACCGGCAGGACAATCTCGACATTGACACCACGCAGGGCAGCGCTGTTCATGGCGGTGACCATGGAACGATCGGGAATAAAGTAGGGCGTCATGATCGACACCCGCTTGCGCGCACAATTGAGTGCGCCAACAACAATCCACACCAGCTTTTCATAGTCTTCGTTCGGTCCGGCGCTGATCCCCCGGCATAAGCTGTCCGGGCCGTCCAGACAGGGTGGGGCAGGGTCAAGGTTAAACGGCCCGCCACCGGCAAACTGCCAGTCCTCCTGAAACACTTCAAGCATCTGCCGAACCACCGGACCTTCCACTTTAAAGTGAAGGTCCGCCACCCGTTGGCGTGGACGCACATCATGACGCTTCTTCTGCACCAGATGACGCTGGCTGATGTTCATGCCGCCGGCAAATCCGATGCGGCCATCAACAACCAGCAGTTTACGGTGATTGCGCAGATTAAGGTGCATTCCGCGACGAAACAACGACAGCGGCAGAAAGCGCACCACCTGCACCGGGGTCTTGTCAAACAGAGTATGCACTCGTGGCCAGGAATAACACTCGCCGAGGCCATCCACCAGCACCCGCACCTCAACGCCCGCTTCCGCCCGCTCAATCAACGCCTGGACAAACTCGCGCCCACAAAATTGGGTATCAAAAATATAACTGGACAGATCGACACTGCGCTCGGCGGCACGAATCGATTTGAGCATAACCGGGTAGGCCTGCTCGCCGTTATACAGCGGCACCACCCGGTTGCCGCCAAGAAGAGGGCGCCGTGTTACGGCATCAGCCAGGTGGCGTTGCAACTGATAATTCTGAGTATGAAACGGCGTACGTAGCGTAACACTGCTCTCGCACGGCACTTCTTCTTCGGCAACATAGATCCCTTCGCCACGCTGCTGCCAGCGCAATGCCCGCGTGCGGATGCGATTGATCCCCATCAGCCAGTAGAGCGCAACACCGACTCCGGGCAGCGCCAGACAGACAATGATCCAGGCCAGTGCCGCACGCGGATCACGCTTGTTGAGCAAGGCGTGAACCGCAACCGCCAAAGACAGCAGGTTCACGATCACAATGCCCACAGAAAATGCGTTCATAACCCCTCGTTCCGCCTAGCGCAACCGCGTTGCACAACGTGGACAGCTCAGCATACTGGTGGACGTGACCGGATGACCACAGGTCGGGCAGGTAAACCAGTAATGGCAAAAACGGCACTGATTATCCGACAGACCCTGCTTTTTCTTGCATTTCGGACAACGACGGTACATTTTGCGCCGCACGATATAATCTTCAAACAACAAGCCACAGCGCGGACAACTATCGCGACCCTGAGATATTTCAGCACCACACTGCGGATTGGGACAGACAAACACCCGCTTGCAGTTGCGACACCAGTATTTCCCTTTTTGCGGCTCATGACATTCAGGACATTTCTCCATACAACCTCCCATCTGTTACCAACCTGAACATTTTATCTGGAAACTTCGGCAACAGCCTTAACTATAACAAATCACAGCGCAGTCAAACAGTAGCCCTTTTTACAGGTTAAAAACATAAGAATAATAGAATCTACATTCGTATAACATTCCAATAAAAAATGCTTTTTTTGCCGTTTGTCTGTAGAAAACAATGACCATTCGGTATATGGTGACAACTCCAAAATAATGATGTTTAGAAGGAGTTTCCGATTATGAATTCTCGTAAAATCCTCATCATTGGTGGTGTTGCTGCGGGTATGAAAACCGCGTGTCGTCTACGTCGCCTTGATGCCAATGCTGAAATTACCGTCATCGATCGAACCAAAAACATCTCTTACGGCGCCTGCCCGTTACCTTACTATATTGAAGGGCTCTACGAAGACCTGATGGAGGTGCGCAAAACGCCTGTCGGTGTCCTGCGTGATGAGGCTTTTTTTGCCAATGTCAAAGGATTCACCACCCTAACCCGCAACGAAGCAACAGCGATTGATCGCGACGCTAAAACGGTCACCATCCGATCTCTGGACGATGATTGTGTGCAAACCCTCAACTATGACACCTTGGTGATGGCGACAGGAAATACACCGATTGTCCCTCCGGTTCCAGGTCACGATCTTGACGGTGTTCTTCCGCTCAAGACCATGGAACACGCCCAACAACTTGACACACTGGCCGACACAGCCAAAAATGCCGTGGTGGTTGGTGGTGGTCTGATTGGTTTGGAAGTGGCCGAAGCCCTCACCAAACGTGGGATCAACGTCACTCTGCTGGAGATGAAGGATCAGGTAATGGCCACGGCCCTTGATTTCAGCAGCGCAGCCATTGTCCATCGGGAACTGCGTAAGAACGGTGTCAACCTGCGCTTGGCTGAACCGCTGCTGCGCATCGAAGGACAAAATCGTGTTGAAAAAGTGATCACTGATCAGGGCGAATACCCGGCTGACATGGTGATTATGGCTATTGGCGTGCGCCCGGTTACGAATCTGGCCAAGGATGCCGGCATTGAACTGGGAGCGACCGGTGCCATAGCCGTTGATGATCAGATGCGAACCAACGATCCCGCCATCTTTGCCGTTGGTGACTGTGTCGAATCCATCGACCAATTGACCGGTAAACCGGTCTATGTACCGCTCGGTTCCACGGCCAATAAACACGGCCGTGTTGCCGCCAATGTGATCGCCGGTCAAGCAGATCGCTTTCCCGGTATTCTCGGCAGCCTGGTGGTTAAAGTATTTGATCTGAATGTTGCCCGCACCGGACTCAGCGCTGAAGATGCCCGCCTTAATGGCTACGATTCCGTCAGCCTGATCGCCACCTCGCCGGACATCGCCCATCTGTATCCCGGCAACAAACCAATTATTATCAAGCTGATTGCTGACCGGCAAAGCCGCAAGCTGCTCGGTGCCCAGATCGTCGGCCCCGGCGTGGTGGACAAGCGACTCGACGTTGTCGCCACGGCCGTGACCATGGGCGCGACAGTCGATCAGCTCGCGCAATTTGATCTGTGTTATGCACCGCCGTTTGCCAATGCGATGGACGCCCTGATTCAGGCGGCCAATGCCATGCGCAACAAACTTGACGGCCTGGCCGACAGCATGAGCCCCTGCGAAGCGGTTGATCTGGTCAACAGTGGCGAGCCTGTCATATTGCTGGATGTCCGCTCTCCGGCTGAGCACGATGAGATCCGCATTCCCGGCGCAACGCTGTTGCCGCTTGGAGCGTTGCGTAAACGCCTTGATGAGCTGCCAAAAGACCAGTTGATTATTCCATTTTGTAAACTGAGTCTGCGCGGCTTTGAAGCGCAGATCATTCTACAACAGGCCGGTTTTACCAATGTCCGCTACATGGAAGGCGGCGTCCTTGCCTGGCCTTATGAATTCGAATAATTTCGGTTAAGATCATCCTTCCAAGCCGAGGCCAACGCCTCGGCTTTTTTATTTCCCCGCCTGATAGTCTTCGACTAAATAATCAGTAATTCCAATTGGACATATCAAATCATCTGATTTAGTTTGGACTCGCTAATCGTTCATCTCCTGACAAGGATCTGCGTATGATTGACGGCGACCAACTCCTCAACGAACTGAGCACCGAAAAACAGCGGTTGATCAAAAAGTTCAAGCTGGTTCCCAAACAGGTCGAGAACAAGATTTACTGGGTACGCTGCTTTGCTAATCGTCCCGACCATCCTTATGCGACGCATCGCGCTTTTCGTCGCTGCCACATCCTTGAGCTGGTCTTCTCTTTCTACGATCTATGCGTCGCCAAAATGACCTATTTCCGCCAGAACCTGCATCTCTACACGCCATGCAAGCAGGATTACCGCAGTGGAAAACTGGAACCCTGTGACCTGTGGGATATGGAATTTTTGCGTATGAACAACACTGACATTGCCATTGACCTGCGCAATCTGGCGGAGATCAGCGAAATTGAAGTTTTCCGGACCATGTGTCGTTGGCTCGAAGAACAGAAACGGCCCCCGTTACGCATGGTTCATTCTTCCAATGCCTCTTAGTTTCACCATAAAAAAAGGCCCTTCAAAATGAAGAGCCTTTTTTCAAGTATTCGCAAAAAAGGTCAATTAATACCAGTAACTCAAACGCAGAACCCCATAGCGATAAGTCAGATCCTGGTCTTTAAACTCCTGTTCGGGAAAATAAAAATCAAGGTCAACCTGATAAGCCCCTTCGCGCCAATGGACACCGCAACTCAAGGTATTCACACCCCGTTCCGGCTCAACACGGTAATCGCTACTGCTCACCCCTTCGAGAAACACGTTCTTATCGACGATTTTGCGCTCTCCATACAGGGTGAAATAGACTGATTTTGGCGCATTTGGTTCGGGCGTCGCCGAGAGTTCAGGCAGTTGATAACCAAACCGCACTCCGACTCCCGCACTGAGATCAACAAGGATATTGCCTCCCTGGCCTTCCAACATGGTGATCAGATCCAGACCATAGCCTGAAGGCGTCCTGACAAGGGGTTGTTGCCACAGCAGTTCGACACCGACAATCCAGCCCCAACGCTCAGAGATCTGACTGTCCCACCCTTCATAGTCATCAAAACCCAGAACCTGATGGGCGACATCCTGAAATTCCTCACCCAGAGCCCGTTCGCCGGTGGTACCAAAACTGACACTGGTGGTCATTAGAACCACCGGACACAGCTGATAGCGATAATCGCCACGAGCATATAACCAAGCCGCGTAAGGGTGCTGTCCGGGAGGGGGCATCTCGCTATTATCGCGGTCCGGCGTATAGATATCCTGACCGAGCCTGACCGTAAAGGGTGATGCCTGGGGAGTGAAAGCAATGTCCCAGCCACTGGTATAACCCCGATCCTGATTAAAGAAACTGTCGTTGGCAATACCAAGACTCCACAACGACGCCGTGTCGTCTTGCGCCGCCACCGGCGCTACGCCCATAAGCACACTGAAACACAAGACAACACCAACAAGGAACCTATGACCTGGCATGCAACCTCCTGACAACAGTTAGAAAAAATGAATGTCCATCCTAACTGAAAGATTGGTTGCATGCACGGCTGTTTGTCGTTTTGCTACAGCAGATCGAGATAAGAGCGCAAATAACGGCCGGTATGGGAGTGGCTGTTAAGCGCCACCTGTTCCGGCGTGCCGCTGGCAACAATCATCCCGCCGCCACTGCCCCCTTCGGGGCCGAGGTCGATAACATGGTCGGCAGTTTTGATCACATCAAGGTTGTGCTCAATGATAATCACGGTGTTGCCGGTGTCCACCAACCGGTGCAATACCTCCATCAACTTGCGCACATCGTCAAAGTGAAGACCGGTGGTCGGCTCATCGAGAATATAAATAGTGCGCCCGGTGGCCCGTTTTCCGAGCTCCTTGGCCAACTTAACCCGCTGTGCCTCGCCCCCGGACAGGGTGGTGGCGCTTTGCCCCAGCTTGATGTAGCCGAGGCCGACATCGCGGATGGTCTGCAGTTTGTTGTGAATACGCGGAATGTTTTCGAGAAACTTGCTGGCCTGATTGACCGTCATGTCGAGAATATCAGCAATACTTTTGCCCTTGTAATGCACTTGCAGGGTCTCGCGGTTGTAACGGGCACCGCCACACACTTCGCACTGGACATAGACATCGGGCAGAAAGTGCATCTCAATCTTCAGTACGCCGTCGCCGTTACACGCCTCGCAACGACCACCCTTGACGTTAAACGAAAAACGTCCCGGCTTGTAGCCGCGAATTTTAGCTTCCGGCAATTGGGCAAACAGCTCACGAATATCGCTGAACACCCCGGTGTAGGTGGCCGGGTTGGAGCGTGGCGTACGGCCGATGGGTGACTGATCAATATCGACCACTTTGTCGAGGTGCTCCAGACCACTGATCCCCTTGAGCTTACCGGACTTCTCGCGACTGCGGTTAAGGTGCTGGGCAAGACTGCGATACAGGGTATCGATCACCAACGTCGATTTGCCAGAGCCGGACACACCGGTGACACAGGTCATAACGCCGAGAGGAAAGCGGGCATCGACTTTCTGCAGATTGTTGGCCTCGGCCCCCAGAACCTCCAGCCAACGCTCAGCCGTCCGCCGCTGTGACGGCACCGGCACCTCCAACTCGCCACTGAGATAGCGGCCGGTAAGCGACTTGGGATCGGCGACAATTTCTTTAGGCGTGCCTTCAGAGACCACTTCGCCACCATGGACACCGGCGGCCGGTCCCATGTCGAGAACATAATCCGCTTCGAGAATCGTCTCTTCGTCGTGCTCTACCACCAGCACCGTGTTGCCCAGATCGCGCAGGTGAACCAGGGTTTCCAGTAAACGGCGATTATCACGCTGATGCAGACCGATGGACGGTTCGTCGAGGATGTACAGCACGCCCATCAATGACGAACCAATCTGAGTGGCCAGACGGATGCGCTGTCCTTCGCCACCGGACAGGGTGCTGGCGGCACGATTCAAGGTCAGATAGTCGAGACCAACCTGCACCAGAAAACCAAGCCGTTCTCGGATCTCTTTGAGAATTCGTTGGCCGATCTCGGCATCCTTGCTGCTCAATTGCAGGTTGTTGAAAAAGTCCAGCGCCCCGGCCACCGACAGCTCACACAGCTCATAGATGCTTTTATCGTCAACCTTGACATGCAGCGACTCGGGGCGCAGGCGTGCGCCATGACAACTGGGGCAGGGCATGATGTCCATGTACTGCTCAAGCTTTTCGCGCATGGTATCGCTGTCACTGTCGCGGTAGCGGCGCTCCAGATTGGGAACCACCCCCTCAAACACCTTGTGATAAAAATGACGCCGTTCGCCCTGATCGTAGTGAAAACGGATCTCTTCATCGCCGGAGCCATACATCAAAATCTTGCGAATCCGTTCCGGCAGTTCGCGATACGGCGTGTTGGTGTCAAAACCGTAATGGTCGGCCAGCGATTCGAGCAATTGCTGATAGTAGAAGCCCTTGCGCGTCACCCATGGGGCAATGGCACCCTCACGCAGGGTCAGATCGGCATGGGGCACCACCTGGTCCGGATCAAAATAATTACGTGTCCCCAGGCCGGAACAGTCCGGGCAGGCGCCGTGGGGATTGTTAAACGAAAACATGCGCGGCTCCACCTCGGCATACGAGATGCCGCAATCGATACAGGCATGTTTTTCCGAAAACTGATGACAGGCCCCATCGACATCCTGCACCATGACCAGACCATCACCAAGACGCAAAGCGGTTTCCAGCGAGTCGGCCAGACGGCTTTCAATCCCCTCCTTGACGATCAGGCGGTCAACGACCACCTCAATGGTGTGCTTCTTTTTCTTGTCCAGCTCCGGGGTCTCGGCCAGCTCATAAAGCGCGCCGTCGATGCGTACCCGGACAAAGCCATCCGCTTGCAACTGCTGTAATTCTTTACGGTATTCCCCTTTTCGCCCCTTGACCAGCGGTGCCAGAATTAGCAACTTGGTACGCTCGGGAAAACTCATCACTTGGTCAACCATCTGCTGCACACTCTGGGCGGCGATTTCGCGGCCGCAGTGATGGCAGAACACCTTGCCGATACGGGCAAACAACAGGCGCAGGTAGTCGTAAATCTCGGTGACGGTGCCAACGGTGGACCGGGGATTTTTTGAGGTGGTCTTCTGCTCAATAGAGATGGCCGGCGACAAGCCGTCGATGCTGTCGACATCGGGCTTTTCCATCTGCTCAAGGAACTGACGAGCGTAAGCCGACAGACTCTCAACATAGCGCCGCTGCCCTTCGGCGTAGATGGTGTCAAAAGCCAGGGTCGACTTGCCCGAACCGGACACCCCGGTCACCACCACCAGTTTGTCGCGGGGGATCTCGACGTCGATATCTTTCAGATTGTGCTCACGGGCACCTTTGACAATGATTTTATCGATCATAACCGTTCTCTTTCACGACCCTGGAGGGCCGTTCTTTACGTAAGGCTATTTTCTTCGGCACGGTGATGCATCGCGACGGCGGTGCGAAGCGCCGCCACCAGACTCTCGCAACTGGCCCGGCCGGTGCCGGCCAGATCATAGGCCGTACCGTGATCCACGGAAGTGCGAATAATCGGCAGCCCCAGCGTAACATTGACGCCGTCGTCAAAATGGAGCAGTTTCAGCGGGATGAGCCCCTGATCATGATACATGCACACCACGGCGTCATAGGCGCCCTGCGCTGCAAAGTGAAACAGAGTATCGGCACTGTGCGGCCCGGACACATTCAGTCCGGCCTGACGCGCCCGTTCAATGGCCGGACTGATCAGCCGCTGCTCTTCATCACCAAACAACCCACCTTCTCCGGCGTGGGGGTTAAGGGCCAGCACCGCGATACGTGGCGCCTCGGCAGTAAAATAGCGGCGAAACGCCGCATCCGTAACCTGCAGGGTGGCATCAATCTCTTGCGCCGTGATTGCTTGCGGCACATCGCGCAAAGCCAGATGGGTGGTGACCAGACATACTTTTAGGCGCTCACCACCCAGCATCATCACCACCTTATCGACACCACAGCGTTCAGCCAGCAATTCGGTATGACCGGGAAAGTTGCACCCGGCGGCACGAATCGCCTCCTTCTGAATCGGCGCAGTCACCATGGCCGCAGCCCGGCCCATACGGCACTGCTCGCTGGCCCACTCAATATAATCGAGCATCGCCTCGCCACACTCGGCCTGAATATGACCGAACGGAACATCTGACGGATCGAGAATCGACAACGGTTTGACACGTAAACGCCGATCTTGATAAATCAGAACCGCCTCGCCCTGTTGTCCGACTTCAAGCGCCACCTCACACTTGAGCACCCGTGCGGCACGGTGTAAAATCGCCACATCGCCAGCAATCACCACCGGCATGTCAAAGACGTCTAGAGCCCCGTCAATCCAGGCTTTAATAATGATTTCCGGGCCGATACCCGCGGGATCTCCCATGGTAATGATAACTGGTGTGTCCATGAACTCTCTTTTGGTTTGCAAGACAATTATTACCTAAATTGTTATATATTCTAGGCGGATTTAACACTCGATTCCAGTCTTTTTTCATTCCGGTACAGAACCCATGATAAAAATCATGCGGAACAGCCGAGTTTATCAGATAAACGTTCTTTTGTCGCCTTGGATAGAGTGTGGCACCATGCAGGGAGAATTATTTCTAAGAATGATGCATCACGCGCTGACATTCGCCTGTCGCTCATGTTGCCTGCCGGGGCGAATCCCGGCGGTCTTGACTTTGAGCTTGATCTTCAGTGGCTCATGTAACAAATCTGATTGCTCTGGCGAGTTTCATCCGTTCACATCGCTTGGTACCCACGTGACGCAGGCCTCCACGCCCGCAGAAAAGGTTTATCACAGTAAATGTGGAGCGAATTCAAATCGAAAACAACGCCAAAAATCAACTCGTCATTTCGAGAAATGACCAAGTGTAACCAATCTTTTCCTCTCGACAAAAGATGTAGGTCGAGCGATGATTAAACGGTGTTTCTGGCGGTGGCATTGCGGTCTGAGTCTTGCTTTTTAAAATGCTGCCGACGTTTAAAAAGCCTGACAAACGCACTGGAACAACATAAGAATCTGCCTTCATTCATCACACGATTGTAGCGCTATCAGGACAACTTAGATGACAAGGGGAAGCCATGATCAATGACCTGCTGGGGCAACTGGTTGAGGGTCTTGACCATTTTCACCACCTGTGGCAAAGACAGTTGGAGCGGTTCGACTCGGTCGAATCACCCTTTTCCGACGACGACTGGCGCAAAGGGTTTTTGCTTCTGGTTGCGACATTGGAAAAGCTCGATGTCAATTCGGCATATGAGTTATCTCCCAACGACCCAGCGGTGTCTTACTTTATAAACGCCAGCAAATATCAGCGTAGTCGCGGGATATCTGTTCCCCAGAGCCTTATCGTACTTAAGGGGATGTGGACGGCGATGGAACAGTTGATTGTGCAAAGTGTCGCTGCGGAGTCAACAAAACAGCAAATCATCCTGCGCCTTCACCGTCTCACGCAAACGATTGAAACGAGGCTTCTCAATGATTGGCACCACCGTGGAAATGACGATGCACTGGCTGATCTTAAACAAACCAATCGTCAGCTGGCTCGCGAAACAGCCACGTACGAAAATATTTTTAAAGCGACCAGCAACCTGGTCTTGATCACAGACCAGCAAGGCATCATCACCAACGCAAACCCGGAAGCACGTGTGTTTTTTTCAGGCCACCCTCTTTTGGGAGAATTTTGTGCTTCACTGTTCGATCAAACGATCTCTGACCTTGACCAGCTTCTTAGCCGATTCCCCCCGCATCAATCTCATGAACTGACATTACAACGCGATCAATATAGTCAGGTGTTCAACCTGCAAATTCTTCCGATTGGACACACAAGTCTGACCGACCAGGGCTTGATGCTGTTATTGAACGATATTACCTGCATGGTTGACCATCGCCAATTGTTGGAACAACGCGTTGCAGAACGCACACAGGCTCTGACACGATCAGAAAAAATGCTTGATGCGATATTTCAGTCGGTAGGCAAGGGAATCCTGCTGATTGACAGTGACCGGGAAATCATCAAAGCCAACCAACAAGCCAGCGAGATGTATGGTATCCCCCTTGAAGTCCTCATCGGAACAGCATTCTGTATGCTGACAGACCTTGATGGTTGTCTCACTCTGACGGCACTGAGTGAAAATCTGCTGGAAGGGCAACGGCGTAGCGCCGAAGTGACCAGTCTCTATGTTAATGGGACGACTTTTCCCAGTGAAATCACAATGACGCGTATGGATCTGCAAGGACAGCGTTTCTGGCCTGTCATCATACGTGACATCACAGAACAGCGTGCCCTGGAAAATGGGCTGCGTGAAGAAAAGCTGCAATCGGAGGAGATGAACGTCACGTTACGCAACGTGTTGAAAAGCATTGAAAGTGACCGTCGTGAATTTGAACAAAATCTGACAAATCGAATCCGTACCGAACTTGTTCCAGGACTTGAAAGGATCAGAAGAAATCTTGAAGATGAGATGGTTGACCAATATTTTGACCTGCTCAAAGCGCAGCTGGTCGCATTGACAACCGGGTTTGAGCATTCATTGGATGCCGGTCTGATGAAATTGAGCAAAAGTGAGCTGAAAATCTGCCGATTTATCAAAGCCGGTTTAAGTAGTAAGGAGATCTGCGAAGCCATGAACTTATCTTTTGAAACCATTCAGACCCATCGCAAAAATATTCGAAAAAAACTGGACCTTCGTGGTAAAGAGATCAACCTTCACAGTTATCTGGCAAGCCGTAATTGTGAACTGGGAGGTTCTGATGACTAACACTGGCCCAGATCGGTGTAACGCCATGACATATGATGATCAGCCGTGGGATCAGGAATACGATGTTATCGTTATCGGTTCCGGTTTTGCCGGTTTGGCGGCTGCGATCGAGGCCGCCCAGACCGGAGCACGTACCGTGGTCCTCGAAAAAATGCGTATCCCAGGGGGCAACTCTGCAATCAGCGGTGGTCTGGTTGCTGTAGCCGGTTCCCCTTTGCAGCACCATAAAGGGATAGAAGACAGCCCAGAACTGATGTTTAACGACATGTTCAAAGCTGGAATGGGTTTAAATCACCCTGAATTGGCCCGCTTGGTTGCGGAACAATCCGGTGACGTATTGCGTTGGACCATTGAAAAATTAGGTGTTAAGTACCAGGACAGTCTCAACCACCTTGGCGGACATAGTGTCCCTCGAACGTACATTACCGCGACCAGCACGGGTTCGGGAATTATCCAACCCTTACTCGCCGAGTGCCGCAAGTTGGCGATTCCGGTACAGATGAAATCACAACTCACGCGCCTGCTCACCAATCAACGCGGCCACATTCAAGGCGTTGAAATACGCGATAATTATCTGTTCCCCAACAGTGATTCAGGAAACGTACAACGGCTTCGTGCCCATCGAGGGGTTGTTCTCGCCACCGGCGGGTTCAGTCGCGATATCCCGTTGCGCACAAGTCAAGACCCACGGCTGGGAAACGATATCGATAGCACCAATCACTTAGGTGCTACCGGCGAAGGCTTGAGCAGTGCGCTACAGGTCGGTGCCATCCCCGTCCACTTGTCATGGATACAACTTGGTCCCTGGGCTTCACTTGATGAAAAAGGCTGGGGTGTCGGTTCAATGTTCACGCTGCTGGCAGGGTTTCCGTACGGAATTATGGTCGACTCCAGCAGCGGTAAACGGTTTGTCAACGAACTGTCCGACCGAAAACTTCGCACCGATGCCATGTTGATGGAAAACATTACACCTGTCGCAATCGTTGACAGCGAAGGGGTCAAAAGTGCCAGCACTCTCGATAAATGCCTGAAGCGCGGAGTCGTTAAAGAATTCAACTCCCTTGAGGAGTTAGCGGCATTTTATACGATTCCATTACTACAGCTGCATCAGACCCTGGAACGTTATAACTTATCTTTATCCCATGGCCGTGACATCGAATTTGGAAAGCCGTTGATGAAGGACCTTAAGCCGATTGCAAAACCTCCGTTCTACGCAATCCGACTTTTGCCGAAAGTGCATCATTGTATGGGTGGGATTCAGATCAACAGCCGCGCCCAAGTGCTTTCAATCCACGACCACCAGCCTATTCCCGGCCTTTTTGCGGCGGGTGAAGTGACCGGTGGCATTCACGGCGCCAGTCGGCTCGGCAGCAATGCGATTGTCGATTGTCTGGTGTTCGGTCGTATTGCAGGAAAAAACGCCGGGACTGCACGCAGTGACGCTGCCATGAAACCGTGTTGAGTCACCACTACGGGACAAGAATGATCACGCGCAGCCCACCCGATTGAAGGGGAGGGCTGTGCATCCCCGCCATACAACCAAACCTCCTTTTACCCCATTCCACAAACCAGCACCAGGATCACGCTCATCTGATCATTTTACGCAAGAAAACGAACATTTCCCCTCTATCGGGTAGTCATTTATACCCGACAAAACCCCGATAACTGACCTACCGACATACCACATTGCCTGCTAACTTTTACGTCAAAGCACACCAGCCAAAAATCAGCACATAACAAAAATCTGGTCAGCGGTACGTGGTGCACTTGTAATCCGAATCAATGTTGATACGTTTTAATACGGCATTTATTTCACCATACGGAAAATCAACCGGTTCATTCCGTCCCGATTAGCGGGGAGGTCAAACCACATTACGGAGGTCAAACATGAAGGACTCAAAAGGACATCAGGCGGATCGCCGCAAATTCCTGATTGGCATGGGGGTCGCTGGCGCGGCTGTGACCCTGGCCGGTCCCGCTCTTGCCACCACGTCCTGCAAAAGTGATGTACGCTGGGATCAAGAGCATGAGGTTGTGATTATCGGTTCAGGTTTTGCCGGACTCGCAGCGGCCATTCAGGCAAAACGTCTTGGAGCCAAAGACGTGGTAATCTATGACAAAATGCCTGTTTTGGGTGGCAACTCCGCCTTTAACGGTGGTTTGTTTGCGGTTCCAAACTCACCTTTGCAAAAAAAAGAGGGGGTAACCGATTCTCCCGAAATCATGACCAAAGACCAGCTCAAGGCCGGTCGCGGTGTTGCCGACAAAGAGCTGCTGAAACATGTCGCCACACGCGCCAAAGAAGCCTTGCAGATGACGTTGGACGCTGGTTCGGAGTATTTCCCTTATCTGCAACAACTCGGTGGACACTCTGTCCCTCGTACCTACCAAACAACCGTTGCTTGTGGCGCCGGAATCACCCAGCCATTAATTAAAGAATGTCGCCGCCTTGGCGTCCGCCTGGTGACCCGAGCCAAGTTCGACAGCCTGATCTTTGATGACAAAGGCAAGGTTGCCGGCGCAAAAATATTTGAAGGGTATTATTTCGGTCGCGGTAAAGAGGGATCACCAATCAACGTTCGCTCACAGCGCGGGGTTTTGATCGCCACAGGTGGTTTTGCACGCAACGTCGGGCTGCGCAGTGCCCAGGATCCGACATTGACGGAGGAAGTTGGTTCCACCAACCTGCCCCACGCCACAGGTGAGGCGCTTCTGGAGTTGTTTGATGTCGGCGCTGTTCCAGTTCACATGGCCTTCATCCAGACCGGACCATGGGCTTCTCCTGATGAAGATGGTTTCGGCTATGTCTCCAACTACTCCATCTACAACTTTGCTCATTCTATTTCCGTTTACCCGAAAACCGGACGTCGGTTCATGAATGAAATTGCCGACCGGAAAACCCGTGCCGATGCTGAGCTTACCTGCCGGGATGATGATGGAAAACCGCTTCCACCAGTCACCATCACCAGCTATGAACACGCTAAAGAACACCCAACAATGAAAAAAGTGCTCAAATATGGCGTCGGCTGGAAGTTCGATACTCTGGAAGAATTGGCCGCTCATTTCAACATTCCTCTTGCGCCATTGAAAAAGCAAATTGATGAATACAATGGCTATGTCAAGGCAGGTGTCGACAAGCAGTTTGGCAAGCCGATGAAAAAAGCCAAAGGGAAATACCTTAAAGCACCCTTTGTCACCGTACGTAACTGGCCAAAAGTTCACTATTGCCAGGGTGGCGCTAAAATCGATCTTAAAGCGCGAGTCATCGATTCCACAACATGGAAACCCATTCCCGGTCTGTATGCAGCGGGTGAGGTTGCTGGGGGCATGCATGGCGTCAGCCGCTTAGGCAGCTGTTCCATTCCGGACTGCATGGTTATGGGAATGACTGCGGCTGAAACCATGATGAAGGGTTAGGCAGAACGCCACCCCGTTTAACGTTTGACTTCCCGTCAAAAAAGGAGACGTTATGAAAGTTACAATTCAAGGGTTTATGTTGGTGCTGCTGTTGATGTTGTTGGCAAATACCAGCATGGCCGCAGATAGCCTTACTCAGTTCGATGGTATTAAAGGTCGTAGTTATCACGCCGAATTCTATGAGGAAAAAGCGTGTGATTCTTGCCATTTAAATAAAAAACCTCTGGGCTTACCCGAGGATGACGCCTGTCTGGCCTGTCATGACCTTGAAGAACTGGTCAAGACAACGGCCCGCCCCGAAGACGAAAAATGGCAGAATCCGCACAATAATATGCACTACGGAAAAGATGTTCCCTGCATGGAATGTCACGGTGAGCATAGTTCGAGAAAACCGATGTGCGCTGGTTGTCATTCGTTTAGCTACCCCAACTTTCAAAAGTAGACAATCCGCTAAACGGCCTGCCCTTTCCGGGCAGGCCGTTAATTGCCTGAATGACAGTTTCACTCTTACCTGAATCAGTGCGTGGATCATAACGTGTAAAAATATGCGTCACCCCTGAGTCAGGCCTTAAAAAAGGACACTCTTATGTTTGGATTAGGAATGCAAGAACTGTTGATCATTCTCGCTATTGTCATTGTTTTATTCGGCGCGAAAAAGCTTCCTCAGCTTGGCAGTTCATTGGCCAAAGGGATTACCAACTTCAAAGGAGGGCTCAAGGAAGAAAGCGCCAATGACCAGCAGATCGACCAGACAGAAGCATGAAGCTTCGCAAGTTGTTTGCCCTAAAAGCACAGGAGATTGAGTATGTTTGGAATCGGCCTGCCTGAATTAATGATGATTTTAATCCTTGCCCTGGTGGTTATGGGACCGAAAAAAATGCCCGCGATTGCCAAAGCATTGGGGCGTGGACTCAACGAGTTTCGTCATGCAACTCAAGAAATAAAAAATTCTATTGAAATCGACATGTCAGACCATGACCAGGACAAACGTTCATAACCATGGCGAATGAACAGGTTCATGCCAAGAAAACTGGTTTTGCCGATTATCTCAGTCACTTCGACGAGCTGCGCCAGCGGCTGATTGTTTCAGCCCTGGCTTGGCTGGTGTGTTTCGCGGTGTGCTATAGTCAGGCGGGGCAACTGTTTGCATTCCTGTCCACGCCGCTGCACAATGCCCTACCCACGGGCAGTCAGCTGGTATTCATCCACGCAACAGAACCGTTCTTTACCTATTTGAAGGTTAGTGCTCTGGCAGGGGCACTTCTGGCATTGCCGGTATTTTTATGGCAGGCCTGGTCCTTTATCTCTCCAGCACTCTACCATGGAGAAAAACGTCTTGCCCTGCCCTTTGTCCTGGCAAGTTGTCTCTGTTTTGGAAGCGGTTGTTATTTTGGCTTTACGCTTATTTTTCCACAAGTTTTCATCTTTCTGATCTCGTTCGGCACAAACCTTGGTGATATTAATGCCATGCTTTCTATGGCCGGATATCTTACTCTTTGCTGTCGCTTACTTTTCGCATTTGGTGTGGTCTTTGAACTGCCGATCTTCATGATTTTTCTGTCATGCCTCGGCGTCATCGATCACCATACATTACGTCGTTATCGGAAATATGCCCTGCTTTGTGGCTTTGTTGTTGGTGCCTTACTCACCCCGCCGGATATCTTTTCCCAGACAGCCATTGCATTACCGTTCGTCGTACTTTATGAAGTTGGTATCTGGGGGGCCTGGATATTTGGGGCAAAAGAGCAAAGCGAAACGTCATCACAACTTTCGTAGCAAAGCACGGTTTGAGTACGGCAGAGTGTCTCCATCTCCACGAGGGTTCTCTGCCGTTATATGATCTTTACACCACCCCTGCTGTGTTCACCGATATTATCAAACGTATAAAACATCCGTAGCCCGTTCCGATTGAAACGCATCTTCCCATACCCGACAAGTACCCTTTGCGGCGTTGACGTACCGTTGAGGTCTCCCTCCCCGCACACAATGAAGAGCCACGCGGTCCACGTTTCCTCTATCGGAGAACAAAATACTTTAGAGACAAATTGCCGAACTGAGCAGTCTTCGTCACCGACGATAAATCACGAGCGGTTTCAGCCAAAATCAGCGCGCCAAGAAAAGCCATGAAAAAAATCGGAGAGGCGTTCAGCCGGTTTTTGACCTTAAGATTTAACCGCCACAAACCAGCGATTCTCGCTATACTGAAACACCTTCAAATTTATCCACCACAGGAGTCCCTGATGATACGCGGTTTTGCCATATTACTCGGTTTTCAATACCTTGGTGAGGTGATCGCCACCGTACTGGACTTGCCCCTGCCGGGCAGCGTCATTGGTATGGTGCTGTTGCTGTTCGCCCTGCGCCTGGAGATCATCCGGCTTGATTGGGTGCGCGATGCCGCCCAACTGCTGCTCGATAACCTGTCGATGCTGTTTATCCCCGCTGGTGTCGGCGTCATGGTCTACGCGGAACTGATCCAACAGCAATGGCTGCCCCTGACTCTGGCCACCACGATCAGCTCACTGGTGGTGCTGGCCGTCACCGGTTTGACCGATCAACTGCTGCACCGCCGGAGGAGATCATGAGTAACAGCCTGCTACATACGCCACTGTTCGGTATCGCCCTGACCCTGATCATCTTTCAGTTCGCCAGCCTGTTTTACCGCCGATTCCGTTACACGTTGTTCAATCCGGTGATTCTGACCATCCTCGCCATCATCGTCCTGCTCTCCCTCACCGGCATCCCATATGCCGACTATGCCCTGGGCGGTGACATGATCCTGTTTCTACTCGGACCGGCTGTGGTGGCACTGGGCGTGCCGCTCTACGAGCGACGCAGTGAGATCTCCCATCGACTGATTCCGATTGCCGGTGGCATTATTGCCGGAGCCACAGCGTCAATTGTCAGCGCCTCGGGAATCATCCTGCTGATGGGTGGCAGTCGTGAACTGGCCCTGACCATGGCACCTAAATCGGTAACCACGCCCATCGCCATCGGCATTGCCGATAAAATCGGCGCCATTACCCCGCTGACTGCTGCGGTAGTGGTGCTCACCGGCTGTTTTGGTGCCCTGATCGGCCCGAGCTTCTGCCGCCTGCTGCGCATTACTGATCCAGCCTCCATGGGGCTTGCAATGGGCACGGCTGCTCATGGGATCGGCACCGGACGGATGCTGGAAATTGATGTGCTGGGTGGCGCGATTGCCGGGTTGGCGATTGGGTTGAATGGAATTGCAACGGCGCTGTTGATTCCTTTGCTTCAGGGATTATTACCGGGATAACGTGTTGCGCCCTAACAGGCTGTTGAAAAACAGCCTATGGCGCCCATGGACCGGCGACCAAAATCAAGAACAAGTCTTCACGTGATTGATTTTGTCAGCAAGACGGAAATCAAATTTTCAGCTTGCGTCGTTAAAAAGGCCCCGGATGGGATTGTTTTCAACAACCGGCTAAGACCCTGAACAGATTTGTCAGAGATGAGGCCGACAAATGGCGGCAATCATAGCGCGTGTAAAAGATGACCCAAGCCACCGAAGCAAAAGGGATGTGGTGAAGAGTTCTGTCGTGCGGAAGCGTCATTTCACCTCCTGTGCCGCGTTGGCGCGACTCTGTTGCTCTGCTGAGGCACCTGACGTTTCTTTATATCCCCTCCCATTCGTCCTTGAACACAGTCAATTTTGTCTCGGAGTGACCACCGGTAGGAGCGAATTTATTCGCGAATTGTCCTGACCCTTGATCCTTAGCATGAGGGGAATTCGCGGCTGAAGCCGCTCCGACAAGAGACAATTTCAAGTATGCTGAAGTATTAGTCCCCAAAAGTCGAGTTGCCGGTTAAATCATCCGGTGCTCTCTAGCGGTTTTTTTTGCTTAGAGCAGCTACCGCAGTAAATTGCTGTGAGGACCAGCAGGACACCGACTGTCTCCAGCAAGTCAACCGGTCTGTCGAAGAGAAAAACCTCCCAAATAAAGGCGAGGGCGGGTTGCAGCAGCAGGACCAATCCGGCGGTGGTTACCGGGACGGCCCGCATTGAGGATGAAATCAAGGTCCAGCCAAGGGTGGTGCTCAAGATGCCGACCCCCAGAAGCATCCCGAGGGTTCGAAGGTCGGAAATCACAAATGATGCCCCGTTGATAGATCCCGCTAAAGCCAGCAGAGCGGTACTTGTCAGCGAGATGACAAACATGGAAGATTTCGCTCCAAGGTCAGAAGATTTCATCGTTTGATGCAGAAAAAGGATATAGCCTGAATATAACAAGGCAGAAAGTAACCCCATCGTAATTCCCAGCGCTTGAGAACCGGCGAGGGCTTCAAAGTCAGCTCCGGTAATCAGATAGAGTCCGCACAAGGCCACCGGCACCGAAAAAATAAAAAGCCTGGTGACGCGTTGCTTGAAAAGCAGAAAAGAGAATGCTGCCGTGAAGAATACCTGCAGGTTGGTCACCAATGTCGCGACACCGGGACCTATCAAGTGGATACTCCGATGCCAACACATGAAATCAAAGGCGAGAAAAGCCCCGCCTCCCGCAAGAAATAAAATTTGTTTTTTACTGTAAATGATTTTTTCGCGGCTCAAGCTCAACAAAAAACCGATCCCCAGCCCGGCAAAAAGCATCCGGTAAAAAGCTGAACTGTCCGGGGGCATGTTCGATGCCTTGATAAAGATCGGTGCTAAACTGATGCAGATCGTCCCGATGAAAAGGTGGACAATCGGTTTTTGAAAAAAAATTATAAGGTAACGTTTCATCATCACTATCGGACACGAGGAAGGGGGAGCGCCGCCGCACAAGAATTTGCTAAGCGTTGGCCTGAATGCCCTGTGAAAATATCCCTGAGTTCAAGGCGTGTCAAGGTGAACCAGCAGCACCGGTATCGCCGCATGGAGTATCACCCGTTTGGCGACGCTGCCGAGCAAGGCATATTTAAGCTTTTTACGGCCGTGAGCGCCAAGAACCAGCAGATCGGCCCCACAGCGCTCGGCTTCTTCAAGGATGGTTGTGGCGGGCGGCCCGTGGTGAACCTCAATCGATTTAATGCGGGCCAGGTCGTCCGGATGGTCGGCCAGTTCCTGCGCGGCTAAGCGCTGTACTTGTTGACGGATGGTGTCCATCACGTCGTCGGTGTGCGCCAGCTCGTAGTCGGCCAGCTGTTCGGTACCCATCACCAGGGCCACCTCGTTGATTACGGACGGGTTGACGTCAGGCAACACGTGGAGAATCGCCACCTCGCTCTGGTAAGCGCGGGCCAGGCTGATAGCATGACGCAACACTTCCGCCGCACCGGCACTCAGATCTGTGGCGAAGAGTATTTTTTGGTAGTGCGGAAGCATCGTTTCACCTCCTACGTCGCATTGGCGCGAATCTGCTGCTCTTGCTGACGTGCCCGAGGTTTCTGAAGGGCATAGATCAAGGCCAACAGCCCTACTCCAAGCATGTAACACAGATAGTGATTGTCAATATGCAGCAGGTGACCGAAAAAGTCGGGGCGGAACATGATGGCACACACCACAAACAGCAAGCCGGTCTCATAAAGGCGGTTGGATGCGATGAACCACCCCTGGGTGGCGGCGGCAAAGGCGCAGGTGCCGACACAGGTCATAAAGAAGATGTACAGGGCCAGCGGCCAGCTATTGATGCCCACCAGCAAGATGTCGGTATTGAAAATAAACATGAACGGCAGCGCTGCCGTGCGAATGTCATAAAGAAAACCCTGCACTCCGGTGGGAATCGGCTCACTGCGGGCAATGGCGCTGGCCGCATAGGCCGCAAGTCCAACAGGTGGCGTATCATCGGCAAGAATGCCGAAGTAAAAGCAGAACAGGTGTGCGGCAATCAGCGGCACGGCAAATCCGTTCCAATCTGCCAGAGTCACCAGAGCCGGAGCCGTCAGGCTGGCCATGACAATATAGTTGGCCGTAGTCGGCAGGCCCATACCGAGAATCAGGCTGGCAAAGGCGACGATGCCGAGCATCAGGTACAGATTGCCCATGCTCAAAGTGTCGATAATGTCGGTAACCAGCCCGCCGAGACCCATGGTCACAACACCGACGACAATCCCGGCGGCGGCGGTGGCCACGGCCACGCTGACCATGTTGCGCGCACCGGCGACCAGACCGTCAATAATGTCCACAAAGCCCTGATACAGGGCACGACCACGGGACTCGCCGTTTCTGACCGCGTGGAACAGATGCTGAAACTGCATGATCACCAGCAGCACCATCGTGGCACGGAAAGCCGCCATATCCGGCGAATGGCGCGGCACGATCAGCTCGTAAAGCAGGTAAAGAATCGGCACCAGATAGTGAAAGCCCTCGCTCAGGATGGTGAAAAAAACCGGCAGTTCCGCTTTGGTCAGGCCGCGCATGCCGAGTTTACTCGCCTCGATATGGGTGAGGAAAAACAGCGCAATATACGAGGCAAAGGCCGGAATCGCCGCCGCCTTGCACACCTCCAGATACGGCAGATTGACGTACTCGGCAATGATAAACGCTGCCGCGCCCATCACCGGCGGCATCAGTTGACCGTTGGTGGACACCGCTACCTCGATAGCCGCCGCTTTCTTAGCCGGATAACCGACCTTCTTCATCAGTGGAATGGTAAAGGTGCCGGTGGTAACGACATTGGCGATGGAGGAGCCGGAAATCAGCCCGGTTAAACCGGAAGAGAGCACCGCAGCCTTGGCCGGGCCACCTTTGTAGCGCCCCAGCAGACTCATGGCCAGATCGATAAAAAAACGTCCGGCACCGGCCTTTTCAAGTAGAGCGCCAAACAACACATAGAGAAAGACGATCTTGGCCGATACGTAGATGGGCACGCCGTAGATGCCCTCAGTAGTCAGGGCGATCTGGCCGAGATAGCGGTTAACGCTGACCCCTTTGAACGCGAGAAAATCGGGCATGTAAGGGCCGAAAAAAGCGTACAGGGTAAACAGCATGCCGATCACGGCCAGGGCCGGACCGACCACTCGCCGCGTGGCTTCCCACAGTACGATCACCAGCAGGCTACCCACCACAATGTCGCGGCTGCTGGCCATGCCGACCCGCGCCGCCAGCCCCTCGTAATCGAGCACAATATACAGGGCCAGCAGCGTTGCCGTCAGCGCAATCACCAGATCCATCAGCGGAATCCGGTCCATTGCCGACAACCAGCGCAAGCCGGGAACATTGATTTTGCGTTTAAAGGTCGGGGCGGAGATAAAAATCAGGAACAACGCAAACGCCAGATGAATAGCTCGTACATAGGTGGAATCGAGCAACAGCCAGCTCGACAGCGAGAGTTGAAACAACGACCAGCTCAGCGCCACCACCGGTACAATAAACCGCTGCCATCCTGAGACGTGGCGCAGGCCCAGCTCCTCTTCCTGAACAAGGCGGCGCGCCTGTTCCACCCCCTCGTCAATGGGTTGCCGGTTGTGTTGATCGTCCATCTCACCTGCCCCGGAGTTGTTCACTTCAATCGACCTACTTCAGTCCCACTTCTTTGTAATACTTCATCGCGCCCGAATGGATCGGCGCGGACAGGCCATCGAGCATCTGATGTTTGGTCAGCGAGGCATAGGCCGGATGCAGTTTTTTGAACTCCTCGAAATTGTCAAACACCTCTTTGGTGATAGCATAAACGATCTCATCCGACACATCGGCACTGGTGCACAACGTCGCTTTCACACCATAGGTGTTCACATCGGCATCATTGACCACACCGGGGTAAAGGTCCACCGGAATTGCTGCCGCCGCATAAAAGGGGAATTGCTGCACCAGCTTGCTGCTGATCTCTTCGGGCACGGCAACAAAATTCACTTTGCGCGCACCGGCCACAGCCTCTTTCACCGAACCGTTGGGATGACCGACGGTGTAAAAGTAGGCATCAATGCGGCCATCCTGCAGCATGCTCGCAGATTCCGCCGCTTTCAGCCCCTCAACCTGTAAATCCTTGCCCGGCTCCATGCCTACGGCGTTCAGCAGATCCATGGCATTGCCGCGCTGTCCGGTGCCCGGAGCACCGATATTCACCACATGTCCCTTGAGGTCGGCGACTGTGCGAATATTCTTATCTGCCCCGGCAACAATGGTCACCAGTTCGGGATGAATCGAAAACACCGCCCGCAGTTTGGTAAACGGCTTGCCCTGCCACTCACCCAGGCCATTGTAGGCCTGATACTGCCGGTCAGATTGAACAATGCCAAACTCAAGATCGCCCACGGAGAGGGCATTGACATTAAACACCGACCCGCCGGTGGACTGAAACGTGGCGCTCAGGTTGTACTCCCTGCGTTTCTTATTCACCATCTTGGCAATGGCGCCGCCGGTCGGGTAGTACACGCCGGTCACGCCACCAGTGCCGATGGACACATAGGTGGTCCGTGCAGCAAAGCCGCTCACCGGCATCAAAGTAACGGCCATCAACAGACAAGACAAGATCACCAGCCCTTTTTTCATCATGTGCCCCTTTATCGCTTGAACAGAAAAACGTTTTCGACATATTCAAAATATTACTTAAAACAACAGGTTAAGAGCTGAAAATTGTAACATTGTTCCTGGGACAATTGTGAGAATTTTCCCAAGAAGTGTAATTCAACCGCTGCCTACCGGAGAGTCGCCGTGGAGCGGATGACGTGCGCAAGGGTGGGCCGTCTCTCTTTTTCTCTCTGGCGAAAACATTAAAACGCAGGTATGTTTTAATTTAATCCATTATATTTATTGATCAAGTTGTGAGACAGCAGCAGGCAGTGCCTGCTGCAATAAAACTAAAAAACGTGTGTCTTTCTTTTAGACAAAGGAATCATCATGTCTGAAAAGCCAACGTATAAAGAATTGGAAGAGCGCGTTCAGTACCTGGAAAAGGCTGAACACGAACTCAAGAAGATCGAAGCGTTGCTAAAAGATGAGATTTTTTGGCGACGACTTTTGGTGGAGGAATCACGCGACGGTATCATTGTCATTGACCAAAATATCAAAGTCTTTGAAGCGAATAAAAAATTTGCCGATATGCTTGGTTATTCAATGGAAGAAATCCACCAGCTTCATGTCTGGGACTGGGACACTCAGTTTACCAAAGAAGAATTGCATCAAATGTCCCAAACGGTCCTTGACGTCGGCCACCATTTTGAAACACGCCACCGTCGCAAAGACGGCACCCTCATTGATGTCGCACTAAGCAATAATGGTATCGTTTACAGGGGCAAAAAGTTGATCCTCTGTGTCTGTCGAGATATTACCGCGAGCAAACAAGCCACAAAAGAACGCGAAGAGCTGATACAAGAGCTTAAAAAAGCAGCAACGGAGATTAAGATTTTAAGGGGCATATTGCCCTTGTGCTCTTTTTGTAAAAAGATCAGAGATGATAAAGGTTATTGGCAGCAGGTTGATACCTATATCGACAAACATACCGAAGCGGATATCAGTCACAGTATCTGTCCGGACTGTATGAAACAACACTATCCAGAAGAATATAAAGGGCTCTGTTTAGAGCAAGATATTCCATTGCCCAACGAATAAAGATCGCTCGCACGAGGCATGAGCCGTGATCTGCAGCTAGAATTTACTCGGGGCCGTATTCTGCGTTTCCCCAAAGATCTTTTCGTATCAGCAAGGTACACGGAGGCGGCATAGTTGTTCTATGGCAACGAGGTGTAACGCCGTTGATATGAAAAAGGCCCAAAAGAGTGCCATCATTAGGAAGAACCCCTAAGCATTCAGGGTTTCAATAGCAAATTCCCCCAGTTCTTCCTTTTCAACAACGTTGCCATCTTTCGATCTGCGGACATGGCGTTGGTTAATACCAACGACAAGTAACGATAAAGGGATATAGTTCAGGGTTATGATTGCGGCCCATGCTTGTTGGGCCACTTTGTCGGGATAAGCAAACAGAAGAATTGATGTGCAGACGAAGATGATAAGCGTCATGGTGTTGATGGCCCAATACGCTGACCAGCGGTAGCTGTTGATATAAACCTTGCCGTCATATTTTGCCGCCCAATACAAGATGATCGATCCGGTTACAATGCCGATGGAAAGGATGACAACAGAGTTTAAGGTTAGAGGATACCCGGGCCATCCGGCAAAAGTTAAAAAAACAAAAATAAAGAAACTGAAATAAAAAAACTCCCGCCGATCGCCGTTAGAAAAACGGCCAGCAGACTTTGAACTCTGTTGATCTGTTTGCTGCTTCGTTTCGCCACAAAGAATACCAGTGGAATCGTCAGAAGAGTGATCAACGATGCTGCAAATGGCAGGAGTGGTAATTCCGGCCCCGTTACCGGTTTCCTGTCCAGGGCAATAACTAAAATCAAATAGGTCAAAAAGCTCAATGCGAATGATTCCAACAGGGTTAACAGTGATGCTAAAGAAAGTTTTCCCTTAATGCTGCACAGGATTTTCAATAGGAGAAGCGTAGCAGCGACGGAGTAAAGAACTGTCATGTTTGGCCCTTTTCAGATTCGCAAAGAAAATTTATTCATTATCTATGAATTTACGAATGTTTGCTTTTGTTAATATACGGTTTCCAAGTTTTCTTTTCCAGGTCTTTTTCTGTAATGATCCAAAATGTTTTTGCAACCGGCAGCAGTAGGCATTTTTTATGATAGTAGAACGCCCCGCTGAATTTCAGCGAGGCGTTGGTGTTTTTCATGTGAAAACCTCAAATGTGGCTTTTAACTATTTGCCTGTGCCCCGTTTGCAGTCTCCCGCAAAAATCCCTCAATCTCTCCCGGCGTGCGCAAATGAAAGACCTGCTTCTTTTGTACCGCCTGAGCGACAAACGCCCGGTAACGCGGTGTCAGGTGACGATGGCACAACCACAGCACCCGATAACTACTCAACGTGCTGCGCCACATGGGGCTGCCCTCCGGCCATCCTTCCGGCGTGACCCACAGCCCTTTGATCAGCCGTTTCGTCACCCACCAGGCATGCATAGGCAACGGCAAGTCCAGGTAGACCAACGTGTCGGCCTCAGCCAGACGCTGCCACAGAGTCGTCATGCAGCCAAAGCCGTCAATGATCCACTCCGGCTGTTTTAGCAGCTCGGCATGAAGGGCCAGATATTCTTCTTGAGGGATTTCGTCACCGCCGGGGCGGAACTTGATGGTATCCAGGGGATGCAGTGGCAGGCCGGTGGTTTCGGCCAGCCTTTTTGCCAGAGTGGATTTGCCGCCACCGGCATTACCAAATACAGCGACTCGTTTCATGTTGCCTCCTGTTTCGTGAAAAAAAGCCCAGAAAGCAGCAACAAAAAAACCCGCCATCTGGGCGGGTTTGACTGACGTATCAGCACATCGCAACACCCACCATCCCTAAGGAATGGTGATAATAATGTTCTGGTGATGTGTGGAATGTGTGTTCATGCCTAAAATGTGCAAGATGTCGCGGGGAATGTCAACCCGGATTTCTTGACTTTGTTCGCGCCGCAAACAATAATGCGCATATAGTGCGCATGGAGGTTGCAATGAAAAATACAGTTCGCAAACAATCGGCAAATCTCAGCATTCGCAGTGATCTACTTCAACGGGCAAAGAGAAACAAAATTAATCTCTCCAAAACTCTGGAGGATCGGCTGGAAGAGCTGTTAAAAGCACAGGACCGCGAAGAATGGTTGAAACAAAATCGCGATGCCATCAAAACCGCCAATGACTATGTTGCGGAAAAAGGGCTGTGGAGTGACGGCTTGAGGCAATTCTGATGGCACAATTCGACATTTATCCCTCCTCCTCCGCCAACGCCGCCTACCTCATCGATTTACAGGATGATCTCATCGACGATTTGTCAACACGGGCTGTTGCTCCTTTGGTTGCTATTGACGAGGTGCCCAAGCGCATGAAAATCCTCAATCCGATGATTCAGATTGAAGGTAAGGATTACGTTTTGATGACCCATCTCTTAGCTGCAATCCCGGTTTCGACATTAAAGAATAGGATTGCTTCGGCTTCTTGCCAACGTGATGAGATTATCGCCTCGCTCGATTTTCTTTTTACGGGCATCTAAGAATCGTGTAGGTGACGCCTCTCGGCACTGCTAACTGCTGCAAATCAAAAATAATCCGCTCACCTTGACGTACCCTTGTAATCAGCATTCATTTGGCAAAAAACTTGATAATTAATATACTCTCAGTTAGCCTCTGGTTTGTCTATTTAACGTCACCGTGAATTGTACTCTAAGACGAGGAGGAAGTTTTGAATACACTGACAAGGGCTGTGGTCGTTTGGATTATTGTCTTGTTGTTGCCCGTTGTTTGCGTGGCGGAGATCGTCGAATTGCCAAAATGCAATGCGCGGATTTCCGGCGATTTGAAGCGCGTAAGAATTCAGGAGGGTGAGGGAACGGGGCAACCTGAATATCATCAATACGTTGTGCATATTGGAAAAGATGTGGTTGTGCATGTGATGAAGCTCGATTTTCCTGATTTTGCTCTTTTTGGCAAAACGTCGGATGAAATTCTTGATGAAACGATCCATAGCGTCATTAACACAATGAACAAGGCAGCCTACGAGAATGCCGACATCCTCGGCATTCAGCCGACCAGTTATAACGATTTTCCCGGCCGTATTGTTACGATAAACGCAACGAAAGTTGGTTATTTGCAAAGGACAAAAGCGTTTCTTAAAGATCAATCCGTCATTGTTGCGTCGGTTGTCGGACCGGTAAACGCGATTGGCGAACGGGAAAACCAAATTTTTGAATCGTTTATGTTTTGGTAGCGCTCTCCCAGCAAGAACAATTCAATTTTTTAAGACAGATATATTTTAGTGATTTTGTACGGATATCCTATTAGGTAGCTTGAGGAGGATGCGTACCGCGACGAAGGAGGCTTTTTTGAAAAAATTGACATGGGGTGTGATTATTCTTCTGCTCGTCCTTTTAGGGCCTGTCATTTGTGCCGCAGATATCGTCGAATTTCCCAAATGTAATGCGCGGATTTCCGGCGATTTAAAAGGGGTGAGGGTTCAGGACAAAAGTGACGAACAGGGTGAATCCTCACAATATTTTGCCCATATCGGCAAAGGAGTGGCCGTTCATGTAATGAGAATTGACTTTCCTGATGAACTACTTAAGGGAGAGAGTTCGGATGACATCCTTGATTTTATGGTCCAAATCGTCATGAAAACGATGAACAAAGCGGCCGACGGGGATATCGACATCCTCAGCATTGAGCCGACCAGTTATAACGATCTACCCGGTCGTATTGTTACAATGGATATGGCTGAGGTTGGTTGTATGCAAAAGACAAAAGCTTTCCTCAAAGACCATCGATCTATTATTGCCGCGACTCTTGTTGGTCCAACAGATAAAGTGGGGGAACGGGAAAATCTGATTTTTGAATCCTTCAGGTTTTGGTAACGCCTTTTTGAAACAACATTGCTTCGTTATGGCAAAATAGAGAACGTGGATTTTGTCCTAAATATCAAGTACGCCTTCCCCTCTTTTTTCACATGGAGGTGGCAATGGGTAAATCCGCCCGAGTGAATTCAAAATGCAAGCATCGGTTATTCCACTGGACTGAAAATGAAACGTACTCTTTTATTGATCGTGATCCTGCTTGTCGTCGCCGGGTTCTACTTTTACCCGACAAAAGAGAGAGATGTCTACGATGTTGTCCAGGGTCGGGAGTATTACGGCACTCTTGTTCTAAGCTGTGAAATCGAGGGCTTGCCCATCTCCATCGATGAAAAACAGGTCGGGGTCACCAAAAAGGAAACGCAGACCTTCAACCTGCCGGTGCAAGGTGTTTACGGCACGGCGGACCATGAGGTCGTCGTCCGGCAAGAGGTCGATGCCGAACATGAATATTATTTTTGCGAAAGATTTTCCTTCAACCGTTATATCGATGTCGAAGAACATCCGTTAAAACGCATCGCACTTTTTCTCTCTCCTGCTGAAGATCACACCTTCCCACCCGTCAATCAGGCCATTGCTTTACGCCTCAAGCCGAATGTGCTGGCGCGCAGAACCGGACTTGTGCAGGAGGTAAAGCTCAAACACAACTCCGCGTGGTATATGGTCGAGGATGGGGCCGAGGATGAAAACCGCCTGTATGTGCTCACACGTGCCGAAAAAGATCTGAACCGGCCCAGTAAAAATGAACCGGTTGAAGGCCAGTTCGTCGAGGTGTACGACAAAGAAACGCTGGCGTTTATCGACGAACAGCAGCTGCAACCGCTCGCTGTTTATGACAGCTTCGACACCTATAACGCTATCGCCGTTAATGACGACACCCTCTATATCGGTAACAGGGTTGCCCAGCTCCTGCGTTTGGACAAACAGAGTCTGGCAACAAAAAGAGCTGCTCCCGAAGAACTGGACGGTTGGATCTCAGGCCTAAGCGCCTATCAGAATTACCTGATCGCCTATGGCGAAGGAGATCAGATCTCGGTTTTTAAAGACGATCAAATGCTCTATGTGATCGATGAAAAAGAACATTATCCCGACAACATCGACCAGATTCACGATTATGATGACTATAATCGCATTGACGCTGTCTGTCTGCATCATGGGCTGCTGTATGCCACTAATTTTCGCGGGTTTATCAATGTTTATGCCCTTGAAGACGGCCGATTTATCCAGCAGATCAACACGATTAAATATGAAGAAGAATGGGGCTACGTGGTTGGGCGCCACATCGGAGCGGTCAGCGTTTATCAAGAGCGTTATCTTTACTTTGCCATTGATTATAACGGCCTGTTGGTTCTGGATAGCGAAACCGGAGCTATTTCTCACATTTCCACGCTGTTCCCTGAAAAAATAGAATATAGCGAGCTTTTCCATGAAAATATCGATGTCACCAAAAAAACGGACATCTACAAGATGGTTTTTTACCGTCATTTTCTTATTTTCAGCGAAGTGAACGCTCTTCATCCATTCGTCTACGCTTACGATCTGCAGAGCAAACAAATCGTCCATACCTTCAAAGGGCACCAAGGTGACATTACGGAGCTGTTTTTACGCGGGGATCATTTGACCGGGCTCAGCTGTGAGGGTCGATTGTATCGGTGGGACTTGACGGTTTTGGAACCGAATCCGGTAGCTGAATAACGCGAAGACAGCGGACGGCGTTGATATTTGAGGGCATATTGGAATAGCACCAGTTTAAGCAATTCTGTAGTCAACTCGGGACTGTCCCAAGCCCTACCTGGGGCTGTCCCAGATATTTACGGGCCATGGAACAGTGGCGGTTTGCACCGCAAAAGCCTGGGCAACCCCCGTGCGGGGACAATCCCGGTTTTGCTGCTATTTCCCCTTAAACGTCGTGCCATTCGGGCATATCGCTAAAACTATTTTTCACAATTGTTATCTATTAAAATCATTATTCATAGACGGTATGTGTTTTTCATGGCATTCTGGTTGAAATGTTTTGAAATAGGAATTCACCAAGATGTCTATTTATAAGCTAAATTCACACTGTGAAACTGTTTTTCACGCGTTTCCTGCTTTGCCGGAACAAGCGACCCTCGCCGGATATTCCGCCTTGATTGAGGCCCATAGCCTCAAGGTTCCCCTTCCCGACAGTTTGTGCGCCATCGGGACAAAACACAAAAAATTTACCGAGGGGCGTTGGCGGTTTTTTACCCCAAGACACCAGCCGCCAGAGACTCTCTGTGGCCACCTCACATTTGCGCTGAAATACGAGGGCATTGATCTGGCCGTGCTCAATGCGTTGTTTCACACGATTGAAGCGGGCGAGTTGGAAGAAATTATACGCACCGAGCCGACCGGAAGCTATAGCCGCAGGCTGTGGTTTCTGTGGGAATGGCTGCGTGATGACCACTTGGATCTGCCGGATGCGACCAGCGGAAACTTCGTCGCGGTTGTTAACGACAAGCTGCAGTACTCCGGTAGAGCCATTGCGTCTCGCCGCCACCGGGTGAACAACAACCTGCCGGGCACGCGGGATTTTTGTCCATTGATTCGCAAAACGGAAAAACTTGAGCGGTTTATCGGCAAAAACCTGTCGCAAACTGCGCTGCGCCACATTGGGCAGACTCATGCCGACCTGCTGGCACGCGCCGCGGCGTTTTTGCTTCTGAAAGACTCAAAAGCGTCTTACACCATCGAAGGTGAAAGTCCGCCGCACAGCCGCGTTGAACGCTGGGGGAGAATCATTGGCGACGCGGGAAAAAGACCACTCACGCTGGCCGAACTGAATTACCTGCAGACACAGGTGATCACGGACCCTCGATTTATTGAGCTCGGGCTGCGCACCCAAGGTGGTTTTGTCGGCGACCATGACCGGGCGACCGGTCTGCCCTTGCCCGATCATATCTCTGCAAAACCCGAAGATCTTGCCAGGCTGCTGGCGGGTCTGTTGGAAACCCATACCTTGTTGGAAGACAGCGATTTCGATGCGATTCTGCTCGCCTCCGTCATCGCGTTCGGCTTTGTTTTCATCCATCCCTTTGAAGACGGCAATGGCCGCATCCATCGTTATTTGCTTCACCATATTCTGGCGGAAAAAGGATTTGTACCGCAAGGTTTGGTCTTCCCCGTTTCCGCCGTCATCCTGGAAAGAATCGCGGACTACCGCAAGACGCTGGAGCATTTCTCCCGTCCGCGACTGGATTTCATCGAATGGCGACCAACCGAAAAAAACAATGTCGAAGTCCTCAATGAAACCATCGACCTGTACCGTTATTTTGATGCCACGCAGCAGGCCGAGTTTTTCTTTGCCTGTGTCGAGGAAACCGTCAACACTACCCTGCCGGAAGAAGTGGATTATCTGGAGAAATACGACCGCCTCAATACGTTCATCAAAAACTACATCGACATGCCGGACAACTTGGTTGATCTGCTCATCCGCTTTTTGTCACAAAACAACGGAACGCTGTCAAAAAGAGCCAGAAGGCACGAATTTGACAAGTTGACGGAGCAGGAGGTTCAGGCGATTGAAGGAAAATATGCGGAAATTTTCGGCGAAGAGAAATAAGGCTTGTGAAGTGACGGATTGAGGCAATTTTGATTGGGCCTTCCGTGCGAACTAATTCAGACGGAATTTAATAGGGGCAGTGTCCCTCGTTTCCACATCACAACACCCACCATTCCCTAAGGAATGGTGGGTGTTGTGATGTGTTGGGTCTAAAATGTGCGGGTTGGCGCGAAAGATGTCAATGGTGATTTTTGTCTTACTTTGAGTCCATTGAGACGGGCAATGTCTCTGAATGCATTTATTAGAACAGTTGAAATGGCAGATCGGATTCCTGTATTTTATTTAATATTTATCCACGTAAAAGAACTAAATCTTGCCGTGGATAAATCTATCATGGTGTTATTCGGATTCGACTATTATATGCGTGATATATAGTTAAAATGAGGCTCGGCGATATTGAAAACTGAAAAAACAATTTTTTCAGTATAGTAAATATGAAATTATAATAATTTGTTGAATTGAAAAGGTAAAATATATGGATTGTAAGTCGATATTTTTGTTTGATGTGTTGAAAAGATATGACCACTACATTGGGACTACAAATTTCAAGGTTGGTCTTATGATGTCTTTTTTGCTTACAGTTGTACTCGGATTGACTTTGCGTGTAGTCGTCCTTGGGTCGAAAAGCGATATAAACATTATTATGTTTTCAATACTTATATTGTTTGTATTTTTAACTATAACTTTATCACTTGTTGCTGTCTATAAATTGCTTTGTGTAGTATTCCCAAACACTAAAAATCCAAGTTTTTACGAATCAATGATATTTTTTGGTGATGTATCTACGACCCATGGAGGTGCAGCTGGGTATCATGAAAAAATAAAGACCTCTTCAGAAGAAGAAATTCTTAAGGATTTATCATTTCAAACATTCACTGTGGCGGGAATAGTCTCTGATAAATTCAAGACGCTCCAAGTGGCTGTCAATATAATAAGGTTTTGTGTCGTTCCATTACTTTTCATTTCAATTATTTTTATCTTAATTATCCACTGAGGTCAACAATGAGTAATCTTGAAAATCTTTTCAATGAAGTTTTCGATATGGTTGATACCAGAACTAAGACGGTAAAAAAGGTATTAAATTCAGCCACTTTAAATGAGAGATTTGAGTCTTTGCCGTCAGGGCCACAGCGCGAATACATTCTTCAGTCCCAGATTAGGCCAATATTTGGAAAAGACGGCATTAATTCTACCCCCATAGGAACACATCCAGATTTTCTTTCTCTAGAAAATGGTAGTTCTAGAACGATTAATCAGTATGTATGCACCCTTTTTGTAGACATTAAGGGGTCTACCCGCCTTTCATTGCTTTACCCTCTAGACCTTGTATATAAATTCAAAGATGCGGTTATAAAGACTTGTGTAGAAGTTATTCGTTCTCTTGATGGTTCTGTTCATAGAATAATGGGCGACGCAGTAATGGCATTTTTTGGAGGCAATGCTACTGAAAAGGAAGATGCAATTGCAGATGCAATCAATTGCGCTACAACCTTACGGGCAGTACTTGAAGGTAGCATTAAGCCATGGATGGTAAAGAACGGAATTGATGCAAAAGACTTTGGTTTTAGAGTTGGTTGCGACTTTGGAGATGACAGCGAAGTTCTTTGGGGAAGCTTTGGTTACTCTAATGTCGGTGAGGTGTCGGCTACAGGCCTTCCCGTCGATATGGCCTCTAAGTTACAAGGTCTCGCTAGTAAAAACCAAACTATGATTGGTCAAGGCATATTGAATTTTATAAATTGGCCCGAAAACTATTCTAAAATAAAGGAGAATACAAGGTCTTGTGAAGAACAAAAGTTGCCTGTAGTTACCCCAAATCTGACTGATAAAAACGGTAATCCAATAAATTATCAAATGCGACTATTACGATATGAAGCTTATCTTGAGTGCAGTGCTCTTCCTCGCCAATTTAAGGAAGTTTTAGGAGATATTCGTGTAATCAACCACAAGGCCATATCATACAAATGTTATACCGTTGCGAATGATAATGAGGTTGAATATTTCCCCTCTTCTAAGTTTTTAGAAAAAAATGTGCCTCTTGTTTTTAAAGTCGTTGTGAACACAAGAATTAATGGTCTGTCCTTCCCATTAACTGCAATATTCACTAAGATGAACAATGGCAAAGACGTTCCAATAGAAGAAAGAGAAAAAGAATATCCACCAGTAGAAAGAATTCTTAGGAAACCTGTTCCAGATAAGTACAATAAATCTCCAAATCAATTCGTTAAAGCAATTTTGAATGAGTCAACCTTGTATAGGGGACTTCATACGATGAAATGTGAAATAGTAGATAGAAATAAAAAAACTCTTTTTCGCGATTGGATTGGGGTGATGATCAAGTAGTGTTAAGCAAAGAGATGAAAAAATATGGGTTAGGTCACAGCTGTCTCATAGTTTTAGATAAGGGCTAACTGCCCGTTGTTTATAATATTTTTTCGGCCTGGAGGCTTAAATAGCTCCAGAAAATCGCGTCTCTCGAACAAATTTAGCTGTAATAATAGCAACATCTGCTGCATCGTTCGGCTGATCTTCGCCTGAAATTTCAAATACGCCAGCAGTAGGTAGGCGCACAGAACAATCCAGATCTGGGTCATCACAGCGTTGCGGGAAGTGCCCAGAAAGCTTTTAATGCGCAGATTCTGTTTGATCCATTTAAAGAACAACTCGATCTGCCAGCGTTCTTTGTACAGTTCAGCGACCGTTGCGGCCGAAATATCCAGCGCATTGGTCACAAACTCGTAGGTGATGTCGGTTTCTGCATCCAGGTAACGCACTTTACGAAAGGTGCCGTCGATCCCCTTGAGTTGAATTTGTTGATCCAGCAAAACTCCTGGACTTTTGCGTCCTCTGCGCTTGGGGCCGGGGAAGGTGACCGCATTGCTCTTCAGGCGCGTCACGAAGCGAATGCCGCTATCCGTCAGTTCCTGATACCAGGAGTAATCGGTATAGCCTCGATCAAAGACAACATAGGAATCCTTGGGTAACTCCAGCTGCCTGGCCATATTGATCTCATGCTCCTTGCCCTCGCTCAGGTCGACAAAGGCGGGCAGGTAGCCGTCGGCATCCAGACCGATATGCAGCTTCGCAGCCCCTTTGCTTTTGCGATACTTCGCCCAAGGGAACAGCGATAAGCTCAAGTCGATCATGGTGGCGTCAAGCAGATAGAGCTTTGCCGATTCCTTGAACTTGAAACGCTTGTTGCGCGGTGCGACTGTTTGGCAACGCCCCAGCAGGCGCAGAAATAGCGCCTCGTACATTTCGTGGGGCTGTTGCTCGTTCGCCCGACTCAGCGTGGCCCGACTGAACGATTTGATCCCGAGGTGATAGAGTTTACCGCTTTGCGCCGACATATTTTCAACAATATCCCGCAAGCTGTCACGGCCGGTCAGTTGTGCCGTCAACAGCGCGACAAACTGCGTCCAGCGGAAAAACGAGTGGAATTTCTGTCCGGCGTGGTGCTTATTGGCCAGAGTCTGAAACTCATGTCTCGGGAAAATTCGTACAATTTGTGAAAGAACAGTGTTAGAATTCGTCATGGCTTATAACCTCCTGCTTTTAATGTCTTTTTGGCGAAAACATTGTAACACGGGAACGTTCTAAGCCTTTTTATTTATTGATCAAATTGTGAGACAGCAGTGAATTCAAGAGCCGACTCTGAAGACTATTATAAGCAGGGAGCGTGGCATTGTTTGATGGTGATGGCGACTTGTAAGTGATATTATCCTAATATTCAGAATGTAAACGCCGTCTCAACAACCCTCAATAGCATTTAACAAAAAATCGGCGGATGGCGTCAATTTAAGCTGATTTAAGTGTTGGGCCATATGAAAGCGAAATTTGCAGATCTCGGACATGTATCACATCAAGAAGGGTTCTTTGTTTTTTTATTTTGTGGGCTATGTTTAGGATGCGTAGCTGCAACATTGGAGCTCTTGGATTTAAGCACCACCGCTGTGATAGACGTGGCTAGGGAAGCATTGTCACTCAGCTTATTTTCACTTTTGTGTTCAGTAAGTCTAGTTGGTATTCTTGTCGCTTCGTGGTCTAAGGTGCCGACATGGACTGCAGAAGCTTTGTGCTTTTTCTGTATGCCTATGTTGCGTGCGGGATTAACAGCAGGGTTTATAGCGAGCGGAAGTACAATCGGACTTGGCTGCGGTGGCTGGTTCCTATTCGCTATATTTGGTGGCGATGAGCAAGCTAACTCAGCACTGCGGTTGGTAGCAATGGGGGCCTTACTATTACTGATAACCTGGCCGCTTATCTATCTCGGTGCTGAGTTGCTAGGCGTGACCACCTTAGGCCTCAAGATAGTCGCTTTCATCTATTCCGTTGGTATGAGCGTGGTTCTGCTGCTAGCCGCACCTCTGGGGTTTTGGTCGGGGATTGGCCTTTTTTTTGTTGCGGGGGCTTTGCAATTCTGGCTGAGGCACCGAAGGCGTCTGGCCCGTCAGTCTGATCCTTCCGATGTCTCTGCACAAAGCGCCACGGGTGATCCTGTTTAATTATCGGAGTTAAAGGCAAGGGGGAGGCTTGAATTGCAATATTATTGGGGAAATATTGTAAAGACCCTGTCTTCCGCTCCATAACTCCAGTACGTGCTAAAAAGCAGAGAAATGTTTCATCGGCTCCATTTTCTGATGCAGTATTCTGATGACAAAAATATCGGCTTTTCGTCGCCGGTAGAAAATAGCGTGTTTTTGGTGGTCATGTCGGCGAATTCCAACAGCAATCTGCGGGCACTCATGTCCCATAAGTGGCGAGTTAAACAGGAGGTGAAGGACGCTTTCCAAATCATCGGCGTAGGCGTCCGCCTGGAGAGAACCGAAGTTCACCAGAGTGTATTCGTAGATTTCCGCAAAATCCTCCGCCGCAAGCGCGGAAAGCTTATACATGATGTTTCTGCTTTACCTTTGCGGCAATGTCGCGAAGCGACAAATCACTTTCACCGCTGCGCTCTCCAGCGTCTATCGCCTGTTTCAGTGCGGTAGCTTGATTTTCCTGCTGTTCAAGCAACCGCAAAGCGGTGCGTACGACTTCGCTCGTTGAACCGTAACGTCCTGATTCGACTAATTTCCCGACAAATTCATCAAGTTGCGAACCAATCGTGACACTTGTTGTTCTGGCCATGGCCTGATCTCCTGTGTGAATATTTAACACAGCAACTTTAGCATCGATGACGAATGTGTCAAAAGAAATCGCCGTGTGACAACCGGGTAGCCCACCCAATTCAATGTCGCCGTTGCGGATGACCAGGCGGCGGTCGCCGGACAAGGCGAGCAGTGGGGCGTGGGTGGACATGAGGGCGATAGGCGAGGCGCTCAGACTGGTGACGATCATCAACGATAATGACCTAAATCAGTTGCGTAGGGTGGCCACCGACAGCCTGTTATTTATCAAGATAATACGTGGGGTTTCTGTGTTGGTGCGCGACACAGGTTATGAGGATATCATCGCCATCAACAACATAGAGAATCAGATAAGGAAAACGGTTAATATTGATTCTGCGGGTGTGTTTGCCAACCTGCTTCCAGGCCATTGGAGCTTGGCAAATATAATGGGTCGTGGATAAGAATGCTCTCTTAAAAATTCATCTCCGAGTCCTGCAATCTGGTCATTATAATAGTCTACGGCTTCTTTCGGTTCCGCGTCCGCAGGTGGAAGCAGGACAACATTCATCGTGATATATTCTTGACGATCTGTTCAAGGGGGATGCCCTCAATCCGCCCGTCCCGGTAGGCAAGATACCTCTTTTCCGATTCAGCAACCCATATTTTTTCGACTTCCGGGTCTGTTTTGTCCAGGCTCTCAAGCAACCTCTCCACCAGATGAATCCGTTTGATAACATCCAGTTTCAAGGCATTTTTTTCTATGTCTTCAGCCTGCATATGATTATCTCCAAAGCTCTTGTTTTTTATGGATTATTTCACCATAGCACCAGGCGGTGCCGGTGTCAAAATCTGCTTTTGGAAAAGATTGTAGCCGTAGCGAGGTAATGTAGACAGTGGCCTCCTTACATCAACTGCTGCAAATCAAAAATAATCCGCTCACCATGGCGCACTTGGTCACGCAAGCGCGAGAGCTTTTGATCAAGGGCTATAAGTTGACCTAAGCCTTGGCGTTCTTCATCGCTGGTTTCGATGATGGCGGCAATGCCGCCGTTGCGTATCACCAGACGGCGGTCGCCGGACAGGGCCAGCAGAGGGTCGTGGGTGGCCATGAGGACGATCTTTTCCTCTTTGACCAGCAGGTCGAGGGCGCGGCGGCGGTCGACACCGGCATTTTCGATTTCGTCGATGAGGACGATGGGCGAGGCGCTCAGACAGGCAACGTCGGCAATCATTAACGCACGTGATTGACCGCCGGACAGGGCGGTGACCGGCGTATCGAGGGTGAACGGTTCCCCGGCGAGGTCAACGGCGGTGGTAAAGATCTGTTCGACCCGCTGTGCCACATCACTGATCAGGCGGCTTTCGGCGTGCATGGTGATAAACTCGCGCACGGTGAGATCCATGACGAAGTTCATGTTCTGCGACAGTTGCGCCACCAGTTGTTGCTCGCCGGACAGGCGGCGGTTTTCATCGGGCACCTGACCATCAAGCAGAATCTGCCGTTTCGACGGCGTATCCCCTTGAGCCAGACATTCAATATCGGCCAATAAGCGACTCTTACCGGAGCCGGTCGGGCCGACCACGCACACCACTTCGCCGCTACGCAGGATCAGGTCCTGCTGCTCTTTGGCTCCGCTCTTATCCACCCCGGCCTTGATGGTCACCTCACGTACCGTACTGGTTTCACTGCTTTGAAATGCCTCCATCTGGGTGATGAAGTCGACACACTGGCTGGTGAGTGTCGCGTGGTCAAGGGCAAACTCTTCCAGATGGGCGGCGGGAATGCTGTTGAGAAACGCACCGAGGCTGATCTCGTCGTCCGGGGGCGTCAGGTTGAGGGCGGCAAAGAAGTCGCGTAGATAAGGTCGTTCGCTGAACAGATGATGCAGGGATTGTGTGAGAAGCGTGGTATCGGTCATGAGAAATCCATGGTTTTGATGTTGCCGATCTGACAATCGGGGCCGATGCGGGTTTCGCCGAGGCAGTAGGAGCACAGTGCGGCGGGCATGGTGAAGCGCAGGCGCATGTCGTTGAGGGTGGTGACTGTGGCGGCGCTCTGAAAATGGCGTTGCAGCAGCAGCGTACCTTGGCCGGTGAGGCCGTTGACCGGCAGCACGGCGGCTTTGGGGTTGACCTGCCGGACGCGGAAGGCAAACACTTCGCGCTCGGCTTGGGAGACGATGTCGCCCTTGGTCAGTACCACCACATCGGCACTTTTCAGCATCGGGCCGATCTTGCGTGGCGTGTGCACGCCGCTAAGATGGTCGATGACGCACACGGCCAGCACATCTTTGATGTGTGGCGAACAGCGGTTGCACAGTCCGGCACTCTCGCTGATCAGCAGATCAAACCCTTCGCGTTGCCCCCACTGCACCGCCTGCTCGATATTGGCGATAAAGAAGTGATCCGGGCACAAACCCCCGGCCAGGCCGGTTTTGACCTCGATGCCTGCCTGCTCATAGCGCAGATAGTCATCGCTGGTCAGGCAGTCAAATTTGACCACGCCGACCTTGAGTCCGGCAGCGACCAGAGGTTCGATGGCGCGCAGGATAATGGAGGTCTTGCCGCACGATGGCGGACCGGCTACGGTAATCAGCTTCATGGCATCGCCTTGGTTAAAGGAGTTTGGGCAAAAAGCCGTCCTGAGCTTTTTGCCAACACGCTTTTGAAAAATGTCATTTTAAAAAGCTCACAAAATCGCCGATTTGTAAACGAAATCGACTATTTTGGTCGCCCATCCATGGGTTCCACGAGCCTTTTTGCAAAAGGCTCTACTTGTTAATGGACTTCACATAGGGCAAAAACAGATCGTCGATTTCGGCATTGACTTCCAGTAAGTCACGTTCACGCAGCAAGTCCCAGCTGATCCACATCAAGGGTTTATCCTGCACCTCACTGGTGACTTCGGCATGGGGCACCGGGAAGCGGGCACCGGCCAAGGACTGGGCGAGATCAATGCCGGTGAGCAGATCAAGCACCGGTTTGAGTTCGTCGATGCGAGACGCTTTGACCTGCAGGGTGACCGGGCTGGCCAGGGCGCCGTCTTCGGGCCAGATGATCTGGATGCGTTGCTGATGTTTGGCACGGTAAGCGAAAAACTCCGGCATGACATACAGCGCGCCGGGGGCGTTGAGGTCGATCTGTTTGACCATTTGCGCCGGATGCATCCCTTGCAACACGTTGTCGGCCAGTTGGCGCAATCCTTCTGCACCGTGATCGCGGTACATGGGCAGCAATACGGCGTGGCAGAAGAAGTCACTGCTGCCGCGCAAGGTAATGCTGTCTTTCCACATCGGGTCGATCAGGTCGGCCCAGCAGGTTGGAAGCGGGCGGCCGTTCAATTGTTCGGTGTTGGCGACGATCACCAGCGGATTGATGCCGAGCACGGTGTAGTTGCCTTCGGGGTCGACCACCCCGGCGTCGGTGAACGTCTTACACGTATTGATGGTGTTGTAGCCGGTGACATCCCCGGTGGCAACAAAACGGTTATAAAAGCTGTGGCCGTAAAAGGCGTTGAAGTCGGCGGAGATGATGATGTCCGGCAGTTCTTCGACCTTTTCCAGAGTGTTGATGTAAGGATAGTACGACAACTCCTGATTGACGTTGCCCTCCACCGCGTAGCGCACCGACAGGTTGTGCTCTTTTTCAATACGGCCAATGGCCTCGCTGATCGCTTTACTGAATGGCACTTTGAGGCCGCACGGCATCAAGGCCAGCAGGGTCAGCTCCCCTTGGTGATCCACAGACTCCAGGCCCGGTGCTTCGGCCAGTTCTTCGAGGTCGATCACCTCCTGCAGCAAGCGCAGAAAGCTGGTGAGGTCGATCAGGCGACTGCGCAGCGCCGTAGCCAAAGTGAGAAACGGAGCCAGCACCCGCATGCCGTCTTCGCTGACCAGAGCGGACAGTCCGTGGGCCGTAAACACGCTGCGCGTTTGCGGATAGTGTTCAATGATTTCAGAAATTTTCAGGTCGCCATGCAGTGCTGGTTTCATGTGTATTCTCCGTTAGTGTGCCAGGAGCCTGTCGGACTTGCCGTATCGTCACGAGAAATCAGTTGGTCGAGACCAGATGTTTGATCGTTTGAAAGCGAATAGCCCGAGCTATTTGCTGAAAAGGATCGAGCATCTGGGCCGATCAAATGATTTTGCAGTAGATTCTTGGCAAGTCCGATAGTCTCCTATGACGCTTCAAAGCATAAATGGTTGAGGGACATCAGCCGGGCGGTGCCGGCAATGCTGGTGCCGTAGAAAAAAACCGGCGTCTGAAACTTTTCCGACAGAGCCAACATATCCGGCAGGCTGCCGTTGACCACGGTTGAGCCGGTGGACAACACCACGTCGCATTGGCTGAAGACCTTTTCGGTATTCTCGTCATCGCCCCACAGAATGGGCACATCGTGCTTACTGGTGCCACGCACGCCGGCATCGCGGTCGACACACAGCACGTTTTGCGGACCATAAGTTTTCGACAGGACCGCCAGAATTGCCGGTTGCAGCCCCACCAGACCGACGGTGTGCGGATCAGCCGGGCGAATTGCTTCGATGATCTGCTCGGCACATTTTTCCGGTTCATCGTTGCGACAGTGAACAGTCTTCAGATCGCCGTCGAGGTAGCGGACCACGGCATTGAGCGTGGCGATGAACAAGGCACGTTGCGAGGTGTCAGCCAGGGTGCTGCGGGCGATCTCCGCCAGAGTGGTGGTCAGTTCGCTGGGCGCATCGGTGTAAGCCTGGCCGCAGACATCAAGGAAACGCGCTTCCATGAGAAACTCTTTGCCTTTGAGCAGCGGATAGTCGTCGCGCGACGGGTTGCCGATGGCCTCTTCGTTGGACAGAATACGCGCCTTGATTTCCACGGTTTTGTCGGCGAGGTCGTTACGTTCGATCAATTTGCTGAAGCGGTGTTGCAGGTCATTGTAAAACATTGCAGTTCTCCATAGGTTAGTCCGGCTTGCGGCGTGACCGTACGCGGCGTAGCGCCCGCTCGTTAAGGAGCAGTACCAGATAGGACAGAGCAATCGACACCAGGCACAGGTTCAACGCCTGTGATTCCCCTCCCGGTGTGTTGGTATAATCATAAATCGCCAATGGAATGGTTTGGGTGCGACCGGGAATATTCCCAGCCAGAATAATTGTGGCACCAAATTCGCCCAGGCTGCGGGCAAAGGTCAATGACGCGCCGGACAGCATGGCCGGTAATGACAGCGGCAGCACAATGGTCAACAGTGTATCCAGTCTTCCGGCACCCAGGGTGCGCGACGCGTGCAACAGGTGTGGATCGATCTGTTCCATGCCGAGGCGGATGGAGCGCACCATCAGTGGCAGGCCGATGAGTCCCGAGGCGATCACTGCCGCCTTCCAGGTAAAAATGATCTGGATATCCACCTGCTGGAGCAGCTCACCCAGCCAGCCGTTGCGGCCCAGCGACAACAACAGCAGGTAGCCGACGACGACCGGTGGCAGCACCAGTGGCAGGTTGACCAGGCCATCGATAAAGCCTTTGCCGGGAATCCGGCTGAAAACCAGAACCCAGGCCAGGGCAAAGCCAATCGGCAGCGTCAGGAGTGTGGCAACGGTGGCAACGCGCGCTGACATGGCGATGGCAAACAGATCGTGGGGTGAAAATTCAAACATCCATAACTCCAAAAATCAGGCCAGCGGCCGGAATACCGAGGCCTTGATACCAACAAAGATCGTGCCGCCCACCTTCAGCGCCAGTTCATCGGCGGCTTCATGCATGACCTGCGAAATCAGAGTATTCGGCTCTTCGCCAAGCGTAATGGCAACGGAATGCTCAAACGGGCGGATATCAGTGATCGGCAGCTCAAACATATTGCGCGCCGAAACAGCACCGGGGTTATCCTTGAACAGCAGAATTTCTTTGCTCGACAGTTCAAACAGTCCTTCATGGCGGCCGGTGCGAGCCGTCACCAGCAGTTCTTTATTGCCCCAGCGATAGGCGAGCAGGGTGCCGCGCTCTTGTGGGTCAGTCAGCTTGAGATGGTTGACATAGCCGCGAACATCTTTGGTGATCCTCTCCAAAGCAATTTGCTCAGCGGTGGTTACCGATTCCACTTTACCCTGATCAAGAACGATGACCTCCTTGGTGAGCAGGCGCATTTCACTTAATGAATGGGAGATGTACAGGTAGGGAATCTCAAAACGACTCAACGTTTTTCTCAAATAAGGAATGATCTGGCCTTTGAGGCTATGGTCGAGAGCACTGAGCGGCTCATCGAGAATCAGCAGACGCGGGCTGGCCAATAGAGCGCGCCCCAGGGCAACGCGCTGGCGTTCACCGCCGGACAGGCTGGTGACCTGGCGGTCGAGCAGTTTGCCAATATCCAGAGCCTCAATCACTTCATCAGGCTGCAGTTTCTTTTGACCGGATTTCAGCCGATTGTAACCATAGAGCAGGTTGCCTTTGACGCTATAGTGAGGGAACAGATGAGCATGCTGAAACACCACCGCAATATGACGTTTTTTCGGCGACTGGTTGACGCGTGAGCCGCTGTGGTAAAGGCTTTCGCCATCGAGCTGAATATGGCCGCGGTCAGCGGTGAGCAGCCCGGCAAGCAGATTAATCAGGGTCGATTTGCCATGTCCGGACGGGCCGAACAGACCAATCCGCTTACCCTCAATGCGGAAGGTGGCATTGAGTTGGAAATCACCGAGATGTTTTTTCAGGTCAACGTCGAGAATCATAGCAGTGTCGTCTGTTCCATACATTGTAAGTGAAAAAGACCCGCCGACCGACTCAAACCTGTGGAGGCAGGAGGTGACGAGTAACACTAGGGTGTATCTTTGCTCAAGGGCCGGTGGCACATCGTTGCGCAACGGCGGCTTTATTATAACGACAGCAGGGAGTGTGCCAACTAAAAACGACATAATTTTACATTCATTGTGAGGATCGTGTCTAAGAAGTGGGCGGAAGAGGTATTGGCTGACTGTTTTTTAAACAGAAGGGAGGCGGCGCTTGGCGGGCTTCATCCGTGCGCAATGGTGGTACCCACGTGATGCGGGCTTCCGCGCCCGCACGTTGGGACCACTTTTGCGTCGATAAAAGTACCACAAAATCGACTCCCAAGGGGTTGTCTCTCTGCGTTCACTTACACCGCGATGTCGGAAAACTCGCCCAGTCGGCATCGGTCCTCAAACAGGTTGCCGACAACCATCGCGGTGACCGTTCTCTTCGTTCGGCGCTGCTGAACGGGAAGGCTGGGCTGCTTAATAACACACAACTGCAGGGCGGGCACCGTCCCGCCCGTTTGATCGGTGCCACGAAAAAAATAGAGAACGGCGTCAAACGGTTATCAACATTTTACGCCAAAGATGATGAGTTGCACGATTCGCCGACCTAAAGGGCGGCGAGCCGAATCCGTTAAGCATAACGCAGACAGACGCATTGTCGGTTGATCTGAGGGCCAGGAGGTGTTCAGCTGGTTTTTGCATCCTTTTGAGCGGCCAATGTCGCCTGCCGGGGCGAAACCCGGCGATCTTGAGCTTCAATGGTTCGTCATCAGAAGCTGATCGCGCTGGCGAACATCATCCGTTCGCGATGGTGGTACCCACGTGACGCGGGCTTCCGCGCCCGCACATCGGAAACAGACTCAGTGTAGGTTAATCCAGGTTCAGGAAGTGTTCAGCTGGTTTTTGCAATCCTTTTAAGCGGCCAGTCAAAAGGATGTCGCCTGCCGGGGCGAAACCCGGCGGTCTTGACTTTGATCTTGGTTTTAAATAAGAAACACATTGCCCTGACCTTCAGAAAAGCTGGACGACTCAAGAACCAGACAATGAGCATAAAAAAGCCGGGCCGCAAGGGGGACGGCCCGGCATGGTGTCAGACATGATGAAAGGAGGTCATGCCTGTGGAGGTTTGTTAGAGAATGAATGGGTGGATCAGTGGAACGTAATATCGATGCGCCGTGGCTTGACCGCTTCACGCTTGGCCAGGGTCAGAGTCAGGACACCATCTTTAAATGTGGCGTTGGCTTTTTCGGCATCAAAATCGTCACTGATCTGGAATTGCCGCCAGTAACTGGTGGGCGCGAATTCCTTGAGCAGGTATTTTCTGTCGGAGCTTTCAGGCATCGTTGCCTTAAGAGTCAGGACACCCTGCTCCATATTGATGTCGAGGCCCTCGTTGTCGGCTCCCGGCATGTCGGCGACGAGTGTCAGAGCGTCGTCGGTTTCAAAGATATCCACGGCCGGCCGCAGGTAACGGTGCGGGCTGCGAGTGTCATTGCCGGTTTGCAGAGCACGGTCTTCGCTGGGAGTTAATTGTTGATCTTTCATCGTTGTATCCTCCTTAAAGTCGTTGTGTGTGTTGGGAACGGTTGACAGCTTAGTGTGCCTGCACCGAAATCTTGCGCGCCTTCATGTGTTCTGCTTTGGGCAGCGTGATCGACAGGATGCCGTTGCTGTAGCTGGCTTCCACTTTGCCGGTATCAATGCTGGCCGGCAGTTCGATGGTGCGCATGAAGCGTCCGGCGCCCCGCTCACGACGATGCCAGGTGCGTTGCTCTGCGTTTTCCTGCTTGCGTTCACCCGACAGGGTCAGGGTGTTTTGCATAACATTGAGTTCCAGATCGTCCGGTGTGATCCCCGGAACCAGTGCTTCGACGTAGATGGCGTTATCATCGCTGGTAACATTGAGGCGCGGATAATCGCCGGTGCCTATGCCGGGCAGGAAGGCCGGAACCTTAAGAGCGTCAAAACCAAAGTTACGGAAAGCATCATCCACTTCGCGACGAAGCAGGTCCATTTCGTTGAAAAGATCAAAGCGTGCCATGAGAGTCCTCCTTGTGAATAGTGAGTTAACACGTGATGTTTTGTTTGCTCTCTGGTGTTATCACGCTTTATGCCAAAAAATATTTTCCCTATAAATATCAATTAAATCAATTAGTTATAAATTTTACACCCCTGCGGTTAATTGTGCTGAAAGTGTCGTGCGACGTTGTGTCGCAACGTTGCGTGCGACAGGTGTGACAGAAAAAAGGCATAACATTTCATTGCGCCTACCGGGTTCCCCCTCTGCGTTCGGTGCTGCTGAAAGGGAGGGCTTGGCTGCAAAAGAACACACCACTGCAGGGCGGGCACCGTCCCGCCCGTTTGATCGGTGCCACACCAGAGATAGAGCGCGACTTAAGATTGTCATCAACATTTTACGCCAAAGCTGATGCGTTGCACGATTCGTCGACCTAAAGGGCGGCGAGCCGAATCCGTAACGCACATCGGAAACAGACTCAGTGTCGGTTAATCTGAGGGTCAGGAGGTGTTCAGCTGGTTTTTGCATCCTTTTGAGCGGCCAATCAAAAGGATGTCGGCTGCCGGGACGAAACCCGGCGGTCTTGACTTTGATCTTCCTCTTGATTGCCAACTCTCTCACCACCTCAACCTGTGTTTATGCACAGTCCCGATTCGCGGATTGGGCAACAAACATTTACGCGTCTCATCGTGGTGAAGGCAGACACGCTTTGCTAGAGTTATCACCATCAAGGCTTGTTGTGGCAGGCAAGGCTTGGTTCTCCTTTTCTTCCTAGTTGCTACACACAATAGACAAAGCCGGTTCGGACGCCTCCCCGAACCGGCTTTGTTGCGTTGCGGGTCCACTTTTCGAAAGATTTTCTACCTCCGCCACACCTCCGGCCCCTGTTTTACGTCGAAACATCTGTTATGCTGAAACAATTCCATCACCGCACCCAGACAGGAGAGGTCTTATGGCTCTTCCCACCCTTGAGCAACAACGTGCTTTTCTTAAAGATGACTTGCGACAACAGATCAACTTTTATCTGACCGACCAAAATCGCGGCATTGACCCACCGCCGATCCAACGACCGCCACGACCCGGACAAACAATTTTACCTCTGCCGGACATTGATCTGGAGAAATTTCACGGCACGGATCTGCTTGATGCCATGGCCAATCGGGAGAGCCTCCGACGTTACTTGGCCACGCCTTTGACGCAACATGAACTTGGCCTACTGCTATGGGCCACCCAGGGCGTGCGCGAAGAGTTAAGTGAAGGTCATGCGTTGCGTACCGTACCGTCGGCTGGTTGTCGTCATGCGTTTGAGAGCTATGTGCTGGTCTCCGCCGTTGATGGGCTGGACAATGGCATCTATCGCTACCTGCCCCAGCAACACGCCTTGGTGTGTGAACGTTCTGTTCACGATTTTCGTGAAGAGCTTTCAGCAGCCACCTTTCACCAGGTGTTCATCAGTCGGGCTCCAGTGGTTTTTGCCTGGACGGTGATTCCTTACCGTATGGAGTGGCGCTATGATCTGGCCGCGCATCGGGTGATTGCCTATGATATCGGACATGTTTGCCAAAACCTCTACCTCGCCTGTGAAGCCATCTCTGCCGGTACCTGCGCTATTGCGGCCTATGATCAAGGATTGATGGACAGCTTGATCGGTGTGGACGGAGAAAACGAATTTGTTCTTTACCTGGCTCCGGTGGGGAAAAAATAACCCCTCCACCGAACCAAATCAAATCAGGGCTGCAGGATACGTGGCGAGATGGACGGCAATTTCTCTGCCTTACCGCCTCCGTACGCAGTTGTCTTGGGCGAATGCCTTGGGGAACCGAAAAATATTCCTCCCCCCCCATTTTAAATGAACACTCTTCCACACAAAACAAACATTAATTTATTGGAAATATTATTTTAATGCTCTATGCTTAGCGAGGAAATTAGACTTTCTGTAATCTTTAAGACATCCGGATCAACGTGAAGAACTCTAGCCGAGCCAGCATCTGTGTCATGATTTTCGCGGTATTTCTTTTAACCGCCTCTCCTTCACGACTTTTGGCGCGATACTCTTCGTTCTCGGTTCACTCAGCGCGTTTCGACACGTCTTGCGCAAATGATCATGCCTGGCTCAGCACTCCACCCGCAAGAGTCACCACTCTGTTTAATAAAACGGGCGACCTCAAGACTTCGACGTCTCCGCAAGCCCCGGAGAATGAGGTGTCGCTGTCCTTAGAGCAATCTCGCTCCTGGCTGAGAATTATGGGGATCGCCGTGGCCATCATGGCATTTCTGACCGTCGTCAACGTGATTTTACGCCGACAGGTTTATCGAAGAACAAAAGAGCTGAGTCTTATCAATAAAAAATTTCAGCATTTGAAGAATGCCAGTCCCGTTGTTCTCTTTCAATTAATTCTTCCGCCCAACAGCCTGCCAAGACTTATCTGGGTAAGCGACAACATCACCCGCCTGTTCGGCTATCAGCCTGAAGAAACCTACGCGGAAGAATGGTTGAGACAGGTGGTCCATCGGGATGACCTTGATCGGGTCCGGGCAATCATTGCCGATCTTCCACAACGCAAGCATGACACCTTTGAACTCCAGGCCTACGACAGCGACAATAAGCTTCTCGTCATACGAGCGGAGCTGGAGCTGAGTCCTACACCCTCATCCCCCCCTGAAGTAATCGGTAGCTGGAGCGACGTCACAACCACCAGGGAGCAGGAAAACCGATTAAGCTTCCTGACCCATTATGACCATCTTACCAAACTGCCCAATCGCAATTTTTTAAACCACCTTCTCAATAACATGCTGCTGAAACTCAATGTTGCGCACACACAGCTCGCGGTCTTGAGCCTGGACCTTGATCATTTTAAAAAGGTCAATGAGACTTTTGGTTTTGACGTGGGAGACATGCTCTTGCGCACCGTCGCCGGGCGTTTAAAACACATCTTACGTCTTGAAGACAGTATCGCTCGCATCGGCGGTGATGAATTCGCTCTGCTCCTTCAGGGAGATCACATTGAAGAGCTCGCGTCAACGATAGGCAGGCGTATTCTTAACAAAATCAGCCTTCCGGTTAAAATGATTGATCACGACTTTGTCATCACGGCAAGTATCGGTATCAGTCGCTACCCGATGGACGGAAAGACTCCCGATATTCTGCTTAAAAACGCTGAAATCGCGCGCTATGCGGCAAAACAAAAAGGTCGTAACCGGCTGCATTTTTTCTCTTCGCAAATGTCTGACAATGTCCGGAAAAACCTCATCATGGAAAATGCCCTGCGTAATGCCGTCAAACGTGGTGAGTTGCAACTTTATTATCAGCCTCAAATTGACCTTGTCACGCAAAAGCTCGAAGGCGTCGAAGCACTGGTGCGTTGGAACCATCCCAGTGAAGGATTGCTGACTCCTGATCTTTTCATTCCCCTTGCGGAAGAAATCGGTATTATCGGAGAGATCGGCTTGTGGGTGCTGGAGGAAGCATGCCGACAGACCGTTCTCTGGGACCGGGACGGCTATCTCGTGCCGCGGGTTGCCGTGAATCTGGCGGTCGAACAAATTGAGAAAGGCCATTTACCTGACGAGCTCAAAAGTATTCTGAAAAAAACAGGTCTTTCAGCACAACGTCTTGAACTGGAAGTCACTGAGTCAATGATCATGAAAGAACCGGAAAAAGCAGCTAAAGCGTTATCTGAATTTCGCTCAATGGGAATAAGCCTGGCCATCGACGATTTCGGCACCGGTTATTCGAGTCTGGCCTACCTGAAAAAACTTCCCTTGGATCGCCTGAAAATCGATCGTTCTTTTGTCGAGGATATCGGCGCCAACAATGATGATGATATTATCAATCGGGCCATCATAAATCTGGCTCATAGCCTGGGTATGGAAACCGTTGCCGAAGGGATCGAACATCCTGAGCAATTGAATTTCTTGCGCCGCGAAGGCTGCGAAATCGGTCAGGGCTACCTGTTCAGCAAACCGCTTGCGGCTCCTGATCTCCTTGCCTATATCCGTGAAAACAGGATTCAGAAGTGATAATCCCTGCAGTTTGCATAAAAAGCTTGCTATAATAGCCTCTTATATTGCAGAGGCTGATCTATGACCCAACCGCCAGAAAATCCCGTGCATGTCCAAACCATCCTTGACAGCGTTGCCGATGGTGTTTTTACCGTAGACCCTCAACTGCGTATCACAACGTTTAATCGCGCCGCTGAGGAGATCACCGGATTCAGCCGCCGCGAAGCGCTCGGGCAACCCTGCTGCGAGATCTTTCGCACTAACGTTTGTTTTGATCAATGTCCCTTGCGTAAAGCCTTTGCCGGTGGAGAAAACATCACCAATATTGAGGTGGATGTGCTCGACCGCCACAACCGTGAAATCCCTATTTCGGTCAACGCCTCTGTCTTGCGTGATGAGTACGGCAATGTGATTGGCGGCGTTGAAACTTTTCGTGATCTGTCGCAACTGCGAGCCTTGGCCAATGAGGTGCAGAAACAGTTCAGTTTTCATGACATGATCAGTCGTAACCCACGCATGCAGCAGCTGTTTGACATCCTGCCCGATGTCGCTAACAGTGACGCCACGGTTCTACTCCATGGAGCCAGCGGCACCGGCAAGGAACTGTTTGCTCGGGCCATCCACAACCTCAGTGCGCGTAACGATCAACCCCTGGTGGTGATCAATTGCGGTGCTTTGCCGGAACAATTGCTCGAAGCGGAAATTTTCGGAGTTCGTAAGGGGGCCTACACCGGAGCGGTCGTTAACCGCAAAGGGCGTCTTGCTCTGGCAGAGGGCGGCACACTGTTTCTCGATGAGATTGGCGATTTACCTCTGGCGCTTCAGGTCAAACTGTTGCGGGTGCTGGAAAACAATGAGTATCAGGCGCTGGGCAGCGACGAAACCCGTCGCGCCGATGTCCGCTTTGTCGCGGCCAGCCACCGTAACCTCGCTCATCTGGTCGAAGAGAAACGTTTTCGACAGGATCTTTACTATCGCCTCAACGTTGTTGCCCTGCATATCCCGCCCCTGAGTGAGCGCGATGAAGATATTCCGTTGCTGCTGGACATGGCATTGCAACGGTTTTGCCACAAGCATGGCAAGAAGATTGTTCGTTTCAGCCAACCGGCCTTGGAACAGCTGTTGGCCTATCCGTACGACGGCAATGTGCGTGAGTTGCTGAACATTGTTGAACGGGCGGTGATTTTGTGTCGGGGAGCGCAAATCGAAGTGATGCACATTCCGGCACTCACAGCAAATACGCCGGTCCTTAAGAAGAACCGCTGTCCGGATAAGGACGCTCTGAGCCATCTGCTCCAGCGCTTTCAGGGCAACCGTCAGCAACTGGCGCAACACCTCGGCATTGACCGTACCACCTTGTGGCGCTGGCTGAAAAAATATCAGCTCAACTGATGTTGCAGTACGTTGCAATGTGTTGCATTGCAACGTTGCGGCTTTTCTAATAATAACTGCCTGTTATACGTGGCCCCCGCCCAGCTTTGCTCTGCATGTTGCAAATGCAACATGAGCAATCCGTCTGAACGCCGACTGAAAATACTCAACGCATTGTTTTTACACGGTTTTTATTTTTGTTTATCCGTTGGCATTGGTCTTGTAATTAATGAAACCATGTCTGCGTTATCTCCCGAAACAATACGGATAGCTATTCCCAGCTATGACGGACGCGTATCTCCCCGTTTTGATCAGGCGCGCGAATTTCATATTGCGGATATTGACTTACGCCATCGTCAATGTCGTGAACTCAGAGCGCTCGTCTGTCCTCAGCCTCCTTACACGATCGTCGACTGGCTTAGCGAATTGGGAACACACGGAGTTATCTGTTCGGGAATTCACCAGCATCATCAGCTCCAACTCCAGCAGCTGGGGATCTGGTTGATCTGGGGGGTCAGCGGCGAGATCGGTTCCGGTCTTGACCACTGGTTGCAAAGTGACGAATTGCAATCCCTGATCAACGAATTGCCGGAAGAAAGAACTGCAGTGTGCCAGGCGCACTAGAGTTTCAGAACCGGGAGACATTTTTATGTTATGCGCTGTAAGCCGAAGAGGGCGGTATTTACAGCACCTCAAGTCCCAAAGCAACTTTGTGATGTGATGCATTGGCAGGGTCAATTGAACTGAATTGACGATGATATGTGATGGCCCTGCCACCCGTTTTTCTCCTCCACGGCCCTTTCTTCCAACAGTTTTCCACTTTCCCACAATGTTATCCACAGGATGCCATGATCTGGGCAACACTGAGCTGCTGCCAGCAACCACCATGGCATTTCCCCTTGCATCGCTGCGAAATCAACGGTAAGAAAGAAACTTTCTTAAACCGACCACCCAATCTTGCAGTGAGGCCCATTATGTTTCTGGACTTACTCCGTCAACGGCGCAGTATTCGCAAATTCACCAACACCGCCTTAACAGAGGAGCAGCTGTGTTTGCTCCAGGAAGCGGTACTGCGTGCTCCGAGTTCACGAGGACGCGATCCCTGGCAATTCATCTTTGTCACGGATCGTCACAAGGTACAGGCCCTTTCCCAGGCCAAGCCCCATGGTGCCGGGTTTCTCGCCGAAGCCGCCGTGGCTGTCATCGTGTGCGCCGACCCGCAGTGCTGTGACGTGTGGATCGAGGACTGTTCCATTGCCGCATTCATTTTACAACTGACGGCTCAAGATCTCGGTCTCGGCAGTTGCTGGGCGCAAATCCGTTGTCGTGAACACGACGACACAACAGATGCAGAAAGTTACGTGCGCCGGGTAGCGGGCATTCCCGATCAACTGCGCATTGATGCCATTATCGGCATCGGTGAGGCTGATGAGGAAAAAGAGGGGCATCCTGAAGATGAGCTGCGTCAGGAGCGCATCCACTGGCAGAGCTACCGCTCGGACACATAAAAAAACAGGGGCCGGAAAATTCCGGCCCCTGTTGCTAAACAGTGCTCAACATTCTGAACAACGTCAGTTGATCCAACTGAGAACCAGGTGATCCATGGTGCGCTTGGGCACATAATGGACTCCGGACTCGTCACGCCAGTATTTGATATCGCCGCTTTCCTCTTTATCGACCAGTTGAACCTCTTCAGCGGGGTAGCCCAGTGCGATCACCATGATAATTTCAAAGCGAGTGGGGATTTTGAACTCTTCACGCAATTTTTGTTTTTGAATGGCCCCCATCATGCAGCCGCCAAATCCTTTTTCGACCGCGCCGAGCAGAATGCTCTGGGCGGCAATCCCTGAATCGCACTCAAAACTGTCACTGATGGTTTTATCGCCGATCATGACAATATAGCCGCTGGGGCGTTCATTTTCTGCCGGACCTTTCCAGTCCTTGAGGTAGCCGGCCCAGCCCAAATAGTTGAAGATCCGCTCATTGCGCTCCTTATCGGCCGACAGTAGATAACGCAGTGGTTGCAAATTGGCGGCACTGCCACAATAACGGGTCAATTCAACCAGTTCGGTCAATTGCTCCTCGCTGATCGCCTTGTCCGTGTGAAACCGACGATAGCTGCGATTTTTAAGCAATAAATCTTTCAGCATTACTCCTCCTCACATGATAAAATGGTCATTGCATAAATTGCCTGAGCATCCGGATCTTGCACCGTTCAGACAACAGTGAATAGATGCAAATTATAGTACCCCATTGTTCGGAAAAATCAAAATATTCTCAATAAATAACAGATAAGAGAACATCGTTTATTAACCGGGAAATCTAAGCTCCCACCTGCTTTTGAGGTTGTTGTTGCATGTTGTCACAGTTCGAGACCTATCTGCCCTGGCTGCTCCCGCCGTTATTGGGCGCTATCATCGGTTATGTCACCAATTATATTGCGATTCGCATGCTGTTCCGGCCCTTGAGGCCCTGGCGTATTTGCGGCCTGCGCGTTCCCTTGACTCCGGGCATCATCCCTTCGCAACGCCATAAATTAGCGCGTAAAATGGGGGAAATGGTCGGAGATCACCTGCTGACCAGTGACGATATCGCCGACACCCTCGACAAAGAGGGCTTCCGTAAAAAGCTGCTTTTTGCCGTCGAAGAGAAGCTCGATCAATTTATCTGTCGCGACCTCGGAGCGCCCATCAGCCTGCTGCCGCCCCAGTTTCATGACCGGCTTGCCGATGTACTGGAAACCGTGCGCTGGAAATTGCTGCGTGCCCTGACCCGCCAATTAGAATCGGAGCAGGGGCGGCAGCAATTAGCTCGCTTCTGCCACGAATACCTGGATGTACTCCTTGGCTATCGTCTCAAGGATCTGATGGATCATCCCAGCCAGACAATTCAGGGATTTGCCGGAGAAAAGATTGAACACTGGCTCGACAAAGAGCGGCTGGAAGGCTGGCTGGACCGTTTTATCGATCAACGCCTGCAACAACTGATCGACAACCAGCACTGTCTCAATGACTTGCTCCCCGGCGAACTGGTGGATGGTGTCCTCGAACTGGTGGAGCAGGAGTTGCCGGCGATCATTGAACAACTTTCCGCCATGCTCGACGACCCGGAGGTCCGCAAGCCGCTGCAGGGCAAGGTCCGTGATGCCATTGCCAACCTCATTGACTCCATTGATGGCCTTTCCGCCTTGATCGGCGCGCTGTTTGACATGGAAAAGATCTACGCCAAGTTGCCCGGCTTTATGGATAAAGCGGCAGTGGAGCTGAAAGAGTGGCTGGCCTCGGAGTCGGTTCGGCAACAGATCAGCTTAAAGCTACGCGACCAACTCACCGAATGGCTGAATCAGCCGCTGAGTCGTTTGCTGGAAAAAGTGCCTTACGAACGGGTCGTCCGCGTCCGCGGCCAGGTCAGTTATCGTGTTTGTGGCTGGCTGACCGGCGACACGGTCCGTCAACAGCTGCTTGCCGCCATAGAAAAGGGCGTAGAAGCCATTGAAGGGCGACCGCTGTCCGACTGGATTGATCCACTGCTACCGGAACAGGGTCGCGAGAAGGTGGCCAACCTGATCAGCACGGCTATTATCGATCAACTCAGTCGCGAGTCAGTGCAGCTAAGCGTCGAGCGCTTTTTAGAGAACCGCATGAACCATTTTATCTATCAGCGACCTCTTGGCCAATTGAATCGCTACCTGCCCAGTGACGGGCGTGAAGAGCTGGCCGTTGGCCTGTTCGATCAACTGGTGGTGTTGTTGAAAAAGGAGATTCCGCCTCTGGTGGAAACCCTCAACATCTGTCAGATCGTCGAAGATAAGGTCAATTCGTTGGATATTCTCAAGGTGGAAGGGCTGCTCATGGGCATCATGAAAGAGCAGTTCAAGTACATCAATCTGTTTGGCGCCCTGCTCGGCATGCTGATCGGTCTGCTTAATCTGTTGCTGCTGCAGATGTAAATGGCAACTGTTTATTGATCGCGTGTTTCGTCGCGTAAATTTAAGCACTTGGTGAATTACAGAAGATCAAAATCAAGGTCGCCAGGACTCGACCCGGCAGCCCACGTCATGTGCGGAGCAACTCGCATGAACGGATGTTGCTCGCTGATGCAGCATAGGCAAACGTTATTGGCACACTCTCACATCAAACAATAACAGACATCTCACGTCTCTTTTATCCGACGCAGGTTTAATCAGCACCATTTCAGCGCCGGACTGTTGTCTCAACCACGATGTGAGGAGAATTTGTGATGAAGCGTGTTGTCGGTTCCTATCACCCCCATGAAGAAGAACCCTACATGAACCAGTGCCAGCTGGACTACTTCGAAATCCAGCTCAGACAGTGGCGAACCCAGCTCCAGCAGGAAGCCCATGAGGCGACCCGCGAGATGCGTGAAGAAAACGTCCGCGCTGCCGAGCTGGTCGAACAAAGCCTCAGCGAATACCAGCGGCGCATGACACTGATCAGCCATGACCGTAAAAGTCGCCTGCTGGCCCAGATTGATGCGGCTCTGCTGCGAATCAAGGACGGCAGCTACGGTTACTGTGTCGAAACCGGAGAAGAGATCGGCCTGCGCCGGTTGCTGGCGTATCCGGCCGCGTTCCTGCTCGTTGAGGTCCAGGAAGCTCGCGAACATCGCAGTCGTTCCTTTGCCAACGGCGTCGGCTAAAACCGACGCCATTTTTTTTGGTACGACCCATCGGTTGGTTTTTTTCGTGTGACGCTTTTCTTTGGCGGCTGAATCTCTATACTTGGTACAACACACCAAGAGGAGATTGCGCCATGCCCCGTCATTTTCGCCCGACATCGCGAAAAAAAACGCCGCTCAAATCTGCTGAGGAGCGTGAGGCCTTTGTGCGCCAGGCTAAAGCGCAACAGCAGGACAACCGCAATTACCGCGAGCGTTCGCTGGAACTGCATGGTTGGATCTGTGCCAAATGCGGCCGTGAATTCACCCTTGATACGCTGCATTTGCTGACTGTACATCATATCGACGGCAATCATCACAATAACCCTCCTGATGGCAGTAATTGGGAAAACCTGTGTGCTTATTGCCATGATGATGAACACAGCCGTGGTTTACTTGCTGACGCCCTGAAGCGCGATGGATAGGGGGCGTCATGGAGATCACGCGCGCTTTTCTCAGCTCGATTATCAACTCTTCTGATGATGCCATCCTCGGCATGCGCCTTGATGGTCGAATCATCAGCTGGAACGAAGCGGCGGAAAAAATTTACGGCTACCGCCGCGAACAGATCCTCCAAAAACCCCTGTGGCAGTTGTGCCTTCCCGAACGTCACGACGAGATCCGTCACTTACTCACTGCCGTTGTCAAAGGACAGCGCATCAGCCATTTTCACACCATGCATCTGCGTCGTGACGGCCAGTCGATTTTTGTGTCGCTGTCGATCTCTCCATTGGTGGATGACTCCGGCCAGTGTGTTGGAGCGGCACTGATCTCCCGCGATATTACCCAACAATGGCATGAACAGCAGGCCCTGGAAGAAACCCGCGAAAAATATCAGCAGATTTTCCATCGTGAATCTGACGCCATTATCCTCATCGACGCCAAGCGACGCGCTATCAGTGAAGTGAATGATGCCGCCTGTCGTCTGTATGGCTACACGCAGGAGGATTTCCTCAACCGGACATTCAATGATCTGCTGGTGGACAGCGAACAGGGAAAAATTGATCTGGCTCGCTGTCTGTGTGGAGAGGGTGATGTGATTCCGGCCAGCCGTCATCGTCGCCATGATGGCAGCACCTTTATTGCCGAGGTGTCAATCAGTTCCATCCTGTGTAGCGGTCATCGTACTCTGGTCGCCATTATCCGGGATATTTCCGAACGTCAGAAAGCCCATGAATTGCGCCAGTCTCTGGTGATGGCCCGGGAGATTCAGCGCAAACTGCTGCCACGGGTCGAAGCCTGTCAGGTACCGGTTGATCTCTATGTGGCCTCGCGCTATTGCGATGAGATCGGTGGCGATTTTTACGATTTCTTTTTGCCGGATGAGCACCATCCTCTGCTCAGCTTTGCCGTGGGTGACGTGTCGGGACATGGTGTAGGAGCTGCGCTGCTCATGGCCATGGTCAAAGGGGTGTTTCGCCTGTCCATTGAACAGCTTAGTTGCGATCTGCAGCGCCTGTTTTCAGTGATTAATCGTCATCTGGTCGAACATAGTCAGGATGACAGTTTTATGACGCTATTTTGCGGTCAATACCACCCGCAAACAAGCCGATTGGTGTGGAATTCCGCTGGTCATGGGCCGGTGTTCTGGTATCGTAATCCCAGCGCAACCATCGAGGAATTGGCCGCAACCGGTTATCCTTTGGGGATTAACGCCGATGCTCGATATCAGCCGGCAGAGGGAATTGTTCTCTCCTGTGGGGATATTCTGGTGATCGGGACGGATGGCATCTGGGAAGCGCGCAATGTTCACGGGGAGATGTTCGGAACCGAGCGCTTGCGTCAGGTGCTTGCCAGCCATGTTGAAAAATCGGCTCGCGTCATTCATCAGAAAATTATGGCGCATCTCGATCAATTTACCGGTACCGCACGTCAGGAAGATGACATCAGCCTGATGGTTGTCAAGTTTCTGCCGGAACATCCTCTGGTCCGCCAACAGGATGATCCGGCAGCATCATAAGCGTAAGACCTTGCTGGCCCCGTGGCGGCACCGACTGTTGCTTAGCCTCCCCTGTGAGGGGGGCTGGCACGATGTTCGCGAGATTTTCACAGCGCCGATTGGAGCTTCCCGTCGCGATTGTTGCGTTTATCGCCACATTGTCGGTGATGGAATTCTTTTCCTATCAGTATCGGGGTCAGTCGTTTCCCGGACGACGGCATCATCGCCGATGAGCTGCTTAAGCAGGCCGATGTGGCCATGTATGACGACAAAAAGCGGCTCAAATCCAGCGTTCAAGACAACTGATCGCGGGCATCACGTACCGCATCGCGAATCAATTCCGGCAGAGCCGGGTGGATATAAATCATCTGTAGCAAATCTTCGACAGTCACCTGTTGCTGCATGCCGAGAATCAGCATGTGGATCAGATCCGAGGCCTCCTCACCGATAATGTGCGCCCCGAGTAACCGGTGGCTGCTGCGGTCAAACAGCAGTTTGGCAAAACCGTTTTCCACCATGCGCGCCATGCCCATGTTGCTGTCCGCATAGTCGGCGCGGCCGACCACGTAATCGATCCCCTGTTGTTGAAGGTCCTTTTCCCCGGCACCCACAGCCGCCATTTCCGGCACGGTAAACACCGCACGCGGAACCGCACCATATGCAATCGGCTCGTTACTGGGCGCTTCAAACAGCGTGCGCATCAGATACTCCCCTTCAAAATTGACACTGTGGCGGAACAGGTAGTTGCCGACACAGTCGCCCAACGCATAGACACCGGGAACCGCTGTCCGCAAATGGTCATCGACCTCAATGAACCCCTTGTCATTACAGCTGATCGCCGTGTGTTCCAGGCCGAGGTCGTCGGTGACCGGATCAACGCCGGTGCTGACCAGCAGGGCTTCGGCATAGAGCTCTTTTTCAATGCCGCTTTCGTTGTGACGCACCCGGACACAGAACAGCTCATCTTCCCAGTGTACCGCCACCGGCTCAAAGCCCATATGCAGGGTATGGCGCTGGCGGAAATCCTCGGAAAACTCTGTGCGGATATCGTCATCCTCCTGCCGCAACAGCGCACTACGTACCAGAAAATGAGTTTCAGTGCCAAAGGCTTCGTAGACATGGCCAAGTTCACAGGCAATATAGCTCGCCCCGATAATGATCATTCTTTTGGGTAATGAATCGCAGCGTAACGCTTCGGTGCTGGTCATGTAGGGTGTGTCGGCAAGGCCGGGAATCTCTGGAATGGATGGTCGCGCGCCAGTGGCGATGAAGATGGCGGGGGCGGTCAGTTGGCGGCCATTGACCTCAACGACTTTATCCGCAACGAAGCGGGCACTGCCGGTAATGTAATCAAGATGGTCAAGTTGGCGGACGCCTTGAGCAAAATGCTCGGACATGCGCGATACCGTTTCGGTCACGCGCTGTACCAGAGCGGAAAAGTTGCCATCAATCTGCTGATCAGCGCGGACATTAACCCGTCGCGCCTTGCGAATTGCGTAGATCATATCTGCGGGATAGATCAACATTTTAGAAGGGATGCAACCACGATTCAGGCAGGTGCCGCCAAATGCATCACGCTCAATCAGAGCTGTTTTCAATCCCCGCTTGGCTGCAGGAAGCGCGATTTTTGTGCCACCACCGGAACCGATCACAATGACATCAAACTGTTCCATGAGATCCTCCACCGAGATAGTACCAATAACAAAAAAAATCATTCAAGAGTTTTAGCCTAATACACTCACCGAGGAATGTCCACGGTAGAACATGACCGTGCAGGTCATGTTTTGCCGTTTCCCTATCTGCAAGATCGATTTTTCCTGTTAAGCTGTGAAGAAAATCAGGCAGATGACATCAATTCTCCCTTTGGAGTCCGTTGATCTGTCGTTTTTAGGGAAAGGAAATCTATGGACGTGAACCGTCTGTTGCGGAGTTTACGCCGTTTTGAACCGCGCTCCTTATATGGTCAGATGCTGGTGCTGGTGCTGGTCGTGGCCTTGATTGAGGTGTTTGTCAGCGGTGCGATCTTTGCTAGTCTGATCGGCAGCATCTCCGAAAAGCAGATTGGCCGACGGGCGCTGGATATTGCCCATTCCGTGGCGGTGATGCCGGTGGTGATCGAAGCGCTGCAGTCATCTGAAAGAGAGCATCCAAAAATCCAACAGCTGGCCGAAGCTATTCGTGTCCAAACCGTGGCAGAATATGTTGTCGTCGCTGATCGCACCGGCAGGCGGCTGTCCCATCCCGAACAGGAACGCATTGGCAAAAAATTTGTCGGCGGCGATGAGGTTGCTGCATTGGAGGAGGGGCAGTCCTATACCTCCAGAGCCAGGGGAACCTTAGGCTATTCGTTGCGGGGCATTGTGCCGGTTTTTAATGCCGAGCATGCGATCATCGGGTTTGTCGCGGTGGGTTATTTGAGCCAGGATATCGCTGAAATTATCTATGGCTACCAGAGCGAACCGCGTACCTATATTCTGATGATGATCGTCATCGCCCTGCTCAGTGCTTCATTTATTGCCCGCTTTGTCAAAAAGCAGACCCTGGGTTTGGAACCGCAGGAAATTGCCTCTCTTTACCAGGAGCGCGATGCCATTCTTCAGTCGATCCGTGCCGGAATCATTGCCATCGATGGTGCGTCACGTATCCGCCTGATCAATCAGGCCGCTCTCGAACACACCGGTCTGGACGATTCCACTTCACTGGTTGGTCGCACTGTTGCCGAGGTGTTTGCCGATAGTGATTTCAAGCCTTTACTGGAGGCAGAGCAGGAGATCCATTTTAAAGAGCTGGTCATTGACGGCCAGCCGATGTTTTTTACCAGCGTGCCGATTGTGTATCAGGGCGAGGTCAGCGGTTCCGTCGCCAGCTTTCGACGCAAACAGGAATTGCATCGACTTGAAGAAGAGTTGCGTCAGACCCGAGAGTTTACAGAAATGTTGCGGGTGCAGGCCCACGAATATTCCAATAAATTGCACACTTTGTCAGGGTTGCTGCAAATTCAGGCTTATGACGAGGCCCTTGATCTGATTGTGCGCGAGGCCGAAGGTTATCAGAGCCTGATTCAATTTTTAACCCGTGCCGTGCCGCACCCGATGATCTCGGCGATTATTCTCGGCAAGTACAACCGCGCTCAGGAGCTTAAAGTGGCCTTTACCATCGACCCCGAAAGCAGCATGGCAGATATCCCCGACAGCCTCAATCAACAGAATCTGGTCACCATTCTCGGCAATTTGCTCGACAATGCTCTGGAGGCCGCCCAACGCGATGGCTCGCGTCCGGCCAAGATTCAATTGTTTATGACCGATATCGGCCACGACCTGATTTTTGAGATTGAAGATTCCGGTGGTGGCATTGCCCCTGAGGAACAGGAACGCGTGTTTTTCAAGGGCTATTCGTCCAAAGTGGATACTGGCACGCCACCGAGTGCACATGGCGTCGGGTTGTACCTGGTTCGGGAAAAAGTGGAAGAGCTGGCCGGTCAGGTGACCATCTCCACCGGAGAATTAGGGGGCGCGTTGTTCACCGTGATCATTCCCAAGCAGTCGCATCGGGAGGAGGGTTGATGACACCGTTACGTGTATTGATTGTTGAGGATGATCCGCGCATTGCCCAGTTGCATCAACGGTTTTGCGAAAAAGTCGCGGGATTTGAAGTCAGTGGACTGGCTGCCACCTGCGAAGAGGCGGATGAGCTGGCAACGATTCTCGAACCTGACTTGTTGTTGCTCGATCTGTACCTGCCAGATGGCAACGGCATGGATTTGTTACGTCAGTTACGCACTCGAGGCCAAGGGGTGGATGTGATTTTGATCACTGCGGCCAAGGATGTCGCCGCTGTACAACAGGCGCTGCGTGCCGGGGCGTTTGATTACCTTGTCAAACCGGCGGTATTTGCCCGTTTTGAAGAAGCTTTGACCAAGTTTGCCGCCTATCGGCAACAACTCGGCCGGGGCGATGTTTTAAATCAGAACGATATCGATCAGTTGCTGCACAGCCATCATCAGCCGACGGCAATGGAACGTAGCGCCGTGCCAAAGGGGATTGATCCATTGACCCTGACCAAGATTCGTCAGGTCTTTGCCGACAAGCCACAACACGGGCTAAGCGCTGAAGAGGTGGGGGCGCAGATTGGCGCCAGTCGGTCAACGGCGCGGCGTTATCTCGAATATATGGTGTCGATCAGTGAGCTGACGGCGGATGTCGTGTATGGTACGGTTGGCAGGCCAGAGCGGCGATATTTCTGCTTTGAAAATTAGCAGGCAGTTGAAGAATAACCTGTGGAGCCCATGTCCGGGCGACCAAAATCAAGGACCGTTTTTCAAGCCCTTGATTTTCTAAGTAAGATGGAAATTGCCTCTTCGGCTTGACTCCCCTTAGCTCGGTAGCTCTTGCAACTCATGAACTCTGGCGTAACGCGTTGATTATCATCGCCAGCCTCTTTCTGCGCCGTCCGTGGCACCTGCCCCCCTTCCTCCGTATGTCGTTACATCTCAGCCCTTCTTTTCCGCAGCAGCGAACGTAGTGAATGTCGCCGCGAGGATCGTCGGCACTCGGTCTGAGCGTCAGCGTGTTTTGTCGACGCAAAAGTGCCCAGCGTGCGGGCGCGGAAGCCCGCGTCACGTGGGTACCACCTTCGCGAACGGATGAAGTTCGCTGGTGTGATCAGTTTCGGATGACGAACCACTGAAGGGCAAGATCAAAGTCAAGGTCGCCGGGTTTCGTCCCGGCAGCCGACATCCTTTTGATTGGCCGCTCCAAAGGATGCAAAAACCGGCTTGAACATCTCCTGAACCTGGATTCACCGACACTGAGTCTGTTTCCGTTATGCGTCACAGATTCGGCTCGCCGCCCTTTAGGTCGGCGAATCGTGCAACGCATCATCTTTGGCGTAAAACGGTGATAACCGTTTGACGCCGTTCTCTATTTTTTTCGTGGCACCAATTAAACGGGCGGGACGGTGCCCGCCCTTGCCTGGGTTTGTTATTAAGCAGCCAAGTCCTCCCGTTCAGCAGCACCGAACGCAATGAACGTCAGCGCGATGGTTGTCGGCAACCTGTTTGAGGACAGATGCCGACTGGGCGAGTTTTGCCGACATCGCGATGTAAGAGAATGGAGAGAGGGAACCCGGAGGGTGCAATGACGGGAGTCGATTTTGCGGTACTTTTGTCGATGCAAAAGTGCCCCGACGTGCGGGCGCGGAAGCCCGCGTCATGTGGGTACCACCTTCGCGAACGGATGAAGTTCGCTGGTGCGATTCGTTTCAAGTTGCAAACCACTGAAGCTCAAGATCAAAGTCAAGGTCGCCGGGTTTCGTCCCGGCAGCCGACATCCTTTTGACTGGCCGCTCAAAAGGATGCAAAAACCGGCTGAACACCTCCTGACCCTCAGATTAACCGACATTGAGTCTGTTTCCGTTGTGCTTCACAGATTCGGCTCGCCGCCCTTTAGGTCGACGAATCCTGCAAATCATCGCCTGTGGCGTAAAACGGTGATAACAATCTTAAGTCGCGCTCTGTCTCCAGTGTGGCACCGATCAAACGGGCGGGACGGTGCCCGCCCTGCAGTCGTGTGTTATTGAGCTGCCAAGCTCTCCCGTTCAGCAGCGCCGAACGAAGAGAACGCAGAGAGGGATCCCGTAAGGGGCAATGGGGTTGTTATGAATCAGAGGAGCGAGAGGTGTTGCGTAAGATTTTTTACGTCAGCAAGGAAGAGGGAGAAGCCATAGTGATTCTATGGCGACGACCGATAACGCTGCTGACGTGAAAAAGATCCGCAACAACTCCGTGAAGGCTGATTGATGGCAGCCTTGAGAGTCGATTTTGTTCCCCTTTTGTCGACGCAAAAGGGGACCGACGGACGGGCGCACAAGCCCGCGTCACGTGGGGTACCACCTTCGCGAACGGATGGAGTTTGCCACAACGGAAAAGACTCAGACAATCTCATCCTGAATCCGCGTATCAAACACCCGCTGACTCTTCTTCTCCGAACGCGGCAACGTGCCGTAATCGACCACCTCCAGCTCCACACTGACCAGCAGTTGCTTCTTGATCTGATGCACCGCCTCGTGAATCAGCTCGGCACTGCGTCCGGCCTCCACGCCCTCGCCGCGTTCCACCACCATGCGCATGTGGTCGCGGGCTGAGTCGTCGTCGCGGCTGAGGTGAATCTGATACTCGCTGCCCAGACCCGGCACCAGGGAGAGAATCGTGTCAAGGCTGCTCGGGTAAATGTTGACACCGCGGAATTTGATGGTGTCGTCGGAGCGGCCTTTGATACGCGAATGGCGCGGCAGCGGATTGCCGCAACTGCAGGAGCCGGGGATAATGCGGGTGATATCGTGGGTGCGATAGCGGATCAACGGTGCTGCCTCTTTGCACAAACTGGTCACCACCATCTCACCCCATTCACCGTCCGGCACCGGTTGCAGGGTTTCCGGGTCGATAATCTCCAGAATATAATAGTCACCCCAGTAGTGGATGCAGTCGTGATCGGAGCACTCGATGCCTGTTCCGGGGCCGTACAATTCGGTTAAGCCAGTGATATCAAACAACTCGGCACCGCCGAACAGCTCGGAAATCTTGCGCCGCATCGACACCGACGAGCGCTCGGAACCATAGATGATCTTCTTGACATTGATCTGGTCGGCCAGACCGCGACGGTGAATCTCTTCCGCCATCAACAAAGCCATGGACGCCGTGGAGCAGAACACCGTCGACTGGAAATCGATCAGGAACTGGATCTGCATGTCAATGTTGCCCGGCCCGACCGGAACGGCCATGGCACCGATCTTCTCGCAGCCAAGTTGGAACCCCATACCGGCCGTCCACACGCCGTAACCAACGGCGATCTGGATGCGGTCCAGCGGCGTCACCCCGGCCATCTGGTAGCAGCGGGCGAAAAAGTCGGTCCAGTTGTCGAGATCTTTCTGAGTGTAGCACAGCACCTTGCGTTTGCCGGTGGTGCCGGAGCTGGCGTGAACACGGACAATCTGCTCAAAGGGGACGGCACGCAGCGGAAACGGGTAGCCGTCGCGCAGGTCGTTGGCATCGGTGAACGGCAGGCGTTGCAGGTCATCAAGGCTGACGATGCTCTCCGGTGTCACCCCGGCATGATCAAGTTGCTGGCGGTAAAAGCTCGACCCTTCATAGGCATGACGCACGGTCCACTGCAGACCGGCCAGCTGGTGGGCCTTGAGTTGTTCTGCGTTGTCAAACGCGGGCATAAAGTTCTGTTGACGCATATCGGGTTTCTCCAGACGGATATTGGTCAGACCGGCGGCGCCGAGGCGGCTGGCCTGTGGGCTGTCATGACTGGCCGCCCCCAAAAAGGCAGCACGTAACGCGGGGTCATTAAGTAACTGGTCGCTTTGCCCCTGCTGGACCATCTCACCGTTGGCCAGCAGATAGGCACGGTCAGATCCGCTCAGGGCACGGGCAGCGTTCTGCTCCACCAGCAGGATGGTGGTACCGCCGCGCGACAGTTGGTGGATAATGGCAAAGATTTCATCGGTGATTTTCGGTGCCAGGCCAAGGCTCGGTTCGTCAAGCAGCAGCAGGCGCGGGTGGGCCATCAATGCCCGGCCCATGGCCAGCATCTGCTGTTCGCCGCCGGACAGAGTACCGGCAAGTTGATTGCGCCGCTCCTTGAGCTTGGCAAAGCGTTGATAGACTTCATCGAGGCGGGTCTGTTGTTCTCCACGCCTTAGTTTGAGCGCCATGGCACCAAGGGTGAGGTTTTCCTCAACACTGAGATGCGGGAACACTTCGCGCCCTTCCGGGGAGAACGCCAAACCGTGGCGCACCATGGTGGCCGGAGCGTTGCCGGTGACCGGCTGGCCATCGAGGTGGATGGTGCCGCCGCTGGGTGTGACCAGGCCCATAACGCACTTAAGCAGGGTGCTTTTACCGGCACCGTTGGCGCCGACCAGGGCGACGGTTTCGCCCTGATGAATCTGCAGATCGACGCCGAACAGGGCCTGCGCCGCGCCGTAGTGGGCGGTGAGGTTGGTGATTTCGAGCAGTGGAACTTTGCGATCAGTGTTGTTTATAGCTGTCATCGTTATTTCTGCATTCTCGCTCTGGCTAACTTTATCTGTTTGCGTGGCTTGGTGCCCACGTGACGTGGGCTTCCGCGCCCACACGTCGGGCCCCTTTTGCGTCGACAAAAGGGGCGCAAAATCGACCCCCGGACATTGCGCCCTACGGGTTCCCTCTCTCCACTCGCTTACGCCGTGATGTCGGCAAAAACTCGCTGACGCTCAAACAGTTTGCCGACAACCATCACGTCGACACTCCTTGCGTTCGGCGCTGCTGAACGGGGGAGCTTGGGTGCTAAAACACCAGCCGCCTTTGCCTTTCCCGGGGCCCCCTGTAACGCAGCCGGAATAAAAGGGCGGACTGGCGAAATAGAAGGACAAACTGTTTGAGGGCTGTTGCAAACAGACCGAGTTTTTGTCCTTCCGCCAGGGAGCCCTTTTATGGAGGGGACCCCGAAGGGGCAAGGCGCGGGGTGTCGTTTCTTTGCTGACTTTCTTTGGACTAAGTAAAGAAAGTCAGGCCCACCATGAAACAGTCAGTGGGGCGCAACCCCGCGTCACGTGGGAAACCTTCCCGCTTTTCACCAAGGCTTCATCCATGCACGAACATGGTGCAGAGATCAAGCCGTCGCCTCCATACTCCCCAAATAAGCCTCCAACACCCGAGGATTACGCTGCACTTCTTCCGGCGTGCCACAAGCAATCACACCGCCACTATCAAGCACCACTACCTGATCAGCCAGACCCATGACCAGCTCCATGTCATGTTCCACCAGCAACAGCGTCTGCCCCTCTTGGCGCAGGCGGCGTAACTGCTGCTCTACGGCCAGGGTTTCGGTGGCATTGAGTCCGGCCACCGGCTCATCGAGCAGGATCAATTGCGGCTGACTGACCGTGGCGCGCGCCAGCTCCAGACGTTTTTTATCGCCATAGGCCATCACCCCGGCGGGCCAATCGGCTTTGTCGGCAAGGCCGAAACGATCGAGCGCTTCGAGGGCGCGGAGTTTGAGCTGCCGTTCGCGATGACGCAGGTAAGGCAGGCGCAGCAGGGCCATGATCAGGCTGCTGCCCGCCTCATTATTGAGCCCGGCCAACACATTGTCGAGCACTGACAGCCGCTCGAACAACTTGAGATTCTGAAAGGTGCGCGCGACACCGAGTCGAGAGATCGCATGAGACGGCAACGTGCTGATCTCCTGACTGTTTGTTCCGTTGGCCAAACTGATCGAACCGCACGTTGGCGTCAACACACCGGTAATGCAATTGATCAGGGTACTTTTACCCGCACCATTGGGGCCGATCAGCGCCGTGATCTGCCCTTGCGGCACTCTGAAGGTGACATCGGACAAAGCGGGCAGACCGCCGAACTGTTTGCTGACCGCGTCAAGATGCAGCATGGCGACTCCTGCGCAGGGCCTGGCGGGTTTTGATCAGGTCCACCAGGCCGGTGACAAAGCCCTGGGGCAGGAACATCAGCACCAGTACCAGAATACCGCCGTGAACGAAATCTTTGTACGACTCAAACACATCGATCCACTCGGGCAACAAGGTGATGAGGGTGGCGCCAAACAGCGAGCCCCAGATCGAGCCCATACCGCCGATCACCACCATGATTACCAAATCGGTGGAGACAAAGATGTCGAAAGACGCCGGACTGATGTAGTTGTAGCAATGGGCGTAAAGACTTCCGGCGACCGAGGCCAGCACTGCCGACAGCACAAACACCTTCACCTTGCTGATTTGGGTATTAACACCGAGTGCGGCGGCCGCTGTTTCATCGCCAGCTAGAGCGGCAAGGCCGCGACCAACACCGCTGCGCACCAGATTGAGGCACAATAATAGACTCAGCAGTGCCATGCCCCACACCAGATAATGAAAACGCACTTCGTCGTCAAAGGCAAAGCTACCGATGGCCAGTGAGGGGATGCCGTAAAAACCGCTGACCCCACCGGTGACCTCGTCCCATTGCTGAAGGACGGTGTAGACCACCAGATTGAAGCCGAGGGTGGCCATGGCCAGGTAGTGCCCGGACAGGCGCAGCGTGGGCACGCCGATGATCAGCGCCAGTAACGCGACCAGCACGGCAACGCCGAACATGGTTGGCCAGGGGGACAGCTCATAGGTGACGGTGCCGATGGCCGAGCCGTACGCACCGAGGCCGAAAAAGGCGGCATGGCCGAGGGAGATCTGACCGGCATAGCCAATGAACAGGTTGAGACCGAGCACGACGATGACGTGGATGGCGACCAGGTTGGACAGGCCAAGGGTGTAGGGGTTGTCCTGCACCAGCGGATAGAGCACAATCAACGCGCACAGCAGCGTGACCGTAAGGCCGGTGCGATGCAGGCGGATGAAATAGCTGAGATGTTCCTGGCGGGTCATGATATTTTTTTTCGCATTCTTAAAAGATAAAATACCGAGAAATAGATCAAGCAAAATTGAGGATCAAGTTCAATGACTTTTTTAATTCTTGGTGCGGGATCACGCAAAGGAAATCAGCCCCAGTTCTTAATTTTCTGTTATCCACCTGATCCTTCAATACCACCTATACCTAAACGACTTCATTGCGGCTTGTCATAAAAAAATTCCCACCTTATCAGGGTAGATTTCCGGAAACAATTTCCCGGCCATATCAACCGGCAGCCCGAGGCGTACCGGCCCTTTGGGCGTATCAGATACCAGAATCTTTTCGCTGACCAACTGCCCGACGATATCTCGGCCCTTTCGAGTGAGCCCGGTAAATGCCGCAGCTTCACCCCGGCCAAGCTCGCCATGAAGAATCACTTCTTTAATGACGTTGGCCGCTTCCAAATTCAGGCCCTGGTAACGCCCTGGACAGGGATCGGGAATCATGCGTTCGTGTCGAAGTCGGACGTAGCCGTCCACGCGTGAAAGCAGGTTATCAACATCCAACATCCGGGACATATAATCTGTTTGATCAAGGCATATATCGAGAAAATACGCGCACCATTCTATCACTCGTTTTTCCGAGAGGTTTCCACGACCATCTAAAGGCCCTTGCCTTACCATATCGGTATTTGCAAGCATGGCCTTGTATTTGTCACGATCTCTGGCCAATCCACGACTGACGCTCCACAAGCCATAGCCGCGCACAGGAATAGACTTAAAATAGGCGTCCGTGAATAATCGAGCAACGCGACCGTTGCCATCGAAGAACGGGTGAATCCACATCAGGCGATGATGTGCCGCCGCTGCCGCTATAATGCGGGTGTCGCCATGAACTCTTCCGGCATAAGTTGTTTCAAAAACCTGCAACATGTCAGAGATAATGTCTTTTTGTGGGGCAACATGACGCCCGACAATAACTCCCCCAGTTCGCAATTCGCCACCAACGACTCGTATTCGCACGTCTTTTTCATTGTGCGTAACATAGTGCATTGATTCCGGAAGTTGATCATAGAATTCTTTATGGACCCAACATAGAAATTCCTTACCGGCAGGACGAAACTCTTCACCAGAGACAAGTCTCTCAGCGATTATCCGCTGACAATGAATGTGAGCAAGGCCTTCGAGTTGCAGTTCGCGTTTGGCGGTATCCGCGTCATAGTGTCCATTTGTTGCATCTTCAATATCGCTCGGGTGGGTGCTGTTCCCTTCAATCAGGTTGGAATAGTAACTGTTGACGATTCGCAACAGGTTCTCCACGGCTTGAAGAGTTTTTGGGTGGAGCTTCCCGGCAATAGCGGCAGAGCCGGCAATGACGTTGCACGCCTGGCTTCTAAGCTCGTCGCATTTTTCAATACTGGGCAACAGAGGCTGTATCGCTGTAATGTTCATGTGCCAATCATAGCGCCAATCTTTTTAGCGCGCAACTATCAAGAAATAAGTAGAAAAATAAAACTTCAGAATCGAATCTCAGTGATTTAGTGCCGATCTTTGTTGCATTCGTTGAGTGAGAATATCGCAATCCCGCTGAAATATGCGATTGATCAGGTTGTCGGATATATCAAAGGCAAAAGCGTTATTCATATGGCCTGTAGAGATGGAAAACGAAGCCGACATGATGAATTTTGAAATCTCTTTATGTAAGATCAAAAGCTTAAGGTTAAAGTCAAGGTCGCCGGGACTCGCCCCGGCAGGCGACATCCTTTTGACTTGCCGCTCAAAAGGATGCAAAAACCGGCTGAACACCTCCTGAACCTGGATCAACCGACAATGAGTTTGTTTCCGTGATGCTTCACAGATTCGGCTCGCCGCCCTTTAGGTCGGCGAATCGTGCAACGCATCAGCACTGGCGTAAAACGTTGATAATAATCGCCCGTCTCTCTCTATCTCTGGTGTGGCACCGATCAAACGGGTGGGACGGTGCCCACCCTTCAGTCGTGGGTTATTTAGCAATCCTGTCCTACCGTTCAGCAGTGAGGAAACCCGTAGGGCGCATTGGGGTTGTTATTGATCAGATGAACGAGAGGTGTTGCTTGAAATTTTTTGCGTCAACAAGGCAGAGGGAGAAGCCATAGTAATTCTATGGCGACGACCGATAACGCCGCTGACGTGAAAAAGATCTGCAACAACTCCGTGAATTCTGATTGATGACTACCCCTTGGAAGTCGATTTTGCGCCACTTTTGTCGACGCAAAAGTGGCCCGACGTGTGGGCGCGGAAGCCCACGTCACGTGCGTACCAAACCACACAAACGGATGAAACCCGCCAGAACACCCAAGCTGCTTAGACAGACCCTTCCAACCCAAGCCGAAAAGCCGCCAAATTCTGCTCAACAAACCGTTCAGGAGCCAACTGACGAATCGCCTCTTCACACTCTGCCACCGTACAGAACAACACCGCATCACGCACAGCCAAACCGAGCAAAATCAGGTTGGCTAGTACCGCATTACCCAAATCCCGCGCCAACTTGGCCGCAGCAATCCGTTTGCCGACACCGGGCTGTTCACTGCTGATCACCAGAGTGCCGTCGGCACGCAGCAACGGCTGATGCACACTGAGGTTGGCGTCCCACAATAACAGGCCGACATCGGCCTGACCGGCGCGGATCAACGGGCTGGCAAAGTCGCCGACCTTGATCGACGACAACACGGTGCCGCCGCGCTGGGCCATGCCGTGGGTTTCCGAGGTTAATACCGGGATGCCGCGATTCACCGCCACCTGGGCAATCACCCGGGTAAGAAACAGCACCCCTTGTCCGCCGATACCACTGACAATGATCTGCTGCTTCATGACAATTCCCCCTCGCTGGTTCCTTTGATTGCCCCTTTGATGGCGTGTACCGGACACACCGGAATACAGGTGCCGCAGCCGATACAGCGGTCCTGATCGAGCACCGCCATGGTGGTGGCCTCGTCCATGCTCAAGGCCGGACATTCAAACGCTTCCACGCACCGGCGGCAGCCGATACAGTCGCTGGTAATCTCCATGGCATAGCGTGGCTGATTTTTCACCACCTCACGCTCCATCAGGCAACCGTGCCGTGAAATCACCACGGCCACACCGCCTTGTGGGCCACGGATATGGGCATCCGCTCGCTTCAAGGCGTCTTCAAACGCGTCGTTATGGTAAGGATCGCAACATTCGAGGAACTCAACCCCGCTGGCCTTTACCAACGGCTCAATGGCAATGGCCTTGGTCGCTTCGCCGGTGGCGGTGCGACCGAGATGCGGCACCGGCTGACCGCCGGTCATGGCTGCAGTAGCATTATCGAGAATCACCACGATGATGCGCGCCTTCTGGATCACGGCATTGATCAGCGCCGTCACCCCGGAATGGAAAAAGGTCGAATCACCGATAGTCACCACCACGGTTGGAAAGTCCTCGCCGTCCTGGGCATAGGCTTGATAGAAACCCGCGCCCTGGCTGATGCAGGCGCCCATGCAATGGGCAGTATCGACAACTTTGAGGTTAACGCCGAGAGTGTAGCAGCCGATATCGGACGGGAAAATCCCCTTGGGGAAGGTCTTTTTAATGCTGTAAAACGCGCTGCGGTGCGGGCAGCCCGGACACAGCGACGGCCGTTGACCACGGCTGTTGGCCGGGGCGGGAGCCGGAGCTTCCAGATCGAGGAAACGGGCCAGCGCTTCATGCACCACATCGGGCGTCAGTTCCCCTTCCTTAACAAGATCACCGCTCTGTTTGCCGAAAGCACCGCCATGGGCCAGCTGCATTTCGATTACCGGGTAGGTCTCTTCGAGGATCATCACCCGGTCATAGTCCGCGTGCATTGTGTCGATCCAGGCGCTGTTGAGCGGATACGGCATCACCACCTGATACAGGTCCACCACATTGCTCAAGTCCAGTTCAGAAAGCAGGTCGACCAGATGGCCATAGACAATGCCGGAGGCGACCAGGGCCAGCCGGGCGCGACTGCCATCACCTTGAGTCAGGCGCGGCTGTACGTCCGGCTCCGCAGAAAAGGCGACGAGATTTTCGTTGAGTTTGCGGTGCAGGTCGGGCAGAAAGGCCGGGGTTGCGCCCCAGCGATTGGGATCTTTTTCGAAACGGGCGCTGCGTTTTAACTGCTGGACCGGCTGGTGGCTGACATTCTGCCGCGAGTGGCAGATGCGTGTCGCCGGACGCAAGACGGTGAGCATTTCGTATTTTTCCGACAATTCAAACGCCAGCGGCAACAATTCTTTCGCTTCGGCCGGGCTGGCCGGATCGAATACCGGCACCCGTCCCTGCAGGCAGAACAGTCGGGTGTCCTGCTCGTTCTGCGAGCTGTGCGGACCGGGATCATCGGCAACGATGGTGACAAAGCCACCCTTGACGCCGAGGTAGGCGCTGCGCATGAACGGGTCGGCGGCAACGTTCAGTCCCACCTGTTTCATGATGGCGGCACTGCGTTTGCCGGTGTAGCTGGCGGCCAGCGCCACTTCAAACGCCACTTTTTCGTTCACCGACCACTCGATATGCAGTGGCTCTTCGGCCGTGGCACGGCGATCAACCACCGCCTGGAGAATCTCCGTGGACGGTGTGCCCGGATAGGCGGCGACCACCTGGCAGCCGGACTCGATCAGTCCGCAGGCCATGGCTTCGTTGCCCATCAGTAGTTCAACCTGTTGTTCCATGTATGGCTTCCTTTTCAACGTATTGATTCGTATTTTTATATCCGCTTAAAGCTCGGGCCCATCTTTGGGCCTGGTCTCATCTGCGGAGATCAACAGAGATAACCGAGGGATTTCCCTCGTGACGTGGGGTTGCGCCCCCACACGTCGCCTGACTTTCTTTGCTTGTCCAAAGAAAGTCAGCAAAGAAACGACACCCCGCGCCTTGCCCCTTCGGGGTACCCTCCATAAAAGGGCTCCCTGGCGGAAGGACAAAAACTCGGTCTGTTTGCAACAGCCCTCAAACAGTTTGTCCTTCTATTTCGCCAGTCCGCCCTTTTATTCCGGCTGCGTTACAGGGGACCCCGGGAAAGGCAAAGGGGGCAGGTGTTTTAGCACCCAAGCTCCCCCGTTCAGCAGCGCCGAACGCAAGGAGTGTCGACGTGATGGTTGTCGGCAAACTGTTTGAGCGTTAGCGAGTTTTTGCCGACATCACGGCGTAAGCGAGTGGAGAGAGGGAACCCGTAGGGCGCAATGTCCGGGGGTCGATTTTGCGCCCCTTTTGTCGACGCAAAAGGGGCCCGACGTGTGGGCGCGGAAGCCCACGTCACGTGGGAAAAGTAATCGTTTTACCCCATCCGTTCAAGTCTTTACAAACCACCCGCACACAGCAATCGAAATACACCTACTTCCCCAGCAACCCCTTAGGCCGCACAAACAACACCAGCAGCAGCACCACAAACGCCACCACATCTTTATAAGCACTCGACCAGTACCCAGCCGAGAGTGATTCAAGCAACCCCAGCCCAATCCCACCAAGGATCGCGCCAGGAAACGAACCAAAACCGCCAAGAATCGCCGCCGCAAAGCCTTTCAAACCAAGCAGCACGCCGACATCGTAACTCAGGGTGGTGATCGGTGTTACCAGCACCCCGGCCAGACCACCCAGCGCCCCGGCAATGCCGTAGCTGGTCAGACGGATGCGTCCGCCGCGAATACCAACCACAGCCGCCGCCGTCGGATTCGATGCCACGGCGCGCATGGCCAGCCCCAACGGTGTGTGGTGAAAGAACCAGTGCAACAGGCTGATCGCCACCACAGTCAACACCAGAATCCACACCGCCTGAGGCAGGATGGTGGCACCGAACAGGGCAATCGGCTTCTCACCGCTGAGCGGCGGCAAGGCCATGCGGTTGGTGCCCCAGATCATTTTCATTGCCCCGCGCAGGATAATCGACAAGCCGATGGTGAGAAAAATCAACACCAGCTCGTTGTGGGAGCGCGATGGCCGTAAGCCGAAACGCTCTACCAGCATCGCCACCAGAGCCACCCCGGCCACGGCCAGCAGCACCCCCGGCATCATCGGCAAGCCAAGGGTAAGCAAGGCGGAAAACATCAGCATCCCGCCTAGAGACACGAAATCGACCTGCACAAAATTGACAATGCCCATGGCGTTGTGCACCACGCTGAAGCCCAGCGCAATCAGGGCATAGATAGCGCCATTGGTCAGTCCGGCAATGATAAATTGTAAAAGGTCGTTGGATGCTTGCAAAAAATCGCTCGTTGGTCAGGGAGTCATAGAATCCGCACAGGGTATGCCAGATGGGTGAAAAGGTCAAGAAAACAGCGGTCTGGAGCGGGTTCCGGCACACTATTATGGTGTCGGTTACGGCTTGACTTTGTCTGCTGTCCTTTGAACAATACAGGCACGCGATGCGACTTAAATGAACGGACCTCTCTTATGCTCCCGAACAGCTCTTTTTTCCCCCATCCGGGGTATCGCACTTTGCTCGGTTATCCCGTGGGCGAGGAGGCGATCATTGCCCAGCGTTTTGCCTGCCTGAAACAGCTTGGCATCACCAGCTTGACGCAGCACGGTACAACGCAACTTCTCAACGTGCCGGTGCTGGGTTACGGTTATTGCGGTGTGGTCATCAGCGGCCAACATCACGGTCACCCCGTGGCCATTAAGCTGCGTCGCCTTGATTGCCGCCAGACGGATCTGCGTGATGAAGCACGCCTGCTGCAGCAAGCCAACAGTGTGGGGATCGGTCCGCGTCTCCATGCGCACAGTGATGATATTCTGGTCATGGAGCAGCTCAGTGGTGTTCCTTTAGCGACCTGGCTGAACGTCTCCCGCTCCGGTGAGGAACTGAGGAACCTGTTGGGACAGATGGTGCAGCAGGGATATGTTCTCGACTGTCTGGGCCTCGACCACGGTGCGTTACGTTATCCCGGCGAACATGTGTTGATTGACAACGGCCGGATCACCCTGATCGATTTCAGCCATGCCAGCGACCAGCGGCGGCCCAACAATGTCACGTCATTGGTGCAGGGATTGCTGTGGGGCACGCGGTTGGCCGAGATGTTTCAATTGGGTCTGGATCTGCCCAGTCAGGAAGAGTTGCGGCCGCTATTGCGCGCCTATAAACAGCAGCCCGAACAGGGGCCCTTTGTGGCGTTGTGTCAAAAACTGGGGATTGCCGCTGACGGGTCCGCGGCTGTCGGGGGCAGTGCTGTAACAGGAAAGCAGTTGTCAAACTCTGTCCATCTGTGAGAAAAAGGGCAAATGCACAATTTATAAGTCATGATAAATACGCATGAAATGGTATTTATCGCGTCCTGGTAATGACAGGATGCGGATAACTTTTCCGGGAGGACACAATGAAAAAACTGGCAATTCTTCTGCTGGCCCTGCTGCTTTTGGCCAGCCCGGCTATTGCTGCAGACACCATCAAACTCGGCGCGTTCTTTGACCTGTCCGGTCGCGCCGCGTTCATCGGCACCCCCACCAAACTGGTGGCGGAGATGGTTGTCGATAAGATCAACAGCGAAGGCGGCATCAACGGCAAACAGTTGGAACTGGTGATCGGTGACACCGAAGCCAATCCGGCCAAGGCCGCATCTCTGGCCAAGAAATTCATCTACAAAGACAATGTGGTCGCCATTATCGGCCCGACCATGACCGATACCGGTATGACCGTTAAAGCCATGGCCGGCAAAGGCAAAACCCCGATCTTCATGACTGTCGGTGGTGATCCGGTGATCATGGGTGGCAAGTTCGGCCCGTTTGACTGGGTATTTAAATCTCCCCAGCGTTCCAGCATTGCCGTTCAGCGGTTGTTTGACTATTTGCGCGCCAAGGGGCTGACCAAGATCGCCCTGCTGTCCGCTGCTGACGGTTTTGGCAAGGACGGTGCCCGCTGGATCAAAAAGCTGGCTCCTGAGTACGGCATTGAGATCCTCGCCGAGGAGTCGTTTGGTACCCGCGACACCGATATGACCGCGCAACTGACCAACGCCAAAAACGCCAACCCTCAAGCCATCGTCACCTGGACCATTGGCCCGGCGGGATCAATTGTCGCCAAAAACAAGGCGCAACTGGGCATTGATTTGCCGCTGTTCCAGTGCCACGGCCTGCCCGATCCTAAATACATCGAACTGGCCGGCAGTGCCAGCGAGGGCGACCGCATGCCGTCCACCAAGTTGCTGGTGGCCGATGCCCTGCCGGACAGCGACCCGCAAAAAGCAGTCATTCAGGAGTTTATCCGTCTGTATAAGGAAAAGGGGTATGACAAGCAGTTCCCGATTAACACCCATTCCGGCTACGCCTGGGACGCGATTATGATTGTGGCCAACGCCATGAAACAGGTGGGTACCGATAAGGCGGCTCTGCGTGAGGCGATTGAAAACACCAAAGGCTATGTCGGTGTGTCGGGAATTTATAACCTGACTGCCGAAGACCACAACGGTCTCGATACCAGTTCCATGGTGATTGTTCAGGTCAAAGACGGCCAGTTTGTCATGGCCGAGTAAACTGGGTCCATAACGAACTCAAAAGCCCCGGTGTCGTAGGAGACCGGGGCTTTTTCTTATTAACGTGAATAGCGGTCGAACGCCGTCACCGGAAATTCGGCTGAACGCGACCGGTTTACCTTCCGTTTAACGGGCTTGGGCCAAGGCCCTGGCCACGGCCAGTTGCAGACCGTCAGAGGCCAGAGTGGCCTTGGTAACGCCGTCCACGTCAAGGGACTGCGTGGCGACGATGGCGGCGGGGATCTCATCTTTGGCCTGATTGACCAGCGGGCCGTATTTTTTGTGACCAACGCTCTGTTCGTATTCAACCACCTTGATGTTGTCGATGGTGCTCGCGGAAACCGTCACCTCCACCTTGATCACCCCGGAATGCTTTTTATCCTTACGACCGAACGCGGTTCCCGTGTAGGTACCAGGCGTATAAGAGGCCGTCGCTTTGGCCAGCGCTCTGGCCACGGCCAGCTGCAGGCCATTAGAGGCCAGAGTGGCCTTGGTAACGCCGTCCACGTCAAGGGATTGCTTGGCAACGATGGCGGCGGGAATCTCGTCTTTGACCTGATTGACCAGCGGACCGTATTTTTTGTGATCGACGCTCTGTTCGTATTCAACCACCTTGATGTTGTCAATGGTGCTCGCGGAAACCGTGACTTCTACCTTGATCACCCCGGAATGCTTTTTGTCTTTACGCCCGAGCGCCGTTCCCGTGTAGGTGCCCGGATTGTAAGCGGCATACACGGATGTGCACAGGAACAATATTGCCAGGGTTGCGACCAACAGAGATACGCACTTTTTCATATTTCTCTCCTTCAGTAAGTGTTCATTCTCCCAAATTCATGACCTTGCCGCCTGCTCTCGAAGGGGACGTTTTTTCGCACAGCATTCAGCGAGCTCTCACAATATATGAAAATAATTTTAAATTTCGTGACCAGAGCGGCATAAAACGTCAAATGATAAAAAAACGACCATGGCTTTTGAAGATGATGGCAATCACAAAGAGAGCTCCGTATCCATGCTAATGTGCACGGGCGCATAGGTTCAGCGCCATGTTGACGAAGTAGCGACAAGCTCTTGGGAGTAAGGGAAACAGGGATGCGATCCGGGTCGAAAAACAACGAACACACCGCCGCTGCGGAGTCTTGTCTGTGGCGGATGGACGATGCCGCCGGGCAAGGCCATATCCGGCGGATGTCGTTGGATGAGGGGTTTTCCCTTACACGCAGCTACTGCCACGCCTGCCGAGAAATGCGCTTTTACCACCGCGAACCGGGAATCATGGCCACGTTTATCTTCATGCTGCACGGCAGCCTGCGCCTGCGCCACGACAACGGCGGTCGTAAACGGGAGCTGCGCCAGGGGGATGTGTGCGCGTTTCTCGCCAAGGACAATCTGATGCAGCGCGAGACACCGGCGCATCAGAAGATGGAAGCCCTGGTGGTCAAAATCGATCGCGACCGGCTGGCCGCGGTCTGCGATGACCTTGACATGGCTTTTCCCACCGAACTGGCGAGTTCCGCGGTGACTCAGCACCGCTTCTCGACGGGCACATCACTTCTTCTTGAACGGTTGCGCCATGGGTTTTCCGCCAATCGCACCGGTCGTCTGCTCGCCCAGGCGCGCACCATTGAATTGCTGGCCGACCTGATTGGTGACGACCCCGTCCTCGCTGACGCGGATCGCCGCCGTATGCGCGACCTGGCGCACTATTTGTGCCGCCACCTCGACCGCGATTTTCAGTTGCGGGAGTTGGCGACCATGAGCGGGGTCAACCGCACCAAACTCAACCGCCTGTTTCGCCGGGAGCACGGCACCACGGTTTTTGAGTTTTTGCGCCGGGAAAAATTGCGCCGCGCCGAGGACTATCTCGCGCGCACGGATATGAGCATCACGGAAATCGCCTACGCCACCGGATTCAGCTCCTCCAGCCATTTCAGTCATGTTTTCCACAATGCCACGGGCTGTTCCCCCCGTGACTATCGTCGTCAACTCACCAGGTGACAATTCGCTCCGTCAGCCGTTGCAGATCGCAAAGCTGATGGGAGACAAACAGGGCCGCCGTGTTGTTACGACGCAGTTCCGCGCCCACCAGGGTCAGCACATGGTCGCGCAATGCGTCATCCAGGGAGCTGAACGGTTCATCGAGCAACAGCAGGTCGGCCTGAAAGGCCAGGGCGCGGGCCAGTCCGACACGCTGCGCCATGCCGCCGGACAACTGCGAAGGACGCTTGTTACGGCACCCCTCCAGGCGGAGCCGTTCCAGATAATAGCGGGCGCGCTCCCGGGCCGGGTTGCGCCCCAGGGTTTTGAACAGGGGCAGAGCCACGTTGTCCTCGGCGCTGAGCCACGGCAGCAGACGCGTGTCCTGAAACACGTAGGCGATCCGTCGCGCGCGGTGGCGCACGCATCCGCCGTAATCGGATTCCAACCCGGCAATAATCCGCAACAGCGTGGTTTTTCCGTTGCCGCTGGCCGCGCTGATGCCGACAATCTCTCCCGCGTTCAAGCGCAGATCAACGTCGGCGAAAATGCGCTGCGCGCCGAAGCACATCTCCAGACCGCAAATGCTCAGCAAGGCATCATCCATGGACGCACCTCGCCAGCAGGCGGGTCACCAGCATCTCGCCGCTCCAGACGAACAGCAGGCTGATCAGCACGGTGCCGTACAACATCGGCATATCCAGCCGCGCCTTGGCCAGGCTGAGCAGATAGCCGAGCCCTTCTCCCGCACCGAGCACCTCGGCGAGAATGATTAAACGCATGCAGTTGCCGATGACAAGGGTCAGCGAAGACGCCAGGGCGGCACCGATCAGCGGGGTATAAAGGTAGCGGATGCGCAGCATCAGAGGGAGACGGTACACCGTAACCACGTCGAGTAGGGCGCGGTCGCCGCGACGCAGGCTTTCGGCAATATTGAGGTAGACGACCGGCAGGATAAACACGCTGCCGATGAAGATCGCCATGCGGCTGCCGAGTCCGAACCACAACATGGCGAGAACCGCCACGACGATACCGGGAATCCCGGTGAGGACACGGCGAAACGGTTCAAGAAACGCCATGATCCGCGCACTGCTGCCGGCGATGAGGCCGAGAATGAAGCCGCCCAGGCTGCCAAGGACCAAGGCACAACTCACCCGCGTCAGGGTGACGGCGAGATGAACGGTGAGAAAATGAGCATCGCCGAGCAGGCGCAGAGCCGTGGTGATCGCGGTCCACGGCGAAGCCATGGTCAGCGGCGGCATCATTCGCGCCAGCAGCCACCACAGAGCCAGCAGGGCCAGGGTGCCAAGCAGGTTATAACGCTTCATCGGACGCCTCTTCCACCAGGTCGAGAAAACGGCACAGCGGCGCTTTGATTTCCGCCGCGGGCAGGATACGTAACGGTGTCGTGGCTAAAAAACGCTCTACCTCCGATTGCGACAGCGACGGAAAATAATGGCAAAACAGCGCCGCGCACTGGCGCGGCCGGTTGCGGCAGCGTTCGACATAGGCGGGATAGAGGCGTTGGAACAGTTCGCTCACCGCCTTTGGCAGGTCCCGCGCCACGATATGGCTCAGCAGCAGGGGCGGCCCCTGCGGGTTGCGCTGGTGCCAGAGGCGATTGAGGTCCAGGGCGTAATGCAGCGGCCGGCCACGGTTCTGGGCGTGCGAAAGGTTCACCATCATCGCGGCCAACGGCTCCGCGATCATGACGAAATCGGCGTCACCGGTCATGACCAGTTGCGCCGAGCTGACGGCCCCGCCGCCGGACACCAGCCGCACATCGGCCATGTTCACCGGGCTGTTGCGCAGCAGCAGGCGCAGGGTCAACTCCGGCATATCGCCGCGAAAAGGCAGGGCCAGCCGTTTGCCGCGCAGCTCTTCCAGGCGGATGTCACCGGCACTGCCCAGCAGCCAGAGCGGGGTACCCGCCACGCTGAACAGCAGATTGAGGTCGGGCAGGGCCTTGCGCAGGCGCGTGTATTCCAGGGCGCTGATCACGAGAATATCGGCTTGGCCCGAAAGCAGCATGGCTCGATACTGATCCGGTGAACGCCAGGGGATAAAGTGTGTTTCGTAGCCGAGGCGAGCAAACACATCCTCCTGGGCCATGAGCATCAGCGCACCGCTTTCGAACAGCGGTGCACCGAGCAGGTTGAGGCGCCGTGCCGCGCCGCACGGCGTTATCCACAGCAAAACGATCACCAGAACCGCTGCCGCACGGACGCTCATGGCCGCACCCCGACTACCAGATCGCTGTTGCCGCCCAGGCTGTTGTCGTTGTGCAAGGCGTCAATGCGAAACCCGGCGCGTTGCATGGCCTGTTCCTGCGCGCCCCGCTCCAGGGAAACGTCGGACCCGCGCAGGGCCACGCCGATACGGCTGATGACCACGTCCGCGGGCGCGGTGCGTTCGTTGTACAGACCCTCATGCACACACAGCAGGACGCCGCCGGGGCGCATGGCCGCGAACAGCTTTGCCATCAGGCGTTGCAGATCCTCCGCGTAATAGAGCGAGCGCGCGGCGATCACCAGGTCATAGTCGCCGCCGAGATCATCCCGGTTGTAGTTGCCCGCGGTAAAGGTTATCGTGCCATCCGCGGTGTGATGGGCGGCGTAATCACGGGTTTTTTCCATGACCGCGGGCAGGTCGAGCAGGGTCAGCGCCACATGGGGATACACGTCCTTGACGGACAGGCCGAGATGGCCGGGGCCGCAGCCGAGATCAAGGACGCGCTTCACGTCGGCCATGCGCCCCAAGGCGTCCAGCCGCGCCAGCAACGGCGCGGCAATGGACTTCTGAAAAGCGATCAGATGTTCGCTGGCGCGCGCCCAGATCGCTTCGGCCTCAAGGCGTAGCGCGGCAACGTCACCGCCGCGCAGCAGCTCGGGCAGTTGATCGAGCCCCCTGAGGCGCAACGCGCTCATCCGACGAAAAACGCTGCCCTGATACAACTCGGAGGTGCTGTTCAGATACTGTTGCGCCGGCAGCGTGTTGATGTAACGTCCGGCGAATTTGTCCACATAGCCGCAGGCGGTGAGCGCATCGAGAAACAGGGCGGCTTTTGCCGCATCCAGATGTTTTACGGCGGCAACCTCCTCTGCCGTTGTCCAGCTCGAAAGCAGATCGAACAATTCCAGATCGACGGCGCCGTTGAGCAGGTGCCAGCGGATGGCGCCGTTGATCTCATCCAGGATCGTCTGTTTGTTGTTTTCTTCCCTCATCTTAAAACC